>NZ_JBIWJF010000002.1:0-493187 GCF_044764985.1 Kitasatospora sp. NPDC093550
GGGGCTGCCCACCGCCGGTACCGGGGGGGCGCTGCCGGGTGCCCCGCTCGGGGTGTAAGCGCACTGGGCAGCTGGGCCCCCCCCCCCCGGGGCCCCGGGGGGGCGGGGCCCCCGGCCCCCCCCCCGCGGCCCCGCCTCACCCCGCCCGTGCCTGCGGCCGGTGCGGTGCGTCAGGCCACGGCCAGCGGTGCGGGCCGGCCCGCGAAGGCGACCCCGGGGAAGGACCGGGCCAGGTCCCGGACGTCGGCGGTCACCGACCGGGACTGCTCGCCGCGCAGCAGCAGCCGGGCGAGCAGCTCGGCCACCGTGGTCATGTCGTCCTCCTTCATGCCCCAGCGGGTCAACTCCTGGGTGCCGAGCCGAAGTCCGGAGCGGGCGGTGCTGGGCAGCACCACCGTGGTGGTGCGGATGTCGGTCGCGGTGAGCAGCCGGCCCCACTCGTGCGGGGTGTTGCCCTCGGGGTGGTGCACCCAGACCTGGTGGGTGTCGGTGAAGCCGAACGCCTCGCCTGCCACGTCGAAGCCGCGGGCCGCCAGCTGTCGGGCCAGTTCGCGCGCGTTGGCGATCACCTGGCGTGCGTAGTCCCCCCGGTGCGGCAGCAGCTCCTCCAGGGTGATCGCCAGGCTGCCGACGCTCGCCGAGTGGGAGCTCGACGCGGTGAACGGGATCCTGGCGCCCACCTGTTCGGCGATGGCGTCGCTGTTGGTGACCAGCAGGCCCTTCTGCGGGCCGGGCAGGGTCTTGTGGGTGCTGCCGGAGATGCTGTCGAACCCGCCGTCCAGCACGAGGGTCCCGGGCGCGGCGGGCAGCAGGCCCAGCAGGTGCGAGGCGTCCAGGCAGAGCACCGCGCCGGGGGCGGCGGCGCGCAGCGCCCGGGCGTCCGGCATCCGCAGCACGGTGGACGCGTCCAGGTAGATGACGTCGGCGGGGTGTTCGGCCGTCCGCTCGGCCAGCGCGGTGTAGTCGATCTCCAGGGTCTGCCGGTCGAACGGCACGTACTCGACCCGGTAGCCGAAGCCCCGGCAGATCGTCACGGTGGCGTAGTGGCCGCCGTCCTCCGGGGCGATCACCATGACCCGGCCGCCGGGGGGTGTGACCGCGGTGAGCACGGTGTGCATGGTGTGCAGGCCGGACAGGAACTGCACGTAGGCGTGCCGGGCGCCGTAGAACTCCTTGGTGAGGGAGACGCAGTGGTCGTACACCGCGTTCAGGTCGCCGACGTCGCCGTAGACGGCCACGTCGGTCTCGGAGTACGGGTACCGGTTGACCGCGTCGCTGGCCAGCGCCGCGGCGGCTCGTGGCGACAGCCGGTTCTCGATCGGGAACAGGTTCAGGCTGTGCTTGCGTTCCAGGGCGGCCAGGACGTCCATGATGCTCCTCGGGCGGTGCGGTGCGGTGGGCGGGCGGGTGCGGTGCACCGGGGGACGGGGCACCGGGGGACGGTGTACGCGGCGGTGCCGTTGACGCGGTGCAGGCGGCGCTGCAGGCGGCGGTGCGGTACGGGGAGGCGGGCGCGTCCGGGCTCAGAGCCAGGGGTAGCGGGCCGTGTCCCCGCCGGCGTAGTCGGGGTCCAGGTAGACGAAGGCGCGGTGGATCAGGTGGTCGCGGACCTCGAAGACGCCGCAGAACCGGCCGGCGCCCCACTCGGGCTGCCCGACCCGCCAGGGGCCGTCCCGGTGCTCGCCGTGCGTGGTGCCCTCCACCGCGAGGAGGTCCGTTCCGGAGAGGACCCAGGTGAAGGCCCAGGTGTGGTGGCGGACCGAAGTGATGGAGCCGCCGAGGTCGCCGAACATCTTCGCGATCTCCGGCTTGCCGTGCGCCAGGCCCCACTTGGGGAAGAAGAAGTCGGCGTCCTCGGCGAAGAAGTCGAGCACCGGGGTGCCGTCGTGGCCGGTGCCGCCGTTGTCGAAGGCCTTGAGGTAGGCGGTGACGAGCGCCTTGCGCTGCTCGTCCGTCATGTCCGTGGCTGCCGTGGGCATGGAGGGTCCTCCGAGAGTCCGGGCCCGCGGGACTGGTGCCCGTCGAGGGGGTTGACGCCCGCCGGGGGGACGGGCCCGGCCCGTGACGGCCGTCGAGCGGGCCGCCGCCGGCCTGGTCCCACCGTGGCAGCGCCTGCTTGGACCATCCTTGGCGCCCGGCCGTCCAGCGCTTTTCAAGTGCCGTTCCACCGGGCCCGGCGCGGCTCAGTTCCCCGTCATGGCCAGCAGGCTCGGTGCGTAGCGCGCCCCGTGGACCGGTACGGCCGCCGCCTCGGCCACTTCGGCGAGGTCCTGCTCGGTGAGCTCGACCGCGGCGACCGCCAGGTTCTCCGCGAGGTGGGTGCGCCGTCCGGTGCCCGGGATGGCGACCACGTCCCGGCCGCGGTGCTGCACCCAGGCCAGGGCCAGCTGGGCGAGGGTGAGCCCGAGCCGGTCGGCGACCGGCTGCAGCCGGTGCAGCAGCGGCCGGTTGCCGGCCAGGCCCTCCGGGCTGAACCGCGGCTGGGAGCGGCGGAAATCCTCGTCGGCCAGGTCGGCGGTGGTGCGGATCGCGCCGGTCAGGAAGCCGCGGCCGAGCGGGGCGTAGGCGACCACGCCGATGCCCAGGTCGCGGCAGACGGGCAGCACTTCGGCTTCGAGGTCGCGGGTCCACAGGCTCCACTCGCTCTGCACCGCCGTCACCGGGAACACCGCGTCGGCCCGCCGGAGGGTCGCCGCCGACGGCTCGGAGAGGCCGAAGTGCCGGACCTTGCCCTCCGCCACCAGCTCGGCCACCGCGCCGGCGGTCTCCTCCACCGGCACGGCCGGGTCGATCCAGTGCTGGTAGTAGAGGTCGATGTGGTCGGCGCCCAGCCGCCGCAGCGAGCGCTCGCACGCGGCGCGGACGTAGGCCCGGTCCCCCCGCAGGCCCCGGAAGGCGCCGTCCGGGGAGCGCACCATGCCGAACTTGGTCGCCAGCACCACCTCGTCGCGGCGGCCCGCGAGCGCTCGGCCGAGCAACTCCTCGCCGGCGCCCAGCCCTTGGACGTCGGCGGTGTCGAGCAGGGTGACACCGGCATCGAGGGCGGCCCGGATCGTGGCGACGGCCTCCTTCTCGTCGGGCCGCCCGTAGAACGCGGTGGTGGGCAGGCAGCCCAGCCCCAGCGCGGACACCCGCAGACCGCGCAGGTCGCGCGCCGGCAGACCGGCCGGTGACGGGCCCGCGGGCGGCGGGACGGCGGAACCGGGCGGCGGTAGGGCCGAACCCGGTGGCGGGACGGCGGAACCGGGCGCGGGCACGGATGACGGCATGGCTGACCTCCGGTGAAGGGGAGACGCACGGGAAGGGGCAGGCCCCGGGTGGCAGGGACGACCATGGGCGACCAGGGGCAACCCGGGCCGTCGGGGCGATCGGGGCGTGGGCGCGCGAGCCCCGTCGGCGCGCGGCAGGCCCGACCCGAGCACGGTAGCGCCGTCGCCGGGGCGTCACAACAACGGCCCCGCAGGCCGCTTGACGATTCGCTGACCACCAGCCGCCCGGCCCGGCGGGCAGCGGGTGCCGCAGCGCCAAGGCGATCGTCCATGCGCCTGCAAGCCCCCGGCCGCAGAGTCGAGACGCGGCGTCCCGGCCGGCCGAGTCCCGGCGGCGCGCCGCCTTCCGGCGCCGGCCTCCCGGCGCCCGCACCGATACCCCCTTCGTGCCTGAGGAGCTGCCATGTCCCGTGTGTCCAAGAGCCCGAGCACCAATCCGACGACCGCCCACGCGCTGCTGCAGCGGCTGCGCGACCACGGGGTGCAGACGGTCTTCGGCGTGGTCGGCCGCGAGGCCGCCTCGATCCTCTTCGACGAGGTCGAGGGCGTCGACTTCGTGCTGACCCGCCACGAGTTCACGGCCGGGGTGGCGGCCGACGTCCTGGCCCGGATCTCCGGCCGGCCGCAGGCCTGCTGGGCGACCCTGGGGCCGGGCATGACCAACCTGTCCACCGGGGTGGCCACCTCGGTCCTCGACCGCTCCCCGGTGATCGCGCTGGCGGCGCAGTCCGAGTCGCACGACATCTTCCCCAACGACACCCACCAGTGCCTGGACTCGGTCGCGGTGATGCGCCCGATGACCAAGTACGCGGTGGAGCTCCAACGGCCCGACGACATCACCGACCTGGTCGACTCCGCGGTCGCCGCCGCGATGACCGAGCCGGTCGGCCCGAGCTTCATCTCGCTGCCCGTCGACCTGCTCGGCAGCGACATCGACACCACGGTGGTCCACCCCGCCGCCCGGACTCCCGCCAAGCCGGTCGGCGCGGTGCAGGACGGCTGGCAGGACGCCGCCGAGCAGGCGGCGGAGCTGGTCGCGTCGGCGCAGCACCCGGTGCTGGTGGTCGGCGCCGCCGCGATCCGCTCCGGCGCCGTGCCGGCCGTCCGCGCGCTCGCCGAGCGGCTGAACATCCCGGTCATCACCACGTACATCGCCAAGGGAGTGCTGCCGCACGGCCATGCCCTCGACTACGGCGCGGTCACCGGCTACATGGACGGCATCCTGTCGTTCCCGGCGCTGGAGACGCTGTTCGGCCCGGCCGACGTCATCCTCACCCTCGGCTACGACTACGCGGAGGACCTGCGTCCGTCGATGTGGCAGCGCGGCGGCGCCAAGACCACCGTGCGGGTGTCGCCCACCGTCAACCCGATCCCGCGGGTCTACCGGCCGGACGTCGACGTCGTCACCGACGTGCTCGCCTTCGTGCGGCACCTCGAGGAGCGGACAGCCGACGTCCCGGCGAAGACCCCGCACGACATCACCCCGCTGCGCGAGCGGATCGCGGAGTTCCTCGCCGACACCGAGCGCTACCAGGACGGCATGCGCGTCCACCAGGTGATCGACTCGATGAACACCGTGATGGCGGAGACCGCCGAGCCGGGCGAGGGCACGATCGTCTCCGACATCGGCTTCTTCCGGCACTACGGTGTGCTGTTCGCCCGCGCGGACCAGCCGTTCGGCTTCCTCACCTCGGCGGGCTGCTCCAGCTTCGGCTACGGCATCCCGGCGGCGATGGGTGCCCAGCTCGCCCGCCCCGGGCAGCCCACCTTCCTGATCGCCGGCGACGGCGGCTTCCACTCCAACAGCGCCGACCTGGAGACCGTCGCCCGGCTCAACCTGCCGATCGTCACCGTCGTCGTCAACAACGACACCAACGGCCTGATCGAGCTGTACCAGAACCTCGGCCACCACCGCTCCCACGACCCGGTGGTCAAGTTCACCGGCGTCGACTTCGTCGACCTCGCCCGCGCCAACGGTGTGGAGGCCGTCAAGGCGACCATCCGGGAGGAGCTGCTCGCCGCGCTGCGCAAGGGTGCCGCGCTCGGCCGGCCGTTCCTGATCGAGGTGCCGGTGAACTACGACTTCACGACCGGCGGCTTCGGCGCGCTGAGCATCTGACGATGGCGTCGACACTGCCCGCCGCCACCGGGTTCCTGGCCGCCGTCCGCAGCGACGGCGGCCGGTCTCCCGGGGCGTTCACCGCCCCCCGGGGAGCGGACCCCGCCGCCCCCGGGGCGGTGTTCGCCTCCGCCGGCCCGCGCGCCGTCCTCCGGGCCCGGCCCGGCGGACCGGGCCTGGACGCCGTCCTGCTGCACTCCGGCGCACCCGACGCCGCCCACGCCCACCGGCGGGGCCGCACGGTGCTGCTCGCCGGGGAGCTCTACAACCGGGACGAGCTGCTCACCCTGCTCGGCGCGCAGGCCGGGCCGCTCACCGACGCGGACCTGCTGCTCGCCCTCGTGGACACCTACGACCTGCACGCGTTCCGGCTGCTCAACGGGCGGTTCGCGGCCGTGGTCGCGGACGGCGGCCGGGTGCTGGTGGCCACCGACCACGCCGGCTCGGTGCCGCTGTACGTGAGCGCCGTCCCCGGGACCGTCCTCGCGGCGACCGAGGCGAAGGCCTTGCGGACCGCACCGGTCGGCCGGCGGATCACGGCCGCGCGCCGGGTCCGCCGGCTGCCCGGCACCCACCAGGTGCCCGCCGGGACCGTCCTGGAGTTCGGGGTGGCCACCGCGGACTGCACCGACCACCGCACCTGGGCGCCCACGCCGGCCCGCCGGATCATGGCCGAACAGGAGGCCACCGGGGCCGTTCGGCTCGCCCTGGACCGCGCCGTCCGCGCCCGCACCGGCCCGGACACGCCGCTGGTGGTGCTCTCCGGCGGCATCGACTCCTCCAGCGTCGCCGCACTGACCGCCCACCACCGGTCCGGGCCCGTCGACACCGTGTCGATGGGCACCGACCTCGCCGACGAGTTCCCCCAGGCCAGGGTGGTCGCCGAACACCTCGGCTCCGCCCACCGGGAGCTGACCGTCCACACCGACGACCTGCTGCGCCGGCTCCCGCACGCGGTCTGGGCCGCCGAGTCACTCGACCCGGACATCATCGAGTACCTGGTGCCGCTGACCGCCCTGTACCTGCGTCTGGAGGGCCCCGCGCGGCGCATCCTCACAGGCTACGGCGCCGACATCCCGCTCGGCGGCATGCACCGGGAGAACCGGCTCCCGGCCCTGGACACCGCCCTCGCCCACGACATGGCCACCTTCGACGGCCTGAACGAGATGACGCCGGTGCTGTCCGGGATCGCCGGGCACTGGTCGACCCACCCGTTCTGGGACCGCGAGGTGCTGGACCTGCTGGTGTCGCTGGAGTCCGGGCTCAAGCGGCGCCACGGCCGGGACAAGTGGGTGCTGCGCGAGGCCATGACGGACCTGCTCCCGCTCGAGACCGTCACCCGCCCCAAGCTCGGCGTGCACGAGGGCTCGGGCACCACCAGCTCGTTCAGCCGGCTGCTGACCGACGCCGGGGTGCCCGGGGACCGGGTGCACCGGGCCAAGGAGCTCGTCGTCCAGCACCTGTTCGACCGGGTCGTCGTCGACGGCCGGCACCCCGACGAGGTGGCCACCGCCGACGTGGTGCAGCTGGTCGCCGACGCCCTGGAGCACGACGCACTGCCGGCCCACCCGTGACGCCCGCCCGCCGCAGGCCCGGCCGGGGCACCGGACGCACCGGCGGCAGCCCCGGCGCCGACCGCATCAGCACGACAGACCGCAGCAGCACGACAGAGAGGAGCGAGAACCGCGTGGAGCGCATCGACATCAAGGTCTCCCCCCGGTACGCGCAGATCCCCACCTTCATGCGCCTGCCGCACGACCCCGACCCGCACGGCCGGGACGTCGTGGTCATCGGCGCACCGTACGACGGCGGCACCAGCTACCGCCCCGGTGCCCGCTTCGGGCCCCGCGCGATCCGCAACGAGTCCGGTCTCATCCACGGCGTCGGCATCGACCGCGGGCCCGGCACCTTCGACCTGATCAGCTGCGTGGACGCGGGGGACATCGACCTCACCCCGTTCAACATGCACATCGCCATGGAGCACGCCCAGCAGCGGCTGACCCAACTGCTGGACGACAACGGCGCCTTCCTGATGCTCGGCGGCGACCACTCGCTGACGCTCGCCGCGCTGCGCGCCGTCGCCGCCAAGCACGGGCCGGTCGCCGTCCTGCACCTGGACGCGCACTCGGACACCAACCCGGCGTTCTACGGCGGCGAGTACCACCACGGCACGCCGTTCCGGCACGCCATCGAGGAGAAGCTCGTCGACCCGCAGCGCATGGTCCAGATCGGGATCCGGGGCCACAACCCGCAGCCCGACTCGCTGGACTACGCCCGCGGCCACGGCGTGCGGATCGTCACCTCCGACGACTTCTGCGAACGCGGCCCCGCCGCGACCGCCCGCCTGGTGCGCGAACTCGTCGGCGGCGCGCCGCTGTACGTCTCCGTCGACGTCGACGTGGTCGACCCCGCCTTCGCCCCCGGCACCGGCACCCCCGCCCCGGGCGGCCCGACCTCCCGCGAGGTGCTGGCGCTGCTGCGCGGGATCGGCGACCTCTCACCCGTCGGCTTCGACGTCATGGAGGTCTCCCCGCCCTACGACCACGGCGGCATCACCTCCGTCCTGGCCACCGAGATCGGCGCGGAACTCCTGTACCAGTACGCCCGCGCCCACACCCGAGAGAGGACCACCCCGTGACCGTCCTGGACTGCTCCGAACACGCGGCCGCCCTGTGGGCGCTCGCCGCCCGGCTGCCGCGGATCCCGCGCGCGGACCTGCCCGCCTTCCTCGACACCGCGCACGCCGCGGCCGCCGACCTCCCCGCCGGCCTGGCCGCGGCACTGGACGACTTCAACAGCCGCGGCAGCACCGACGGCTACCTCCTGCTGCGCGGCCTGCCGGTGGAGGACGACGACGCGCTGCCCGCCACCCCGAGCAGCACCCCCGCGCCGGCGGACCGCCCCCTGCTGGTCATGGAGGCCATGCTCGGCATCGTCGGGCGCCGGCTCGGCCTGCACACCGGCTACCGGGAGCTGCGCTCCGCCACCGTCTACCACGACGTGTACCCGTCGCCCGGCGCCCACCACCTGTCCTCGGAGACCTCCGAGACGCTGCTGGAGTTCCACACCGAGATGGCGTACCACGTGCTGCAGCCCGACTACGTGATGCTCGCCTGCTCCCGGGCCGACCACGAGCGCAAGGCCGCCACCCTGGTCGGCTCGATCCGCAACGCGCTGCCGCTGGTGCCCGCCGAGTTCCGCGCCCACCTGTACGACCGGCCGGTGCCCTGCTGCGTGGACGTGGCCTTCCGCGGCGGCGAGGCGGACCCGGGCGCGATCGCCAACGTCCGCCCGCTGTACGGGGACCCGGCCGACCCGTTCCTCGGCTACGACCGCGAACTGCTCGCGCCCGAGGACCCCCGGGACGTCGAGGCCGTCGCCGCGCTCTCCAAGGCGCTGGACGAGGTCACCGAGGCCGTGCACCTCGTCCCCGGGGACGTCCTGATCATCGACAACTTCCGGACCACCCACGCCCGGACGCCGTTCACCCCGCGCTGGGACGGCAAGGACCGCTGGCTGCACCGGGTCTACATCCGCACCGACCGCGGCGGCGCCCTGTCGGGCGGCGAACGGGCCGGTGACGTCGTCGACTTCACCCCGCGCCGCTGACCCGCCGCGCCCCGACCCGCCGTTCGGCCCGGAGGGCCCGCAGGACCGACCGCCGTCGGCCGCCTGCGGGCTCTCCGGCCGTACGCCCGCCTGCGGGCCTTCCGGCCGTACGCCCGCCCGGCGCGGACGAGTTGGCCGGGCATCGCCGGTCGGCACCGCGCCGACTCGACCTGACAGACCGCACATGATGGGATCGACCGGACACCGCACCGGCGTGTCGGCACGCCGGTGCACCTGGCCTCTCGGGAGACGATGGACCATGACCGAAATCGCAGCGGACGAGCCACGGGGGTTCGCGGTGCACACCGCGCCGGTCGGACTGGGTGACGACGGGCGGGACGACTTCACCGTCCTGGTCTCGACCCGACCGGCCGTGGTCAGCGCGGTCTTCACCCGTTCCCGCTTCGCCGGCCCCAGCGTCACCCTCAGCCGGGCCGCCGCCGCGGACCGCAGCGCCCGGGGCGTCGTCGTGCTGGCCCGCAACGCGAACGTCGCCACCGGCGCCCAGGGCGAGGCGAACGCCCGCGAGGTCCGCGCCGCCACGGCGCGGGCGCTCGGCCTCGCCGAGGACGAACTGCTGATCGCATCGACCGGTGTGATCGGCCGCCAGTACCCGATGGCCGGGATCCTCGACCACATCGGGACGATGGCCGGCCCGCTGCCCGAGGGCGGCTTCGACCGCGCCGCGCGGTCCATCATGACCACCGACACCCGGCCCAAGACCGCCCGCGCCCGGGTCGGCGACGCCGTGGTGATCGGCATCGCCAAGGGCGTCGGGATGATCGAGCCCGACATGGCCACCCTGCTGACCTTCTTCGCGACCGACGCGCTGCTCGACCCCGAGGAGCAGGACCGGATCTTCCGCCGGGTGATGGACCGGACGTTCAACGCGGTCAGCATCGACACCGACACCTCCACCAGCGACACCGCCGCGCTGTTCGCCAACGGCCTGGCCGGCGCCGTCGACCCGGCCGCCTTCGAACAGGCGCTGTACGACGTGGCGCTCGCCCTGGTCAAGGACATCGCGAGCGACGGCGAGGGCGCCGGCAAGCTCATCGAGGTCCAGGTCTCGGGCGCGCGGGACACCGCACAGGCCAAGCGGATCGGCAAGGCCGTGGTCAACTCCCCGCTGGTGAAGACCGCCGTGCACGGCGGCGACCCGAACTGGGGCCGGGTCGCGATGGCGATCGGGAAGTGCTCCGACGACACGGACGTCGACCAGGAGAAGGTCACCATCCGCTTCGGCGACGTCGAGGTCTACCCGCCGAGCGGGCGCGGCGCCGAGGGGGAGAGCGAGCTGCGCGCCGCCGTCGCCAAGCAGATGCAGGGCCCCGAGGTGGTCATCGGGATCGACCTCGGCATCGCCGCCGGTGCCTTCACCGTCTACGGCTGCGACCTGACCGAGGGCTACGTGCGGCTCAACGCCGACTACTCGACCTGATCCGCCCCGGCCGGCCCGCGGCGCGGCGTCACCTGCCGTGACATCACGGCAGGTGACGTGAGCGACGTGACCGGGCCGTCGGCGGTCCGGCATCGACGGCAGCGCCCCCGGGAGGTCCGCCTCCCGGGGGCGCTGCCGTGCACGGGAGGCGGCCCTCAGACGGCCGCGGGCCGCGTCGCCAGCAGGGTGGTGATCGCCTCGCCGATGAACGCCCGGTCGGCGGCGGTCGCCCCCGCACCGGCCAGGTGGCCCCACACGCCCGGGATCACCCGCAGGGCGGCCCGGGGCATCAGGGCGGCCGCCCTCGCCTCGTCCTCCACCGCGAAGCACAGATCACGGGCGCTCGGCAGGAGCACCGCCTCGGCGGTGACCGAGCCCAGGGCGGCCTCCGTCCGGCCGTCGAAGCCCGGCGTCGCCCCGACGTCGGCCCGGGCCCACGTGTCGATCATGGTCAGCAGGTCCTCGGTGGACGGCCCGGCGACGAAGAACTCCTCCCAGAAGCCGGTGAGGTACTCCTCCCGGGAGGCGAAGCCCAGCTCGCGGTAGCAGCCCCGGGCCCAGAACGGGTGCGAGGCCGCCCACCCGGCGAAGACCCGGCCCGCCGCCCGCCGGCCCCGGTGGGCGCCTCCGTCGGGGCTCCCGTCCGTGCTCCCGTCCGCGCTCCCGTCGGCGCGCAGCGCGGCGGCCAGCGCCGCCAGGAACACCCGGTTGTGCTCGCTGGTCGCCGCGGACCCGCAGAACGGGGCGATCCGGCGGACCATCCGCGGGTACGACACCGCCCACTGGTAGGCGTGCGCCGCGCCCATCGACCAGCCGGTCACCAGCGCCAGTTCGGTCACCCCCAGCTCCTCGGTGAGCAGCCGGTACTGGGCGTCGACGTTGTCCTGCGGGCTGATCCGGGGGAAGGCCGCCCCCAGCGGGTGGTTGCTCGGCGAGCTGGAGACGCCGTTGCCGAACAGGCCGACGGTGACGACGCAGTACCGCCGGGTGTCCAGCGGCCTGCCCTCCCCGATCAGCCAGTCGTACGCGGTGTGGTCGCCGCCGAAGTAGGACGGGCACAGGACGGCGTTGCGGCCGTCGGCGTCGAGCGTCCCGTGGACGGAGTAGGCGATCCCGGCCGAGGGCAGGGTCCCCCCGTCGGCCAGCGGGAGGCTGTCCAGTGCGAAGACGCGGTGGTCCACCGGCTTCTCCTCCGTGATGAGCGGCCCGCGGGGGCCGGACGGTCGGTCGGTGTCGTGCCAGGACGTGCCAGGACGTGCCAGGACGTGCCAGGACGTGCCAGGTCGTGACGTGCTCGGACGTGGCGGGACGTGCCGGGACGTGCCCGGACGTGCCGTGCCGGGACGGGACCGTGCCGCGGCGGGGTGCCGGGCCGCCCCGCCGGTCTCACAGCCAGTTGGGCGCGATCTCCGTCGCCCAGAGCTCCAGGCTGCGCATCTGCACGTCGTGCGGGACCAGGCCGGAGTACTGGCACTGCAGCAGGTACTCGGGGTCGTGCCGGGTCACCAGCTTCTCGATCTTGCGGTTGATGTCGTCGGGCGTGCCGACCCATTCGAGGCCGCGCTCGACCAGGGTCCGGTAGTCCGCGCCGATCGGGCCGGTCTCGCCGACCTTGCGCAGGCTCTCGGTGAACCCCATCGGGCCGAACCAGTTCTCGAAGACGAAGCCGCCGCCGCGGGCCGCCCAGTGGTGGGCCTCGTCGGCGTCCCTGGCCACCAGCACGTCCTTCATCACCCCGATCCGCTCGCCGCGCCGCAGCTCGCCGTGCCCGGCGGCCGCGGCCTCCTCCCGGTAGAGGTCCATCAGCCGGCTCACGATCCGGTCGTCGGTGTTCATCAGGATCGGCACCACGCCCTCGCGGGCACAGAACCGGAAGGTGTCCTCGCTGAAGCTGAACGGCTGGAACACCGGCGGGTGCGGGTGCTGGTAGGGCTTCGGGGCGATGCCGACCTCCTGCACCACGCCGTTCTCGTCGAGGCCGCGGCCGAAGCTGCGGACGGCCTCGTAGGGGAACTCCAGGCCCTTGGGCGGGATCGTCCACTGGGCGCCGCTGTGCGAGAAGGTCTCGGTGGTCCACGCCTTCTTGAGGATCTCCCAGTGCTCCTCGAACAGCGCCCGGTTGCGCCGGTCGTTGGCGCCGGCGTCGGAGAGCGTCCCGCCGACCCCGAACGGCTGGCCCATGATCTCGGCCCACCGCTTCTGGAAGCCGCGCGCGATCCCGACGAAGGTCCGGCCCCGGGTCATGTGGTCGAGCATCGCCAGGTCCTCGGCGAGCCGCAGGGGGTTGTGGAAGGGCAGCACGTTGGCCATCTGGCCGACCCGGATCTCCTTCGTCTGCATGGCCAGGTACAGGCCCAGCATGATCGGGTTGTTGGACACCTCGAAGCCCTCGACGTGGAAGTGGTGCTCGGTGAACGAGAGCCCCCAGTAACCGAGTTCGTCGGCCGCCCGGGCCTGCTCGGTGAGCTGCCAGAGCATGTTCCGGTAGTTCTGCCGGTTCACCCCGGACATGCCCTTGAGCACCTGGTCGTGGCTGCCGACCGTCGGCAGGTAGAAGAGGATGGACTTCACGGGTCGTCCTTTCGTGCCGTGCGGCGACGCCACGGCTGGAAGCGGAGGGGGTGCGGTCGACGATGGCAGGCGGCTCTTGCGAATCGTTTGACGCGTCCTCCGCCGGTCCGGAACGGCCGGGCGGCGGCGCGGAGCGGGACGTCCAGCGGACGCCAAGGGGTCGCTGACAGCGTGGTGGCGGGCCTCACCCGATCCTTAGGAGCTCGCCTTGAACCCAGCAACTGCCACCGCCCCCGGTGCGACCGGCACGGGGCTCGCGGCCGCGGACCGCGCGACGCTCATCCACCCCACGCTGCCGGCGCACCGGACGGACCGCACCGTCCTGGTCTCCGGCTCGGGCTGCCGGGTCACCGACGCGGCCGGCCGCGAGTACCTGGACGCCTCCGCCGTCCTCGGCGTGACCCAGGTGGGCCACGGCCGCGCCGAGCTCGCCCGGGCCGCCGCCGAGCAGATGACCCGGCTGGAGTACTTCCACACCTGGGGCACCGTGACCAACGACCGGGCGGTGGAACTCGCCACCCGGCTCGCCGGGTTGGCCCCGGGAGGGCTGCGCCGGACGTACTTCACCAGCGGCGGCGCGGAGGGCAACGAGATCGCGCTGCGGATGGCCCGGCTCCACCACCACCGGCGCGGCGAGCCGCAGCGCACCTGGATCCTGGCCCGCACGATGGGCTACCACGGCATCGGCTACGGAAGCGGCGGCGTGTCCGGATTCCCGGTCTACCACACCGGGTTCGGCCCCAGCATGCCGGACGTGCACTTCCTGACGCCGCCGCACCCCTACCGCCGGGAGCTGTTCTCCGGCGCCGACGTCACCGAGTTCTGCCTGGCCGAACTGCGGGAGTCGATCGAGCGGATCGGGCCGGAGCGGATCGCCGCGATGATCGGCGAGCCGGTGATGGGCGGCATCGGCGCGGTCGTCCCGCCGGCCGACTACTGGCCGCGGGTCGCGGAACTGCTGCGCTCCTACGGCATCCTGCTGATCCTGGACGAGGTGGTCACCGGGTACGGCCGCACCGGGCACTGGTTCGCCGCCGAGCACGTCGGGGTGGTGCCCGACATCCTGGTCACCGCCAAGGGCCTCACCTCGGGGTACCTCCCGCACGGGGCGGTGCTGGTCTCCGACGGGGTCGCCGACACCGTGACCGGCGAGCAGGGCTTTCCGGTGGGCTACACCTACACCGGGCACCCGACCGCGTGCGCGGTGGCCCTGGCCAACCTGGACATCATCGAGCGCGAGGGGCTGGCGGCCAACGCGGCCGCCGTCGGCGCACACCTGAAGGACGGGCTGACGCGGTTGCTGGACCTGCCCGTGGTGGCGGAGGTCCGCGGGGTCGGACTGATGCTGGCCGTCGAGCTGACCTCGGACAAGGAGGCCCGGCGGCCGCTGCCGCAGGGCACCACCGAGGTGGCGGACGCGCTGCGCGAGCGGGCCGGCATCCTCCTGCGGACCAACCCGTACGCGCTGGTGATCAATCCGCCGCTGGTGTTCACCCGCCAGGACGCGGACCTGCTCGTCGACGGCCTGCGCTCGGTGCTCTCGCGGGTCGGCCCCGACGGCCACGTGCGCTGACCCGTCGGCGGGCCGGGCCCGGGGCGGCGGCACGGCAGCCCGCCGTGCCGCCGCCCCGGGCTACCGCGCCGCCGCGGGCTACCGCGCCGCCGCGGGCTACCGCGCCGCCCCGGCGAGCAGGTCCGCGAACGGCCACTGCGGCCGCCGCAGCACGAGCTCGCCGCGCAGCTCGATCTCGTCGGCCATGGTCCGCGCCGTCGCGCGGGCCAGGTCCGGCAGCCCGGCGTGCTGCTCCGCCTCGGCGAGCAGCCCCAGGTGCAGCGCCCGCCGGAAGACCGTGCCGGAGCGGGCCGCGGAGTCCAGAGCCCAGCGCATCCGCCGCAGTCCGACGCCGGGTCGGCCGCGGCGCACCTCGGCCCAGCCGAGCAGCACGGACAGCATGTTCTGCCAGTGGCCCAGCTGGCAGCGGACGGTGAGGTCGACCCCGGCGGTGGAGGCCTGCCAGGCCCGTTCCACGTCCCCGTCGAGGACGGCCAGCAGGGCGTCGGCGTAGAGGGCGAAGGTGCGGTCCCACGGCCGGTCGCAGCCGTCCGACTCGGAGAGCTGCAGCAGCTCCTCGCGGTAGCGCTCGGCGGCGGCGGTGTCGCCGAGCAGGACGTGGCTGACGGCCAGGTGGGCGCGGTAGTTGATCCGGGGGTCGCTGCGGGACAGGCCCATGAACCGGTCCGCCCGCTCCTCCGCGCCCTGCGCGTCGACCAGCGGGAGCCCGCGTTCCAGTTCGGCGACGGCCTCCTCCAGCCGGTCGGCGGTGAACCACAGCACGCCCTTGCCGTAGCAGGCGGCCGCCCGGGCCTCGGTCCCGCCGCCGTGCTCGGCCGACTCGTCCAGCAGCGCGACGATCCCGGACACTCGGGGCAGGTCGCCGCCGGCCAGGTGCATGATGACCCGGGAGGCCAACAGCGCGGTGGGCCGGGTGTTGTCGAGGGTCTTCTGCAGCACCTCGACCCGGCTGCAGGCGTCGGTGACCGCCGGGGACCCGTAGCCGAGGGTCATCGACAGCAGCCACACGACCCGCTTCTGGAGTTCCAGCTCGGCCGCGACGGACCGGTTCCGGGGCTGGCCGCGCAGGACGTCGATGGCCTGCGACAGCCAGGCATGCGCCTCGGAGTGCAGCCGCCGGCGCTCGGCGAGGTCGCCCATGCCGACCAGGGGCTGCACCGCCTCGCGCAGGTCGAGTTCCTGCGCCGCCCGGCCACAGTGGTAGCCGATGGTCTCGGCGCAGTCGACGCGGGCCCTGCCGACGGCGCCGTCGGCCAGCGCGACCGCCACCCGGTGGTGCAGCCGGGCGCGGTGGACCGGGTCGAGGTCGGCGAGCAGCATGTCCCGTACCAGCCCCTGCGCGAACCGGAAGCCGTGCGGGTCGACCGGATCGGGGCGCAGCAGCCCGCTGTGCAGCGCGTGGTGGACCAGGCCCGGTGGCTCGCCCAGTCCGGTGAGGACGTCGGTGAGCAGCCGGCGGTCCACGGCCGGGCCGATCACGGCGCAGGTCTGCAGCACCCGGATGACGCCCTCCGGGCACTCGGCCAGGCGGGCGCCCAGCACCAGCCGCAGGTCGAAGGAGAGCGGGGCGGCCGGTTCGGCGGGTCCGGTCACGGCGGTGGCGGTCGGCCGCAGCTTGGTGAGCAGGTAGGGGTTGCCGCCGGTGGCGCGGTGGGCGGCCGACACCAGGTCCCAGGTGGGCGGCTCGTCCCCGGTGCGGTCGATCAGGTCCCTGGTCTCGGCGAGCGAGAGCACGTCGAGGTGCAGGTACTCGGCGGCGACCTCCTGGAGCAGGTCGGCGACCGCTCCGCCGAGTTCGGGGCGTTGGGCGAGCCGGTGCTCCCGGACGGTCGCGACCACCAGCAGGTCGCTGTCGCCGAGCTCCTTGGTGAGCAGTTGGAGCAGGGCCAGGGTGCCGGTGTCGGCGAGGTGCAGGTCCTCCAGGAAGAGCACCAGCGGGCGGCGGGCGGCGGTCAGCAGGGCCTGGCAGACGGCGTCCTGGAAGGCCAGGTGCCGGGCGGGGGAGAGCGGCGCCTCGGTGCCCGCGGCACCCGGCGCGCGGTCCGGGCGCAGCATGCCGAGGGTGTCCAGGACGGGTTCGGGCAGGGTGGCCAGTTCGGCGGCCCTGGTGCGTCGGAGCTTGCGGACGACCCGGGTCCACAGCCAGTACTCGGGGAGTTCGGGGCCTGCGGCGCAGTGCGCCCAGACGGCGTCCAGTCCGGCGGCCGGCAGTCCGCCGGCCAGCTCCTGGAGCAGCCGGGTCTTGCCGACGCCCTGTTCGCCGATCACCAGGACGGTGCGGCCGCGGCGGCCGGGTGCGGTGAGTGCCCGCAGGGTGGCCAGTTCCCGGGTGCGGCCGATCAGCCGTCCGGCGGGCGGGGCGGCCGGGGCGACGGCCGCCGGGGTGGGGGAGGGGGCCGACGCCGGTGCGGGGCGCGGCGGTTCGGGCACGGCGACGGGGGTGGGGGTGAGCGCCGGGGCGGGGCCCGGGAGCGCCGGGCCCGGGGTGGGCGGCCGCAGCGCGTCGACGTCGGCGACCAGGGTGAGGCGGGGGCGCGGGCCGGCCGGGGAGGGGGTCCGCCCACCCGCGTGCACGAGGTCCTGACGCAGGATCGCGCCGTGCAGCTCCTGGAGTTCCTTGCTGGTGTCGGCGCCCAGTTCCTCGGCGAGGTGGGCCCGGATCCGTTCGAAGGTCAGCAGTGCCTCGGCGGGCTGGCCGCAGTGGTACTGCGCCAGCATGAGCTGGCAGCCCAGCCGTTCCAGCATCGGGTTGCGCCGGACCTCGTCGTCGAGTTCGCGCACCACCTCGTCGTACCGGGCCAGGCCGAGGCTGGCGTCGGCCCAGGTCTGCAGGCCCACCAGGCGCAGCTGTTCGAGCCGGGCGGACTCCAGTTGGGCGAAGTCGTAGGCGGCCAGTTCCCCGTACGGGGTGCCGTGCCAGAGGCCGAGCGCCTCGTCGACGGTGCCGCGGGCCGCGGCCAGGTCTCCGCGGGCGAACTGCTCGCGCCCGGCCTCGACGGCGGACTGGAACCGGCTGGCGTCGATGCAGTCCCGGTCGACCTCCAGGACGTAGCCGGGGGCCTGGTACCGCAGGGCCAGCAGCCTGTCCTTGGCGGGGACGGGCGAGTGGCCGTCGATCGCCTTGCGCAGCCGGGAGACGTACGACTGGAGGGTGCCGACGACGGCCTGCGGCGGTGAGGAGCCCCAGATGGCGCTGACGATCCCGGAGACCGACACCACCCGGCCCGCGTTGATCAACAGCAGGGCCAGTAGGGCCCGTTGACGCGGAGGGCCCAGGTCGAGTGCCCGTCGGCCGGCCAGCACGGACATCTGTCCCAGCACCCTGATCGGTGCGGGGCTCCGTAACACGAGATCGGAAGCGGCGTTGTCGACTCGGCTCATCTCATCACATCCCGTCAGGCAAGACAGCTGGTGCATCCGCCGTGACCGCCGGGGTGAGCCGGGGCACGGCGTGATTCGGGTCATGTCCGAACATGGCCGGGGATGTTGCGGCCGGCCGGCCGTCCCGGAGGATCGGCGGCGGGGCCTCGGGGGAGTCGCCGGTTCCGTGGGGCCGCCGTTCCCTGCCGTCACCGACGGTTGCCGGTTCGGCGGTGCTGGGGGGAGCTGGGAGGGCGCGGGAACCGTCGACGGGTGTGGTCGCGGGCGCAATCAGGCCGGGTGTCTGGGCAGGGCGCTGCGCGGACGGCGTGGAGTGGCGATGGCGGGGCCTCCCTTGGCGTGACCAGCCGCGATCCGTCTGCGTCCGATACAAGGGCACAGTGCTTTACTGGTCATGTTACTGTCATGTGAATCATGAATGCTGGCAGGCTACCCCGGATCGGGCGACGGTGAAACCCGCCGTCGGACCGGGATGTTCCCTTTCGGACGACCACGGACGGTGATGGCGCGCGGGCGCGCGTCGGCTCCCCCCGCGCGGTCGTCCACGGGAGGAGCCGACAGGCCGTCGGGAGCGCACCCCCGCCATCGGTCGGGGCGGCGGCCGACGCTGGGTCAGGAGTGCGTGACGCTCGCCCTCCCGCCGGGGACGGCCTCGGCCCGGCGCTCCCCGCGCAGCCGGGCCAGCAGCAGGTGGCAGCCCGCGCAGACCACGGCCAGGCACAGGCAGGCGCCCCACACCGCCGTGGTGCCGGACGACTCGATCACCCGCGCGCTGAGCACCGGGGCCAGGGCCACCGACACGCTCCAGACCGACAGGAACCAGCCCTGGTAGCCGCCCTGCCGGTCGGGCGGCGACAGCGCGGCCACCAGCGCCATGCACGTCGGCCAGACGACGATCTCGCCGAGGCTCCACAGCACGACGGTCGCCCCGTACCCGACGGTGCCGTGCACGGCGGCCGTCAGCCCCATGCCGAGACCGGTCACCAGGGTCGCCACAGCCAGCGCGTGTTCCGGTCGGAGCCGCCCGGCCAGCCGGGTCAGCGGGAGCTGGAGCACCGCGATGACGAGACCGTTCATCATCATCGCCGCGCCGTAGTCAGCGGCCGAGAGACCGTCCCCCGTCATCGTCAACGGCAGCGCCACCAAAGGCTGTTGGAACATCAGGCCGAGCATCAGCACCGAACCCAGCAGGACCGGGAAGCCCGGCGCGCGGTGCGGCGGGCGCCGCGCACCGGCCGCGTCCGTCACCCCGGCGCCCTCCGGCGGCGGGCGCGTCTCCGGCACCCGCAGGTACACCATGACGCCGGCGAGCAGATTGGCCAGCGCGTTGACCAGGAACAGCAGCAGGAATCCGTGGGAGGCGGCGAGCCCGGCCGCCACGGCGGCCACCGAGAAGCCCAGGTTGGTGGCCCAGTAGATCAGCGAGTACGCCCGCGGCAGGTCCTCCGGGGCCACCAGGTCGGCGACGGCCGCCGCGCGGGCCGGGCGGGTGGCGTTCAGGCCGACCCCCACCGTGAGGGTGAACAGCAGGACCGGCAACCGGCCGTGGGCCAGGCCCAGCCCCAGCATGCCCGCGACGGTGAGGACCTCGCTCGCCAGCAGCACCGTCCGCCGCCCCAGCCGGTCCGCCAGGATGCCGCCGAACAGCGAGGCGATCCCGCTGCCCACCCCGAACGTGGTCAGGGTCAGGCCGGTGAAGAAGACCGAGTAGCCGCGCACCGTGGTGAGGTAGATCGCCATGAACGGCACCACGAAGCCGCCCGCCGAGGTGACCAGCGTTCCGCCCCAGAGCCACCAGAACGGCCCCGGCAGCCTCCCCGGTGCCCCGGCCGACCGGAGCGGCACCTCAGCTCCGCCCGTCGTACTCGACCGTGAGGGTCCGCGCCAGGTGGTCGCGGAACTCCACCGCCGCCGCGTCCGACGCGTGGTGCGACAGCACGATCGCCGGGTACCCGGACCAGTCCGGGTACGGCCGCAGCAGCGCGCCGGGGCCGACCGTCCGCACCACGTGGTCCACGCACGGCTCCTCGCGCACCTCGTCCAGGCCGTGCACCCGGGCGATCCGGCCGCCGCCGCCCACCGGCACCAGGTACGCCGCCGCGTGCCCGGTGCCCACCGGCTCGGTGCTCCAGCACTCGGGCTCCCGGCCGAGGTGGATGCGGACCGCCTCCGCCGCGAGGTCGATCCCGCTGCTGACGTGCACCAGGTGGTGCATGAACCCGCCGCCGCCGATCCGCGCCCCCATCTCCAGCAGCACCGGCCGGGTGCCCGAGACCAGACGCAGCTCGGTGTGGGTGGTGCCCTCGGTGACGCCGAAGGCGTGGTGCGCACCGACCACCTCCCGCTCGACGGCCGCCAGGACGTCCGCCGGGAGCCGGGCGGGGGCCCGAAGCGTGGTCTCCTCGAAGTACGGACCGTTCAGCTCCCCCTTGTAGCTGACGGCACAGACCCGGACCCGGCCGCCGTGCACCAGCGACTCGGCGGAGATCTCGGGGCCGTCCAGGTACTCCTCGACCAGCACCCCGGTGCCGTCGGCCGCCCCGTCGTCGTACCCCAGGTGCGTGTCGCACAGCGCCCAGGTGGTGCGCACCGCCCGCTCCAGCTCCCCGGAGGAGTCGACCCGGATCACGCCCAGGCTGGAGTAGCCGTCGGCCGGCTTGACCACGACCGGGAAGCGCAGGCCCGCGGCGTCCGCCCAGTCGTCCGGGTGGTCGACGGTGACGAATCCGGGCACGGCCAGTCCGGCGGTGGCGAGCAGCCGGCGCATGCGGCGCTTGTCCCGGACGACCGCCGCGGCCTCCTCGGTCAGGCCGGTCAGCCCGAGCACCCGCGCGGCCCGGGCGACGAAGGGGACGACCTTCTCGTTGCCCGCCATGATCCCGTCGAACGGCTGGCGGGCGAACCGCTCCACCAGCGCGGCCACCGCCGCGTCGGGATCCCCGTCGACGTCCAGCGGCAGGAGTTCGACCACCCCGGCGGCCTTGCGGGCCCGCTCGGGGTCGTCGTCGCCCCGGGGCACCAGGATCAGATCGACACCGGCGCGCTCCGCGCCTTCGAACACCCAGGGAAGAGCGGAGAACTGGCCGACCAGGACGAGTTTCGGACGCTGCCGCATAGGGATCTCCGTACGAGAGTGTGGGATGTGTCGGTGCCCGGTGACCGGGCACCCGCCGGGCCGCTCGACGGCCCGGGTCGCGGGCCGCGTCCGGGCGGCCGCGCGGAACCCGACCAGCCTTTCCCGGCGCTCTTGGCGGATCCTTGCAAACGGTTTGACGCCCGCCCCCGCCGCTCACGCTTTCCGTCGGGAGAGAGCGCTCTGCTGGAGGCGTGACATGGGCAGTGGTCTGCCCACCGTCGACGGCGTGCACCAGGCGGCCCGGCGGCACAGCCCTGGTGCGCGGGTCGTCCGATCCGGTCGCCTCCCCGTTCCTCCTCCACGGGCTGAGGGCCGGCTGAGGGCCGGGGCTCCCGGAGTTCCCGATAGGTAGTTGTTCGACATATGCCGAGAGATGGCCTATGTTTCGTGACGTGGCCCTGGCGCACCGTCAGCCGACCGGCGACGGGCCGGGCGCCACCGCCGATTCCCGTGTTCCCGTTCCGTGAGAGGAGCGCAGTGCACCGTCACGCCCGCACGCCCAAGGCCCTCGGCGCCGGCATAGCCGCCGCCCTGAGCCTGGCCGCCCTGGCCGCCCCGACCGCCGCCGCCGACACCGCGCCCGCGCAGACCGCCGGCGACCCCGTCCCCGGCGTGGTCGCCGGGCAGGACACCGCCGCCCCGCAGCTGGTCACCGGCCTGAGCGATCCCGCCCCCGGCGACCCGGCCGCTGCCGCCCGCGCCCACCTGGCCGCCCACCGCGACCGCTACCGGGTCGACCCCGCCCAGCTCGCCGAAGCCGGCACCGAGAGCGGCCCCGACGGACGGCGCACCGTCAGGTTCCAGCAGAACGAGGGTGGCGTCCCCGTGCTCGGCGCCCAGTACCTCGTCCACCTCGCCGGCGACGGCGCGGCCCAGCACGTCGAGGCGGTCGGCGGCAAGTTCTTCACCGGCCTCGCCGCCCCCACCGAGCCCACCGTCACGGACGAGCTGCTGCGCACCGCCGCGCTCGGCGCGCTGCCCGACGCCGCCCGCGCCAAGGCCACCGCCGATGACGCCGGCCTGGTGATCCTGCCCGACGGCGCCGGGAAGCTGACCCGCCACTACACCGTGCGCGGTGCCGGCGCCGACGGCACCCCGCTCACCCGTGACGTCTACGTGGATGCCACCGCAGGCGTCGTCGTCCTCGCCCACGATGCCCGCACCCCCTCCGCGGCCGCCGCCCGCCCCGAGGCCGTCGCGCCCTCCGCGCCCGCCCCCGACCCGGCCCCGGCCACCGCCACCCCCGCCACCGGCACCGCCCCCGACGTCCACGGCAAGAGCGTGCGCGTCAACATCGCCCGCCAGGCGGACGGCAGTTACCAGCTCACCGACCTCACCCGTCCCGCCGCGATCACCACCTACGACGCGGCCGGCCGCGACGTCGGCGACTTCGGCCGCATCCCCGCCGACGCCCACCCCGCGAGCTCCCCGACCCCCGACTTCCCCGCCGCCACCGGCACCGACGGCGCCACCGACGCGCACGTCAACGCCGGTGTCGTCTACGACTTCTACCGCGACCGCCTGGGCCGTCCGGGCCTGGACGGCAAGAACAGCCCGATCGTCTCCGTCACCGGAGTCACCGCCGGCGGGCGGGCCTTCCCCAACGCCTACTGGGACGGCAGCAAGATGATCTACGGCGGCGGCGACGACAGGTACTTCCCGTTCGCCGCCGCCCTCGACGTCGCCGCCCACGAGATGACCCACGGCGTCATCACCAACAGTGCCAACTTCGCCTACCTCGGCCAGTCCGGCGCCATGGACGAGGCGCTCGCCGACTACTTCGGCAACGCCATCGAGGTCACCACCCGCGGCATCGCGATGGACGACCCCCGGGCCGCGCTGCTGGGCGAGGGCCTGTGCCGCACCGGCACCCCGCAGGCCTGCGCCACCCGCCGCCTGGACGACCACCACACCACCGTCGACGACTACGTCGGCGCCTCACTGAGCACCGACAGCGGCGGCGTGCACCTCAACTCCACCATCTTCGGCGGAGCCCTGTGGGACATCCGGCGCACGCTGGACCCGCTGGTCGCCGACCGCGTGGTCTACCGCGCGCTCACCGAGTACATGACCCCGCTCGACGACTTCGTCGCCGGCCGCAACGCCGTCCTGGCCGCCGGCCGCGCAAGTGGCCTGACCCACGCCCAGCTGCGCACCGTCGCCGCCGCGTTCGACGCCCACGGCATCAAGGCCGGCTGGCAGCGCAAGCTCGGCCTGGACAGCCGCGTCCTGCTCAGTGGCATCACCAACAACATGGCCGCCCCGGTGGTCGCCGACGGTCACTGGGTGATGCTCGCCAACACCGACGCCACCCGCAGGAGCACCGCCCTGTACACCGGCACCGTCACCGGCAGCGGCACCCCGGTGCGACTGAGCCCCGACGACGGCCGCTACCACAGCTGGGCGGCCAGCGACGGCACGAACGCGGTGTGGAAGGCCGTCGGCAAGGACGCCCAGGGCGTCTTCGGCTACGAGCTGCTGAGCGCGCCGCTGACCGGAGCCGGCCCGGTGCGCAGCATCTACCACGACGCCCGGCAGGAGCCGCAGAACATCCGCACGGCCGGCGGCGACATCGTCTACACGCTCCGGGACTTCACCACCGACACCACCCGCATCCATGTCGTCCGCGGCGACGGCTCCCCGGAGACGGTGATCCCGCTGCCCGCCGGTCACGGCGTGGGCGGCCTCGACCTGAACGGCGGCGTCCTCGCCTGGACCGAGAGCTGGATGTCCGGCCAGGACTACGTCAACGCGCCGACCGCGTACGCGCTCGCCGAGGGCAAGGTCACCGCCCAGTACGTGCCCGCCGACCCGACGAACCTGACCGACGCCGTCCACCTGGCCGGCGGCCGCATGCTGTGGGTCCAGACCCCGCCCACCGGGCGCGCCACGATCCGCTCCGGCGCCCTGGACGGCTCGGGCGTCACCGACCTCCTGCCGGCCGACTCCACCGCCCCCGAGCCGTACCAGCTCACCGTCTCCGAGCGCGCGGTCACCTACGTCTCGCGCACCGGGCGGGTCCACGACGACTGGACCAACGCCCGGACCGCCAAGCTGTGGCAGCTCCCGCTCACCGGCGGCGCCCCCGAGCGCGTCTCCTGCGACCGAGGCTCCCAGGACTCGCCCGTCGCCGACCGCGGCACCCGCGTCGTGTGGCTGGACGCCACGGCCGGACGCACCGACCTCGTCACCCGCGAGCGCCCCGCCGGCGCTCAGTGCGCCGGCGAGTCCGCGCCCCGGTAACCCGCGGGCACCCCGTCGGCGAAGATCGCGCCTGGGACCATGTGGCGGGTGCGCAGTGGGAGGATCTCCCGGTACGGGGGAGTCGTACCACGCGCGCACCCGCTCCCGGTCGGGGAACTCGACGACGATCACGTCCGAGCCCCAACTGCCCTCGCCCACCGCGACGTTCCCGCCGTGCACCCCGAGGTCCGCCTCGGCCGGGCTCAAGCGCAGCCCTACAGCCCCGGCGCCCGTCCCGGCTGCCCCTGCTGTGCCCAGCCCCGGCTGGAGGCCGACACCCGCCTTGACGTGCTTCTGCAGCGTGGCGCCGACATCGAGGCCCTGCGCACCGCCTACGGACCGGTCCGCAGCGAAGTCGTGGCCGCCGCCCTGCCGGCCGCCACCGATGCCGAGCGGCTCCTCCTGGTGCTGCGCCTCGGGCTGCTGGTGACGGGCCTGAGCCGGGCGGCCGGGCCGGACGGGCGGGCCCCGGACAGCGGGGCCCCGGCCGCCGCCCGCGACGTGGTCAGCGCCGCGACCGCGCTGGTCACCCACCAAAGCGGCATCCTCCCGGCTGCCCAACCCGGTGCCCCGTCCGTCTGCCGTGATGCCGGAAGCCGCAAACCGGCATCACGGCACGAGCCCATGGGTCAGGTCGTCGTGCAGGTGACCCAGGGCGTGAGCTGCGTCATGAAGCTCCCCGGAGGGTTGTAGCCGATGATCACCCAGGCTCGTGTGGGCTGGCCGTCGTTGCCGCTGGGCGCGTTCACGATGATCTGGAGCGTCCTGCTGGTGACCTCGTAGCCGCCGCCGGTGGCCACCATCCCGGCCGGGCAGGTCGCGATCGCCTGGCCCCATGTGTCGCCGTCGATGTCGATGCGAGGTCCCTTGTAACTGCTCACGTAGGCGCGAGCGGCCGGGTGACCGGCATCGACTGCCGACGCGCTGCCGATCGGAACCAAACACGTGGCCATGGCCGCACCTGTCACTGCCAGGGCCTTCCCTGCTGAACTCACTTGTCGCTCCTTCATCTGCGGCCCCCGTTCTTGTGCGATCCAATCAGCGGACGATCGGGGCGGCACCCCCCATGCAGCAGTCAGGTGAGCGGCGGCGTGCGTCGGACGGACGGCACACCCCCTCGCCCCGCATCCTCTACCGATCACCGCCCTCGTCCGGCATCCGTCAGCCCCTCTCCATCCCGCCACAGCCCGCCCAGCCCACGCCGGGGCCATCATCGAGCTGCTCCACGTCCGCGCGCCCGCCGCCATCCCGGATTCCGCGCTCCACCTCGCCCAAGCCTCCTCGCCCGGCCCGGCTGCCGAAACGGAGGGAACCGTCGAGGTGGCTCTGCGCTGCCGACTCCCGCGAGGAACGGGTCGCCAGCTGCGCCAACGGCCGGCCGACCACCGGCGGCGCGCACGTGGAAGGCTTCCGCGACGGCCTGGCCGGCCGCGCTCACCGCCTACGCCCACGAACAACAGGTCCTCCGCTCACCGACGACGACCACCAAGCCGTCCGCGACCTCACCCACCACGCCGACCCCGCCACGCTGCGCCAGGTCGTCAGCCGGCCGGAGCACACCCGCACTGCGGCCTTCGCGCTGCGCGGCACCGAGCAAGGCCCCGCCCGTCCGGCCCGTCGTACGGCGCCGCCAGTTCTGACCGACCGAGCGTCCTCGGGGGCCGCCGCCCCTCGGTGGCCGGCCGCTTCGACCGCCGCTTGGCCAGTGACGTGGTGCGAGCGGTCCACGGGGGTCTGCAGGCTCCGCCTCGCCCTCGGATTCCCGGGTGTCGTTCGGCACTGCAGGCGACCGTGTTCGAGAAGGTCGTGCCGCGCCAAGGCGCTGTCCCGATGCCTGACCGAGGCCCGCAGGTGTCACATCGGTGTTTCGCGTGCGGGGGCCCGGACAGGCGCAGGGTGCGGGGCTCGGTACGCCGTGTTCCGGGCGGCGCGGGGCCTCGGTGCGGCCGTCGGCACCCGGGCTCCGACGGCACCAGGGCTCCGACGGCGCCCGGGCTCGACGGGCGAGCCCCCGTCCCGCCCGTCCGCCCGGTGACGGAGCCGATGAGTCTGCCGGCGCCCGAGGGCGTCCGGCGGACGATGGAGGGACCGGCAGAGCGCCCCGAAGCCGACCGAGGGGCGAAGGAGGTGGTGGCGATGGCACGCCGACTCGGCCCTGCGGACGCCGCGATGGCGGCAGGCGGGCTGCTGGACGTCCTCGGGGTGGCGGCCGTCGTCCTCGACGACCACGGCCGGGTCACCCTGTGGAGCCCGCCCGCCGAGGCCCTTTTCGGCTACACCTGCGAGGAGGCCCTCGGCCGCGAGGCCGCGCAGCTGCTGGTGGAGGACGGACGGCGCGCCCAGGTCCAGGAGGATTTCGCCCGGGTGATGGCCGGCGAGGGCACCTGGGCCGGTGCGTTCCCCGTCCGGCACAAGGACGGACGGACCATGCTGGTCGAGTTCCGCAACACCCGCCTGCAAGCCGCCTCCGGCACCTGGTACGCCCTGGGCATCGCCTCCCCGCGCGAGACCGTCCGCCGCGTGGAGCGCGACCTGGCCCTGGCCGCACGGATCGTCGACCAGGCGCCCGTCGGCCTCGCCGTCCTGGACGAGGACCTGCACTACGTCCTGGTCAACCCCGCCCTGGAGCGGATCAACGGCGTGCCGGCCGCCGACCACCTCGGCCGCACCCCGCACGAGGTGCTGCCCCACTTGGACGTCGCGGCGATCGAGCACCGGATGCGCCAGGTGCTGGCCACCGGCCGGCCGGTGCTGGAGGAGTTCACCGTCGGCCACATGCCGCACGACGACCGCACCCACGCCTGGACCTCGTCGTTCTACCGCCTGGAGGACCAGGCCCGCCGGGTGATGGGGCTGGCGGTCTCCGTCATCGACGTCACCGAGTCCTACGAGCAGTCCCTCGTCGCCGCCCGGGCACGGCGCCGCCTGTCACTGATCGCCGACGCCTCGATCCGCGTCGGCACCACCCTCGACCTGCCCACCACCGCCCGGGAGCTCGCCGAGGTGACCGTGCCGGAAGTCGCCGACATCGCCGCCGTCGACCTCCTGGACGCCGCCCTGCCCGGCACCACCACCCGCGCGGACGACGGGCCCGCCCGGTTCCGCGCGATGGCCATCAGGGCCGTGCACCCCACTCCGGCCACCGAAGCCGCCGACCCGATCGGCCAGGTCACCCGGTACCACCCCCAGCGCCTGGTCACCCAGGCCGCCGTCGGAGGCCGCCCCGTCCTCGTCCCCCGGGTGACCCCCGCGGACCTGGCCCGGATCGCCCGCGACGACGACGCCGCACGCCTCCTCGCCGAAGCCGGCGTCCACTCGTACCTGGCCGTCCCCCTCATCGCCCGCGGCCAGGTCCTCGGCGCCCTCGACCTCAAACGCACCCGCACCCCCGCCCCCTTCGACCAGGACGACGTCCTGCTCGCCAGTGAACTCGCCGCCCGCGCCGCCGTCGCCATCGACAACGCCCGCTGGTACCAGCACCAGCGCCAGGCCACCCTCGCCCTCCAACGCCACCTCCTGCCACCCCAGCACGCCCCCGACCCGCCCGGCCTGACCATCGCCCACCGCTACCAGCCCGCCGGCGCCGCCGACGAGACCGGCGGCGACTGGTTCGACACCATCCCCGTCGCCGACGACCGCACCCTCCTGGTCGTCGGCGACGTCATGGGATCGGGCATCAACGCGGCCGCCACCATGGGACAGCTGCGCACCACCACCCGCGCCCTCGCCCGCCTCACCGCGGACCCCGCCGACCTCCTCACCCACCTCGACGCCACCACCCGAGACCTCGGCGACGCCATGGCCACCTGCCTGATCGCCCGCTACGACCCCGCCACCGGCCACTGCCGCCTCGCCTGCGCCGGCCACCCGCCCCCCGTCCTCGTGCGCCCCGGCCACACCCCCCGCCCCGTCCGCCTCGACCCGGGCCCGCCCCTCGGCGTCGGCGGCCTGCCCTTTCCCACCCGCGACCTCACCCTGCGCACCGGCGACGAGCTGGTCCTCTACACCGACGGCCTCGTCGAAGTCCGCGACCAGGACATCGACCAGCGCCTGCAGACCCTCACCGACCTGCTCGCCGGCCCCCGCCGCCCCCTGGAGGACACCTGCGACCTCCTCCTCACCGCTCTTCGCCGCCCCGACACCCAGGACGACGTCGCCCTCCTCATCGCCCGCGCCGTGCCTTGACCACCGAATCGCCGTCACCGCTCACCGTGCCGGAGGCGGACGCCGTGGTGATCTCGGTCGAGCAGAACCGGATCACGTCGAGCCTGATCGGCTTGGCGGAGCGCCACCGTGGAGTGGCTGATCACCCGGGCAACGGGTTCCCGCGGCTCTTCTGGACAGCACGTCCGCGGGTCGGCGAGGAGTGCTTCGTCGGATCGTCGCCCAGTGGCCGTCGATGCGTCATGCCGGAGTCCGTGGGCCGGGGCTTCGCGAGGGACATGTCCATTCGGGGGCTCCAGCAGGCCGTCCGGTCCCTGTCGCCGGGAGAGTGGACCCAAGGTCGCCGCATATGGTCATTTTTGACCTTCTTCGGGAATATCCAAGCGTCAACGGCCAGTTGCGGACATAGAGAGGCGTCCGGAGTCCTGATGCGCTGGGGTGGAGCAGCACCACCGGTACAGCAAGGCGAGGGAGCGGGCGTGGGCGACGAGGTGGGCCGGAGACCGGACAAGGGCACGGCTGCCGGCCAGGGGCCGGGTTGCCCGGGTGTCACGGTGGGTGTCGGGGCGGTGGAGGAACACTTCCGGGCGTTGTTGGAGGCGGCGCCGGACGCGATGGTGATCGCGGACGATGCGGGGGTCATCACGCTGGTCAACGCGCAGACGGAGGCGCTGTTCGGCTACCCGCGTGAGGAACTGCTGGGGCGTCCGGTGGAGTTGCTGGTGCCGACGCGGTTCCGGGGTCAGCATCACCGGCATCGCGACGCGTACGCGGCGAACCGTCAGGTGCGTCCGATGGGGGCGGGGCTGGAGCTGCACGGGTTGCGCAAGGACGGCACGGAGTTCCCGGTCGAGATCAGTCTCAGCCCGCTGGAGACCGCGGACGGGCTGCTCTTCTCCGCCGCCGTGCGCGACGTCAGCGACCGCAAGGCCGCCGAAGCCCGCTTCCGGGCGTTGTTGGAGGCGGCGCCGGACGCGATGGTGATCGCGGACGATGCGGGGGTCATCACGCTGGTCAACGCGCAGACGGAGGCGCTGTTCGGCTACCCGCGTGAGGAACTGCTGGGGCGTCCGGTGGAGTTGCTGGTGCCGACGCGGTTCCGGGGTCAGCATCACCGGCATCGCGACGCGTACGCGGCGAACCGTCAGGTGCGTCCGATGGGGGCGGGGCTGGAGCTGCACGGGTTGCGCAAGGACGGCACGGAGTTCCCGGTCGAGATCAGTCTCAGCCCGCTGGAGACCGCGGACGGGCTGCTCTTCTCCGCCGCCGTGCGCGACGTCAGCGACCGCAAGGCCGCCGAAGCCCGCATCAACGAGCTCGCCGCCCTGGTCGAGTCCTCCCAGGACGCCATCCTCGCCAAGACCCTCGACGGCCGCATCACCTACTGGAACGCCGCCGCGCACTCGCTGTACGGCTACACGGCCGCCGAGGCGCTCGGCCGCCACGTGGCCATGCTGGCCCTGCCCGAGTACCAGGAGGAGATCACCACGCTGCTGAAGCGACTGGGAGACGGGGAGAAGGTCGAGCACTTCGAGACGCTGCGGGTCACCCGCAGCGGTCGGCTGATCGACGTGGACGTGACCTTGTGGCCCACCCGGACGTCCGACGGCACGGTGACCGGCGCCTGCGCCATCGTCCGCGACATCAGCGACCGAAAACGAGCGGAGGCGGAGCTCACCGCCCTGTACGAACAGCAACGGCACATCGCCCTCACCCTGCAGCGCAGCCTGATGGGCACCCCACCCGCCATCCCGGGCCTGGCCACCGCCAGCCGCTACCTGCCCGCCACCCAGGGCGCCGGGGTCGGCGGCGACTGGTTCGACCTCGTCCCCCTGGGCGCAGGCCGCGTCGGCGTCCTGATCGGCGACGTCATGGGCCGCGGGCTGGAGGCGGCCGCCGTCATGGGGCAGCTGCGCTCCGCCGCCCACGCGCTGGCCAAGACCGGCATGGAACCCCGCCAGCTCATGCAGGCCCTGGACGCGGCCGTCACCGACCTGGAGCTGCCCGACCAGCTGGTCACCTGCTGCTACCTCGTCATCGCCCCGGACACCGGCGAGGTCACGATCTGCTCGGCCGGCCATCTGCCCGTCCTCCTGGCCGCCCCCGGCGAGACCGTCCGGGCGCTACCGGCCCCGGTGAGCGCCCCGCTGGGCGTCGGCGGCATCCCCCACCAGCAGGCCTGTCTGGCCGTACCGCCCGGCGCCACCCTGCTTCTCTACACCGACGGCCTGGTCGAGACCCCCGGCGGCGACCTCGAGGCCCAGATCACCGAGCTGGTCGCGACCGTCGGCCGCGCCTTCACCGGTGACGGCGGACTGGAAGCCGTCGCCGACCACGTCCTCTCCGCCGTGCTGCCCGACACCGACGGCCACAACGACGACGTCACCCTGCTCCTGCTCCGGCTGCCCGCCGCCCCGCTGGCCACCGCCACCACCAACCTGCCCACCGTTCCCTCCTCCGTCGGCGAGGCCCGCGCCTTCCTCACCAAGACGCTCACCGCTTGGGGCTGCGCCGAGCGAACCGACGACGCCTGCCTGTTGCTGTCCGAGATCCTCACCAACTCCGTCCAGCACGGCCGGGGGCCGATCGACCTGCAGCTGCGTCGCACCGGCACCGAACTCACCGTCGAGATCGGCGACCGCAGCTCCCAGCTGCCCCACCCCCGCCTCGCCACCAGCGAGGAGGAGTCCGGCCGGGGGCTCATCATCGTCGACGCCCTGGCCGACGGCTGGGGGGTCCGCCCCAGCGGCAACGGCAAGACCACCTGGTTCACCGTCCGGCTCTGAACGGCAGGGCCGGAACCTTGTGCCCGTCTGGCTCGGCGACAACCCTTCCGTGATGAAGACGGTCATCGGGCGGCTCCACGTGTGCTCCTCGATCCTCAACTCCGAAGGCCGGTAGGCCTACGACGGCCGGGTCGGCGGCTGTCCGATCACCGGCGACGAGGACGGCGCGACTCACTGCGCGATGAACGTCCCCTCCAGCCCCACTCAGGTTGCGTCCGCCGTACTGCCCAGGCGGGCGAAACCGGTGCGGGTGACGGTGACGGGAGCCGCAGCGGTGCCGGGGGCGGCGGTGAGGTGGGCGAGGTCGTCGACGACGTCGGTCAGGGAATGGCGGCGGGCGAAGACGGCCCGCTGTCGATCCGCTCCGGTGCCGTGGGTCAGCCGCTCCCGCAGGAGCAGCTGCGCGAGGTCGAGGTCACCCGACCGGGCCAGGGCGGGAGAGGCCAGCTCGACCAGGTCGGCGACGAGCCGGGACATCGGCAGCCGGCATCCGGTGGCGGGGTGTGTTCCGACGCCGGCGAGCCCGCTCAGTGCGGCCTGCCGGTGGGCTTCGCGCAGGACCGCGCCGGACACCCGCGGCGTCGGAACGCAGGTGGGGTGCTCGGACAGGAACGTGCGGGCGAAAGCGCGCAGCAGGACGGCGAGCAGCAGCGGGGCGTGCACGTCCGCGTTCGTGTCGGCGATCCGCACCTCCAGGGTGGGCAGGTGCTCGGACGGCCGGGCGTACCAGTAGAGCATCTTCCGGTCGAGGATCACGCGCTGGGCGAGGAGCCGGGTCACCGTCCGCTCGTAGCCGTCCGCGTCGAGGACGGGGGCCGGCCCGCAGGTCGGCCAGGCCAGGTAGCGGCCGGCGCGGGTGCTCGCAGCCCCGTGGTCCCGCCCTTCGCAGAACGGTGAGTTGACGCAGAGTGCCTGAAGGACGGGCAGCCAGGGGCTCAGCCGCGCGCTGACGGCCAGCGCCTCGGCGCGGTCGAGGTCGCCGAGGTGGACGTGGCAGCCGCAGATCTCGCCGCCGCATTGGTCGGCGGCGCGTCCCACGTGCGCGGCGACGCGCCGGTAGCGGTCGTCGGACGTCACCGGGAGGGGGTGGCAGCTGGGCAGGACGGCGGTGCCGGTGGCCGCCAGGCGGCACCCGGCGTTCTCGGCCGCCGCCACCATCGCGAGGCGTCCGGCGACCAGCTCCGCGTGGAGTGCGAGGGCGCTCGTGACGGGTCTGGTGCACATCTCGACCTGGGTGGTCAGGAACTCGTACTGTGCCCGGTCGCCCAAGGTCCGGGAGGCGTGGGGCACCACGAGGTGCGCCCGGGGGGAGGTGCGCCGCGTGACCGGATCCACCAGCAGGAACTCCTCCTCGACGCCGAACCGGATGACGCGGCCCGCATCGGCCACGGACCGGGCATCACCGTGTGTGGAGCAGTCGTGTGTCATGAAGCCGCGCTCCCAGGAGCGGAGTTCTCGTCCCGGCGTATGTCCCACGGACACGGCCGGAAACGGTGTCGTCGCTTCCGGCGGATCGGCTCGCACGATTCTTCGCGGGACGCGCCGGTCGCGCGGGATCGGCCGCGCGGTGTGCGGGGACGGTGCGACCGGGGCAGCCGCGGGTCCGGTGGCGGACGTCGTGCGCGCGGAGCCGGGTCGGCGGGGCCGGAGGACGTCGCACCCCGGGCCGGGGCCAGCCCCGAAGTACCGGCGGATCGGCGGCTCGCCGTGTCGGAGGTCCGCTACGGCAGCGGGGTGCCGCCGGTGGCGTTGAGGATCTCGCCGGTGATGCACGACGCCTGGGATGAGGCGAGGAGGACGTAGGCGGGGGCCATCTCGGCGGGCTGGGCGGGGCGGCCGAGGGGGGACTGCTCGCCGAAGTGCGCCACCTTCTCCGTCACGCGGCCTGGACGCCCTCCGCGTTCAACCGCTCCAGGAGCCGGATCCGGTGCAGGGCGGCGACGGGTTCGAGGAGGTCGGGGTGGCGCAGCAGGACGGCGGCCTGGGTGTCGTGGGGACCGGGGTGGGTGAGACGGCGCAGGGCGCCGGTCCCGCTGTGGTGCTCGGTCGTGGCCAGCGCCCGGTGGGCGTGGGCGGCCAGGACGGGATCGGCGAGCAGGCAGGCGGCCCAGCTGACGACGGTCTCGTCGACCCAGCTGCGCCAGGCCGAGCCGTCCGGGGCCGGGCCGCTGCCGGTGAGCCGGTCGAGGCGGTCGGCTCCGCCGGGGCCGAGCAGGTCCAGGAGCTGGACGTCCATCGCGGTGGGGTAGCGCAGGGCGGCGGCGAGGGCGGTGGCCTGCCGGGCCTGTGTCTCGGCCAGGGTGCGACTGAACGCGCCGCCCGGTGGCGGGTAGGCGTTCAGGAGCCAGCGGGTGCAGGCGGCTATGACCGGTGTCAGGTCGGGCACGGCGATGGGTCCCTCGGCAGGTGGTGCTCGCCAGTGTCCGGTGGTGCGGTGGTGCGAGCCTCGGGTACGGGGCCGCGCTGCCCCGCTCGTGGCCGCCCAGTGTAGGCGCCCACCCGTCGGCTTCGGCATGACCCGTGTCACGTGGGTGCGCTCGGGCGCCGGTGCCGGACCGGCCGCGAACGGGCCGGCCCCGGTTCTTCGACGTCACCTTCCGCGGTTCGGTGGCGTCAGGACGTGCCGAGGCCGGTGACGAAGCCGCGGGCCCGGTGCGCACGCGCCGACGGCGACCGGAACGGCCTCGCCGACGGCGACACGGCCGCCCTCACCACCCCCCCACGGAACGGTCACCACCCGGGTCACCGGCCATCAGCCCAGGGGCAGGGCGGCGATGATCGGGGCGGGGCCGCAGGTGAGGGCGCGGTGGCGGCCGTCGTCGGTGATCTCGACGTGCACCGTGCCTTCCTGGTCGGCGTACACGGGGTGGCCGGCGGGGCCGACGCGGCCGGTCACGGCCACGGGGACCGTGCGGTTGCGTCCCGTGTCGTCGCGCAACCAGAGCAGGTACCTGCCGCCGGCGTTCGCCGAAGGCGGATTCGCCGGCGGGCCCTGGATGTCGAGGGGGGAGTGGCTGATCGTCGGAGGCATGGGTCCGGTTCCTACGGGTGTTCGTCGTGGTGGCCGCTCATCCAGGCCGTGGCTTGGTGGGCGCCGAGCGCGTCGTCGGGACGGGTCTGCGCCGGCGCTCCGTGTCGGATCTCGACGGCGGAGGCCTGGCACTCGGCCAGCCGTCGGGTCCGGCAGGCGACGGCGTTGCCCACGACGGCCGCGCGGGTGACGGGGCCGGCGATCCGGGTGCCGAGCGTCCATCGGTAGGCGTTCGTCACGCCGGGCCGGTGGTGGCTGGAGGGGGCGGGGAGGCAGTCCGTCTGCGTCAGCGCGTCGAAGACCTCCTGGAGGGATCGGATCCCCACGGCCCGGACGGCAGCGTTGTCGCCGTTCATGGCACGGACGCTACGGCCTACCGAGCCTGCGTGCAGGCGGGGGATGCCATCCCGACGAATGCCGCGGCGAGCAGGACCCGACGGCCGTCCTGCGAGAGCCCGGCGGCCTCGGACGGCCCACCCCGGATGTGGCAGCGTCGACGGTGGCCCAGTCTCGACGCATGGTTTCGATCGTCGTGCGCTTCGAGCCGGAGCCGGCGGAGGAACCCTCCCGCTGTGCCGGAGGACCATCAGCCGTACACGCCCTGCGGGCCGGGGAGCACTCCGATGGAGTACGCGCACTACCGCCGGGGGAGCCGTGGTGCCCGCCTCCGCCGACCGATCGGCGCGGCCCCGCGTGCGATCGGGCCCTGCGCGGTCGGTGACCGCCGTGGCCGGGTCGGGAGGTGACGTGGACGGCTTGGACGAGGTGGCCGCGGGTCTGTACGCGGTCCCGCCCGCCGGGTTCACCGCCGCTCGTGACCGGGCCGTCGCCGAGGCGAGGAACGAGGGGGATCGGCAGCTCGCCGCCCGGATCAAGGCCCTGCGCCGGCCGACGGCGGCGGCGTTCGCGATCAACCGGCTCGTCCGCGACCACCCGGAGCAGGTCGAAGCCCTGCTGGAGCTCGGTGAGGCGTTGCGACGGGCCCAGGGCGAACTCTCCGGGGCCGCGCTGCGTGAGCTTTCCGGGCAGCGCCACCACCTCGTGACCGCCCTCACCGGGCAGGCTCGCGATGCTGCCTCCGCCGCGGGTGCGGCGGTCGGCGAGGCGCAGCTGCGGGAGGTGGAGCGGAGTCTTCGGGCGGCACTGGCCGACGCGGACGCGGCGGCCGAGTTCGCTGCCGGGCGGTTGTCCACGGCCCTGGCGGAGCCGAGCGCCCTGCCGGCCGCGTTCTCGGCAGCCGAGGTCGGGGAACCGGCGGGCCCGGAGGAACCCCGGTCGTCGGCGCGGACGGTCAGACCGGTGCTGTCCGTCGTGCGTGAGGACCGGGCGGAGCGGGCAGCCGCTCGGCGAGAGGTCCGTCGGCGCGTCACGGAGGCCGAGACCGGTCTTCGGACGGCGGAGCGGGAGCACCGGGCGGCCCTCCAGGACGTCGAGCGCCTGGAGCACGAGGTCGCACACCTGGCCGCCGCCCGCGACGAGTCGGCGGGCCGGGTCGAGCGGGCCCGAGCGGCGCTTCGGCGCGCCGAGGAGGAACACCGGTCCGCGCGCGCCGCGCTGGCCGAACGGGAGGCCGAGCGGGTGACGGCCGCCGACCGGGCCGCGGAGGCGGCCGGCCGGGTCGAGCACGCCCGCGGGCGGCTGGACCGGGAGCGGGCTCGACTGACGGGCGTCGAGGAGAAGGGAGGCCGATGATGGCCAGACCGCTGTGGAAGGGCGTGATCACGTTCGGGTTGGTGAGTCTGCCGGTCTCGCTGTTCTCGGCGACCGACTCCCACACCGTCCGCTTCCACCAGCTCGAACGCGGCACCGGGGACCGGGTGCGCAACAAGCGGGTCAACGAGCGGACGGGCAGGGAGGTGCCGTTCGACGAGATCGTCAAGGGGTACGAGGTGTCGGAGGGCCAGTACGTGGTGGTCGAGCCGAAGGAGCTGGAGGAGATCTCCCCCGGACGGAGCCGCACGATCGAGATCAGCGCCTTCGTCGACCTGGCCGACGTGGAGCCGGTCTACTTCGACAAGACCTACTACCTCGCACCTTCGGCACCCGAGCACGCCAAGGTCTACCAGCTGCTGACCCAGGCGCTCGCCACGTCCAACCGCGCCGGGCTGGCCCTGTTCAGCATGCGGGGCAAGGAATACCTGACCGCGGTGAGCGCCGTCGACGGCCTCCTCGAACTGCACACCATGCACTGGGCCGACGAGGTCCGCGACCCGCATGCGGAGATCACGGAACTCCCGGCGCGCGAAGCGAAGTTCAGCGGAGCCGAACTGCGGACGGCCGAGCAGCTGATCGACGCGCTGACCGTGGACTGGAAGCCCGAGGACTACCACGACACCTTCGAGGAACAGGTCCGCGAGCTGGTCGAGGCCAAGGCCGAGGGCCGGGAGGTCGCCGTCTCCAAGGGCGCGCCGCCGGAGACCACCAACGTGATCGACCTCATGGAGGTGCTGAAGCAGAGCTTGGAGAGCGCGCGCGGCGGCGAGCGCCCCCGGGCCCGAAAAGCACGGAAAGGCGGCGCGGCCCCGAAGACCGCGAGCACCCCGAAGGCCACGGGCGGGAAGAAGAGCACCTCGCGTGCCCGCGCCGGGAGCGGGAAACCGGCTGCGAAGAAGCGGGTCACCGCCGGCGGTGAGGACCTGAACGACCTCACCAAGGCCCAGCTCTACGAGAAGGCCACGCAGTTGGACATCCCGCACCGCTCGACCATGAACCGCGACGAGCTCCAGAAGGCGGTCGCGAAGGCTGCGAGCGGACGGCGGCAGCGCGTCGCCTCGTGAACCGGCTCGGCGGAGTGCCACGTCCGGGGGCTGCGCGGCGCCCCCGGCCGACCTCACCGCCGCCCCGCGCGGACTACGACGCCGCCACCGCGTCAGTTCCTGGCGCCTGATCGGGAGCCCGCTCGGCATCCCGGTGGGACGGGTTCCAGAGCCGGCCGGCCTCGCCCCGCGCGAGATGGTCCTCGTAGATCCGCACCTTTTCCCGCATCACGTCCAGGGCTCCTTGCAACTCCCGGATCCGCGCCTCGACCTGGGCCTCGTGCCGCCGCAGCAGCTCAAGCCGCTCGTGCTCGTTGCCCGTCCCCGCCCGGGCCAGCTCGATGTACTGCCGGATCGTCGCCACGGGCATGCCCGAGGAGCGCAGCTTCGTGCAGATCGCCAGCCACTCCAGGTCCTCCTCGTGGTAGACCCGGCGGCCGTTGGCCAGGCGTCGCACCGGGTTGGCGAACAGGCCCTCCCGCTCGTAGAAACGCAGCGCGTGCACGCTCAGCCCGCTGCGCTGCGCCACTTCACCGATGCTCAGGTCCACCGGCGATCCCCCTCACCCCGCTGTTGATCTAGACAGGACTCTAGGACCTAGCGTCGAGTCGTCCGCCCGTCGGAACCATTGAAGCAGGAGCGAAACATGGGCGTTTGGTTCATCACCGGGGCATCGCGCGGGCTCGGCGCGGAGATCACCCGCGAGGCGCTGCAGCGGGGGCACCGCGTGATCGCCACCGCGCGGGACGCGCAGGCCGTGCTCAAGGCGTACCCGCAGCAGCCGGACGGCCTGCTGGCCGTGGCCGCCGACGTCACCGACCCCGGCCGGCTCGAGGCCGCCGTGGCGGCCGGCCTGGACCGGTTCGGCCGGATCGACGTCGTGGCCAACAACGCCGGGTACGGCCTGCTCGGCACCATCGAGGAGACCTCGGACGAGGCGGTCCGCGCGCTGTTCGACGTCAACGTGTTCGGCGTGCTCCACACGCTGCGGGCGACCCTGCCGACCCTGCGCGCCCAGCGGTCCGGACACGTGCTGAACATCAGCTCCGTCGCCGGCTTCGCCACCGCACCGGGGGTGGGCCTGTACGGCGCGTCGAAGTTCGCCCTCGAAGGCGTCTCCGAAGCCCTCCACGGCGAACTGGCCCCGCTCGGGGTCCGCGTGACGATCGTCGAGCCGGGCGGCCACCGCACGGACTTCCTGAACGGCTCCAGCCTCCGCACCGAGCCGGCCACCATCGACGACTACGCCGAGGGTGTCCGGCCGGTGCGCGAGGCGCTGGCCCGCTACGACGGCCGCCAGCCGGGCGACCCGGTGAAGGCCGCCAGGGCCATCGTGGACGTCACCGAGATCCCCGAACCGCCGCTGCGCCTGCAGTTGGGCGCGGACGCCGTCGAGCGCGTCGAGGCGAAGCTGGACCTGGTCCGACGCGAACTCGACCAGTGGCGCCAGGTGGCACTCTCGACCGCCGTCTGACGCACAACGGCCGCTCCACCGCTCGGCCTCAGTGGCCGCAGGAGGACTCCCCGGGGCGGCCGGCCGCACCGATCGGGCCGGGCGGTCGGGGCGCTTTCCGAGGGCGCGTGCGGAGGCGGCCGGGGGAGCCGCCCCTGGGTGGGGCGGGTCCCCCGGGTGTCGGGGCTCAGGCGAGCAGTTCGACGCAGTCGTAGGCGAAGCCGGGGCTGAGGAACTGCGAGCCGCTGCTGCCGGAGGCGACGGTGATGGTGAGCGTGTTGGTGCCGGGGCGGAGGGCGGAGGCGGGGACGGCGAAGGCATAGGTGTGGTTGTTGCCGCGGTAGGAGCCGACCGTGAGTGAGCGGGTGCTGGGTTCGGGGTTGGGCTGGGGGACGGGTGAGGTCCAGTCGTTGAGCCGGATCCGGGGGCGGCCGTTGAGGAAGGCGGTGGTGATGCCGATGTTGAGGGTTCGCGGGTGGGCGGCCTGCTCCGCCGTCAGGTCGAAGGTGATCTTCCGGCCGTCGTTGACGTCCCGCCACTGGTAGGCGGGGAAGTCGGCGTCCGTGGACCGGCCCACGGTGAAGTCACCGGTCCACGGCCGGGCGCGCACGTCCGAGGGGTGGGCGTGGGTGACCAGGTCGGCATTGCGGAAGCCGGCCGGGGTGCCGTCCCAGCGGCCGATGCGCCAGATCGCCGGCGCCCGGCCCGGGTCGTCGGCGGGGGTGAGGACGATGGTGTGCAGGGCGGTCGTCGCGCCGGGCCGGACGGTCACGGTTCCGCTGCGGACGGCGAGTTCGCCCTGGTACACCGTCCAGGTGTAGTCGCCGGGCAGCATCCGGCGGGCGGCGTACGCACCCGTGCCCGGGTCGGCGGTCGCCCAGTACTGCGCGTCGCCGTTGGCGAACCCGACGGTGTAGGCGAGGGCCGGGTCGCGGCCCGAGATGCCCACCCCGGCCACGGCTCCGCGGTCGCCGTCGCCGACCCAGCCGTCCAGGCCGAGCCCGTCCACCCAGGAGGTGTCGAGGCGTTCGGGCCACAGCTGCGATGAGGGGGCGCCGCCGTCGGTGAAGGCGAGCACGTAGGGGCCCTGGAGGCCGAAGCGCATCGACTCGGTCTGGTTCTCGCCGTAGTAGAGGATCTCGTACAGGCCCGCCCCGTTGTCGTAGGAGTGGCGCATCAGGGAGCGGTAGAACGGTCCGCCGGACGCCTTCTCGTGGTTGCTGCGCACCATCCACAGGCCGACGCCGGGCTTGCTCCAGCCCACGTACCGGTAGTCGACGACCCGTTGGTTGGAGTAGTGCTTGGACCGGGTGGTGCCGTCGGGTCGGCGGCGCACGTCCTGGGCCTCGATGAGGACGTCCTGGGTGGCGTCCCAGGAGTCGGGGTCGTCATTGGGGAACAGGCCGGGGCGGACGCGCACGATGTAGCGGGTGACGGTGACCGAGTCGTCCGCCTTGTCGGTCCACAGGTAGACGTTGTTCTCGCCCTGGCGTGCGGCGTAGTAGTGGCGCAGGGTGCCGTGGACGACGCTGATCAGGATGGTCCGGTCGTGCCGGGCGATGCTCACCGTGGACGGGCCGAGTCCGGATTCGACCTGGGAGTTCTGCCCGTTGTAGCCCTGGTACTCGACGCCCCGGTAGACCAGGGAGGTCAGGTCCCCGGTGCTCCTGCTGACCCGGAAGACCAGGTCGGCGCCGGTGTGCACGGTGTACTCGCGACCGTCGTCGGTGTAGCCGAACGTGCCGTTCGCCGTGGTGGCGGCCTGCGCGCCGGACGGACCGGCGCCGGCCGCCGCCCCGCCCAGGGCGATGCTCGCCGCTCCGGCCCGGACCAGGAACCGGCGGCGGCTGTGACGATGCTTGCTCATGCGGCGATGCTTCCTCTTCGGTCGACGGATGCCCCAGGTTCGGGGAGGTGGGGAAGGTGCGCGTGGGCACCGCACCGCTGCCCGTGGCCCGACCAGGGCAGGGCCACCCGGCACGCGGCGCCGCGCTCCGTCCGTTGGTGGCCGCCCGGCCGTGAAAGGTTGCCGCGCGTCGGAGAGTTCTCCCGACCGGTCGCGGCGCCGTGCCCGCGGGCCCGGGTGCGTCGCCCCCGCGGGCCGGCGGTCGGTCCCGGACGAAAGAGAGGGCCTAGACCAGCCGGTTGCGGTGGTGGGCGGCGGTTGCGCGGACGAGCCGGGCGAAGCGTTCGCGGCTTCGCCGCCGCGGTGCGTCCTGCTCGTCGTCCCGGTCCTCCGCGTCGATGCCGAGGCCGCCGTACTCGCTGTGGAGCAGCCAGCACGCGCGGATGCCGGCGACGAGGACTTCGAGGAGGTCCCGCGCGGGACGCCGGGGGTCCAGCGGAGTGAGTCGTAGGGCGAGTTCGCCGAGGCCGGGGGCGTCCTCGACCTCGTACTCGGCGACGGTCTCGTCCGGTTCCTCCGGCGCGTCCGCGTCGGCCTGGTCGCGCAGGGTGATCGGGATGGGGAGCAGACCCTCGGCGATCCGCATGGCGTGTCGCACGAGGTCGGTGACGGCGTCGTGCGGGAGGACCCCGGCCTGGATCAGACGGAGGACGATCGTCGGGGTCTCGTGGGGGAGGGGCTCGATGCGGTCGGCCTCCTGCACCACCTGCACGGGGTCGTGGCCGGACGCCTGGGCGGTGACCTCGGCCGCGGCGGCGAGCCAGTGGGCCGCGGCGACGGCGGCCGCGGTCGGGTCCACGGTGGAGAACAGTTCGGCCGGGCCGAAGGGGTCCTGCTCCAGCAGGCGGTCGGCGGCGGCGACCTGGACGGGGGAGGCGTCCTCCCGGCTGAGCAGGACGGCTTGCTGGGCGCGACCGCTCAGGTCGCCGAGTTCGGCGCTCTCCACCGCGCCGAGCTCGGTGGCGGCTTCGGCCAGGACGGCCTCGGTGAGGACGGGATCGGCGAGGTCGCCCAGAGTGCGGCCGACGCGGTGAGCCGATTCGAGCAAGTGGCTGCGGGAGACGAGTGCCACGCGGCCGCCGGCCGGGCCGGGCCTGGCGATGGCCTCGGCCACCCCGCCGAAGTGATCGCGGTCCTGTCCGCGCGGTCGGCCCGCTGGGCCGGGCGCCGGGGAGTCGGCGGCGCCGGCGGGGTGGGTGTAGGCGCGCCAGGCCGCCTCCGAGAGCTGGGTGAGGGCTCGGGAGAGCCCCTTGAGCGTGGACGCGGGTGCATCGGCGGGGAGGAGGCCGATGTGGGTGGCGAGGTGGCCGTCGCCGGTTCCCCAGGAGGCGATCAGCGCGTGACGGTCGGGATCGACGCTGTAGTGGGTCACGAGCCGCTACCTCCGGGGGTGTTGCCGTGTGGCGTCGCACGGCGTGGTTCGCGTCGGCCGGTCAGCACGGGGTGGACGGGTGGGAGCGGGCCCTCGCCGTACCGCGTCCGCCGGCGTCCGCGGCCTTCCCCGGGCGGGCGGTCGCCTCGGGTGCGCTCTCCCGCAGGACCCATCTCCGCCGCTGTCCGTCGGTGAGCACCCATCCGGGGCCCGGCCGCGCGTGCTGTTCCGCGCCGCGGGCGGCTGCCGCGCACACCCGCCGTAGCAGGGAGTTGAGCTCGACGCGCTGCCCCTTCGTCAGGGGCGCCAGCAGGTCCTCCTGCACGGACGACGCGTCGGTGTGCAGGACGTCCAGAGCGGCCTGGCCCGAGGGGGTGATCGTCAGGACCTCCTGCCGGCCGCCGACATGGACGACCATCGACTGCAGCAGACGTGCCGACAGGAGATCGTCGAGTGCCCGATCCACCTCGGGTGCGGGGGCCGTCACACGGGCGACGAGGTCGTGGCGGCCGTGCGGTCCGTGCCGGGCCAGCGTCGACAACAGCGCGTGGTGGGTCGAGGTCAGCCCCCGGTGTGCCAGGCGCGCTGCCAGGGAGCGCTCGACCGTCCTGCCGGCCTCGGCCAGGAGGTAGACGGTCTGCTCGAAGGGGCTCGTCGACCCCGTCCTCCCGTCGTACACGCCAGGTCCCATCGTCCGCAGTGGTCACCGTGGTCCCCGGCCAGGGCCACGGAGGCGTCACCCCTGCGGGCAGGCCGAGCCCGAGGCCGGGATGAAGACGGTCGACGATCGCCGGCGGGCGGCTGCGGTACGGCCCGCACGGGTAAGCCGAGCCTCACGATATCCGGGCCGGCACAGTTGGTCTACATCGATGTCGTCAGACGGCGTCGTGGGCCCGGAGGGTCCGGGCGGCGAATTCGACGTACTCGTGCAGTCCGTAGGCCGAGGCCGTGCCGAGCAGGGCCGCGACCGCGACCGCGGCGAACAGGGCGGCGGCGGTGCCCGCCCTGCGGCCGGTCGGACGGGCGGGCTCGGCGGCCAGCAACGCCCGGACCCGCTGGGGCACCGGGCCGGAGCCCACGGAACGCAGTGGGCCGGCGTCCCGGGGTGCGCGCGGTGATCCGGCCAGCGCCGCCCGGGCGATGGCGGTCGCGGCGGTGCGCCGGTCGGCGACGGCCGAGGCGGCCTGCTCGTCGGCCCACCGCTCCAGATGGAAGTCGAGGTCGGCGCCCAGCCGGGCCAGGGCGGGATGCACGGCGGCGGCGAGGTCGGGGGCGGCGGACAGCAGGTGGTGGCGCCCGCTCAGGTGGGCGCGCTCGTGGGCGAGGAGGACCTCACGCTCCGCCGGGCTCAGCGCGCGGAGCATCCCGGCGGAGACGACGACCCGGCCGGGGCGCCCGCGGTGGCCGGGCAGGGCGAAGGCTTCCGGCTCCTGGCCCGCGACCACCAGCAGGTCACCGTCGTTCGTCGCCGCGCCGGCCAGCTCCCAGGCGCGGGCCAGCAGGGCGCGCTGCCTTCGCCACCGCGATGCCAGCCGCGCGGTCTGGACGGCCAGCAGTACCCCCGCGGCCCCGGACACCGGCACGACGGCCGGCCAGTGTGCGACGACGGTGGACAGCGGCAGGTGCTCCAGGCCGGCCAGGAACGGGACGTGGAACAGGCTCGCGACCGCCGCCATCGTGCCGATCGCCAGGAGAACGGCCGCGCCCGCCAGCGTGAGCGAGGCCTCTCGCGGAGGCAGCAGCAGCGCCAGGCGGCGGGCGGCCGGCACCGCGGCCCAGGGAAGCAGCGCGGCCAGGGCGACGAGCACGAGCATCGGGCTCATGCGTCGTCCTCGGGCTCGGCGCCGCCGGGGTCCGCCGCGTTCGAGGCCGCGGTGGAGGCCGCGGCGGTCGCGGTCCGGGCGTCGAGGAGCAGGCGACGCAGGACGTCCTCGTCGTCCTCGGAGAGGGAGGAGACGAACCTCTTCAGGACCAGGTCGCGCCGGGGCTCCTTCTCCAGCTCCCGGCGCATGCGTCCGGCCGCCAGCCCGGCGGCGTCCTCCACCGGTGCGTAGGCGAAGGAGCGCCCGGGGCGGCTGCGGACCAGCGTCCCCTTCTCGTGCAGGCGGGTGAGGATCGTCGTCACGGTGGTGCGGGCCAGCCCCTGGTCCAGCGCCTTCTTGACCTGCTGGGCGGTCAGCGGCTCCCCGGCCGCCCACAGCACCGCCAGCACGTCCGCGACCAGCTCGCCGTGCGGACGCCTGGCGTCCCGACCGTCCCTCACCATCGTTCTCCCTGTCCGATTCACCCCGGCGGCACACCCCGGTCGCCGTCCGTGGCCGGCGGCTCAGGTGTGCGTTCATCCGACCTTACGGTCCGGTGCTCCCGAACTGCCGGGCGCCTGACCCTCGTCGGACGTGGGACGCGGAACGGCGGCCCACCGCAGGGTGCGGTGGAGAAGGAGGGCGCCGCCGGCCAGCCAGGCCGCCGCGAGGAGCCAGCCGCCGAGCACGTCGAGGGGCCAGTGGACGCCCAGGTAGACGCGGCTGACGCCGATCGCGGCCGCGAACACGGCCGCGCACGCCACCGCCCACCGCGCCCGGCCCGGGCGCGCCCGGGCCACCGCCAGCGCGAGGAGCCCGGCGCACACCGCGGAGGTGAACGTGTGCCCGGAAGGGAAGGAGAAGCCGGACGCGGAGACCGCCCGGTGGACACCCGGCGGGCGAGGACGGCCGAAGCCGTGCATCAGGCCCTGGCGCAGAAGCTGCCCGAGGCCCAGCCACACGAGCGGCGCCAGCGCCACCACGGCGGCTCGCCGCCACTCCCTCGGCCGGGGCACCGCGCCGACGAGCACCGCACCGGCCGCGAGCACCAGGACGTACGGGGCGGGGCCGGTGCCGAACCAGGACACCACGACGGCCGTCTCCCGGGCCCAGGACGGGCGATGGGCGGCACTGCGGGCGATCGTCCACGTCTCGAACCCGAACGGCGCCCACCCACGGATCGCCAGCACCACGGCGAGCACGGCGAACAGGCCGGCCGTCACCGCGGCCGTGGTGTGCGGGCGGCGCGGGCTCATGCGGCGGTCCACCACCGCAGCGGCCCCCGGCCGAGGCGCTCCACCACGGTGCCGGCGCGCGCGGCGAGCAGGCCGAGGGCCAGGCCCACCGCGGAGCCGACCACGGCGCCGAGCAGCACGTCGTGCGGGTAGTGCACCCCGACCACCACCCGGGAGGCGCCCATGGCGACGGCCAGGACGGCGGCCATGGCGCCGATGCGCCGGTCCACCAGCCACAGCACGGCGGCGCCCGCGAAGACGATGACGGTGTGGTTGCTCGGCAGCGCCCAGTCCCCGGCGCCGGGGCAGGCCTCCAGCGTCGGCGCGGCGGGCAGGACCTGGCAGGGGCGCGGTTCCCGCAGCACCCCCTTGAGCAGGGTGTCGGCCGCGAACGCCACGACCACGCACAGCGGTGCGGCCAGCGCCCGTGCCATGGCGGCGCTGTCCCCGCGCCGGGCCCGCCACCAGCCCGCGAGCATCAGGACGGCCAGCAGGCCCAGACCGTAGGCCGAGAAGGCCGCGACCGCCCCGCGCACCGGTGCGGGAAGGTGCTGGGCCCAGTGGTCGACGCTCAGGTAGAGGCCCCCGTCGACCCGGCGGCCGTCGAAGGCGAGCAGCCGGGGGCCGTCGGACGCGGGCACCCGGGAGCCGGCCGTCACCGGGTGCCCACCTGCCGGCGCGACCGCAGCAGCTCCAGGACGAGCGGCAGCAGGGACACCACGACCACGACGGCGACGATGGGCAGCAGGTAGTGGTCGACGTTCGGTACGGAGGAGCCGAGCGCGTACCCGGCGAGGACCAGCCCGAACGTCCAGACCAGGCCGCCGATGACCTGCCAGAGGGTGAAGGTGCGGGCGCTGACGCCGAGCGCGCCCGCCAGCGGGTTGAGGACCGTGCGCACCACGGGCACGAAGCGCGCGAGGACGACGGCCTTGGCGTGCCCGTAGCGGTGCAGGATCTCCTCGGCCCGCGCCGCCCCCTCGTGGAGGCGCTTGTTGCGGGAGCGGGTGAGCAGGGCCCGGCCGCCTCGGCGGCCGAGCAGGTAGCCGACCTGGGCACCGGCGAGGGCGCCGACCGCCGAGGCGGCGAGGACCTGGGCGAGGTCCAGGTGCGGGCCGCTGTGGGCGCCGGTGGTGCACAGCAGGCCCGCCGTGAACAGCAGGGAGTCGCCCGGCAGGAAGAAGCCGACCAGCAGGCCGGTCTCGGCGAACAGCACCACGGCGATCCCGAGGGCACCGAACGCACCGAGGAGTGATCCCGCGTCCAGCGGGTTGACGGCCAGAAGGCTCGACGACAGGTTCGACATGGTCTGCGCCCTTCCTCGGGGGACGAGTTCGGTCGGCTGGTTGCGGTTGCGGTTGCGGTTGCGGTTGCGGTTGCGGTCGCGGTCGCGGTCGCGGCCGCGTCAGGTCAGGTCAGGTCAGGTCAGTGTCCGGGGCTGCGCCGCTCGGTGGTCCCCAGCCACGCCACGGCCACGACGATGACGACGGCGAGGGCGAGGGCGACCGCCCCGGTGCCGAGGTCCAGTCCGCCGCGTTCGCGGCTGACCCCGGCCCAGTCGGCGAAGCAGGCGCCCAGCGGGCGGGTGAGGACGTACGCCCACCAGAACGTGAGGACCGGTGACACGCCGGACAGCCGGTGGACGAGCGCCGGCAGCGCGATCAGCGCGGCGAACAGCAGCCCGGAGGGCAGGTAGCCCCAGCCCAGGGTCGCCGCGGCCAGGTCACCGACGGCGGTGCCGAGGGCGAAGGTGGCCATCACCGCGCACCAGTAGAAGACCTCACGGCGCCCGCCCGAGACCGTCTCCACCGCGAGGGTCCCCTCGGTGCGCCGCCACAGGACGAACACCAGGGCGAGGGCGACGGCGAACGCCACCGCGGAAGCGGCGTACGGCACGCCCAGGGCGACGTGCGCGACGTCGGCCGCCATGGTGCCGAACACGCTCACCATGACCACCGCCGCCCAGTACACGACCGGGACGTAGCGGCGGGTACGGGCCTGGGCGAACAGCGCGGCCGCCAGCAGCAGGGCCGCCGAGCCGACCGCCGGTACCGGCCCCAGCACCCGGGCCAGGTAGTCGGACGTGGTCTCGCCCATCCCGGTGGTGAGGATCTTGACCACCCAGAACACCGCGGTGACCTGCGGGACCTTGCTCCAGGCGGGCGCCGTGGACGGGTCCTGGCTCCGGCGGGTGGACCGGGGGATGGTTGTGGCGCCCACGAGGACGGCGCTCCCTTCCGTGATGCGCGGCCGCGGCCGCGCCGACGAGACGAGTGGGTCGGTCAGCCGTTCAGGACCGTGTTGCCGGTGACCGCGGCGCTGGCGCCGTCCACCGTCACCAGGTGCCGCACGCCGTCCGGGCCCACGACCACCGCCTGCCAGGCGCGGTCGCCGCTCCGTTCGGTGGCCGGGGCCAGCGACTCCACCTTCCCGCCGGGCACGGCGGACGAGGCCTTGGCCACCGCCTCGGCCGCGTCGGTCGACGGCAGCGGCGCCGGTGCCCCGTGCGCGTCCGGGCGCTGCTCCGCGTGGCCGCCCCGGTGGTGTCCACCGTGCTCGTGGCCGTCCCGGCCATCCTGGCCATCCTGGCCATCCCGACCGTCCCGGCCGTCGGGCCGCTCCTGCTCGCCCGCGAGCTTGCGGTCGCCGTGCCCCTCGCCCTCGTGGTGGAGCGCGACCGCCGCCGCGCCACCGCCGAGCACGACCACCGCCGCACCGACCGCGACCCAGCGTCCGGTCCGCCCGCGCACCCACCGCCCGGCACGCCCCAGACCCGTACGCGTTCTCCCCGAGGCCTTCTGCGGCTCCGCCTGCCCCGCGGCTTCCCTGGGCTCGCTCACGGTACCCACCCCTGTCCTCGACGGGCCCGGGACCGTTCCCGGGCGATACCGCCAGCATGTCCGGGCGTTGCTGAAGATCGGCTGAAGAGCTGAAGACGCCTTCAGGTTCCCGTCCGCGGGACCTGCCATCCTGGTGGGCATGCGCGTACTGGTCGTGGAGGACGAACGACGGCTGGCCCGGACGGTCCAGCTCGGGCTGGCCGCGGAAGGCTTCTCCGTCGATCTGGCCCACGACGGGCTGACCGGCCTGGCCAAGGCCATGGACCACGACTACGACGTGATCGTCCTCGACATCATGCTGCCCGGCCTCAACGGCTACCGGGTGTGCTCCCGTCTGCGAGCGGCCGGCAGCGACGTCGGCATCCTGATGCTCACCGCCAAGGACGGCGAATGGGACGAGGCCGAGGCGCTGGACACCGGAGCCGACGACTACCTGTCCAAGCCGTTCTCCTTCGTCGTCCTCGTCGCCCGCCTCAAGGCGCTCGCCCGCCGCATCGGCAGCCGCGCCCCCCGACGCACCGTGCTGGGCGACCTCGTCGTCGACTCCGCCGCCCGCACCTGCAGCAGAGCCGGCACCCCCATCGCGCTCACGCCCCGCGAGTTCGCCATCCTCGACCACCTCGCCCGCCGGGCCGGCGAGGCCGTCTCCAAACGGGAGATCCTCGACGCGGTCTGGGACAGCGCCCTCGACAGCGACCCCAACACCGTCGAGGTCCACGTCAGCGCGCTCCGCCGCAAGATCGACACCCCGTACGGCCGGGCGGCGGTGCAGACCGTGCGCGGCGCCGGTTACCGGCTGGCCGCCGACGGCGGCTGAGCCGGACCGGCCCTCGGGCTGCTGCTTCCGCTGGATCCGACGCCGTACGGCCTGATCCGGCTCCGCCGGTCCGGGGCCGTCCGGTCCGGGCGGGCCACGGGTCGCGGGCGAGCGGGCTCACGCCGCCGCGACGGACGCGGAGCGCACGACGCCGTTCGGCCGGGCGCTCCGAAGGGGCGGAGCTCACCCGCGGGTGTCGGGCAGGCGGGTGCGGAACGTGGTGCCGTCCGGGGTGTCCCGGACGGTGAGGGTGCCGCCGTGGACGGTGGCGATGTCGCGGGCGATGGGCAGGCCCAGGCCCGTGCCGCCGTCGTCGCGGCTGCGGGCCTCGTCGAGGCGGGTGAACCGTTCGAAGATCCGCTCCCGGTCGGCGGGATCGACCGGGGTGCCGTCGTTGGCCACGTCGAGGACCGCGTGGCCGGTGGCGGCATCCCTGGAGAGCCGGACGGTGACGCGGTGGCGCGCGTGGCGTTGGGCGTTGTCGAGGAGGTTGGTCAGCAGCCGTCCGAGCCACAGGGGGTTGCCGGTGACGGTGACCTCGTCGGCCGTGTGCACGACGACGGGGTGCGGCTGCGGACCGCGGCCGTCCACGGTGGCCCGGACGAGTTCGGCGAGGTCGACCCTCTCGTGCGGGCGGTCGCTGCCGGCGGCGTCGAGGCGGGCGAGGAGCAGCAGGTCGGTGGCGAGGGACTGGAGGCGTTCGGTGTCCTCCAGGGCACCGGCGACGAGGCCGGTGCGCACCTGCGGGTCCGGATGGGTGAGGGCGATCTCGAGCTGGGCCCGCAGGCCGGTGAGGGGGCTGCGCAGTTCGTGGGAGGCGTCGGCGATGAAGCGGCGTTGGCGGGCGCCGGCGGTCTCCAGACGGTCGAGCATGGCGTTCATCGTGCCCGCCAGGCGGGCGATCTCGTCGTCGCTGCGGGGCTCCGGCACGCGCCGGTCGAGGTCGCGGTCCCCGATGGCGGCGACCTCGGCGCGGATCGCCTCCACCGGGCGCAGGGCGCGGCCCGTCGCGCGCCAGGTGAGGGTGGCGACGGTGACCAACAACACGGCGCTGAGGGCGGCCAGTGCGGCGGTGGTGAGGTCCTCGGCGGTGTCGGCCGTGCGGAGGGAGGCGCCGACGTGGATGGTCACGGGGCCGTTGGGGGTCTCGGCGGTCAGGGTGGTGACGCGTTGGTGGTGCTCGTCGCCGAGCGCACGGAGGTCGTAGCTGGTGTGGCCGTGCTTGCTCCCCGCGGGGGCGAGGGCCGGGTGTCCGGTGAGGTTCTGGCTGGCGGCGACGACCCTGCCGGTCGCGTCGGTGACCTGGATGAAGTCGGTGCCGTGGTCGAGTGGCACGGGCGTCGTGAGACGGCCGTCGGTGGCGAGCCGGGCGATGGCCTGGGCCTGCTCACGGGCGCCCGTCTCGACGGTGCGTTCCAGGTTCGCCCGTAGCAGCAGGACGACCGCGGCGGACGCGACGAGCAGGACGACGGCGACGCTGGCACTGGCGGCGAGGGTGGTGCGGGCGCGGACGGAACGCGGCGCGAGGCGCTTGAGCAGGGGGGCGATGCGCGGGTGCCGGGCGAGGCGGGTCAGTGCGGCACGGATGCGACGGCGCAGTGCCCGGCCCCGTGCGCTCGCCGGCGTCAGGGCCGGCCTCTGTTCGTTGTCCGCCGGTTCTCGCATACCCCCAGGGTCGCAGGCCGCCGGGCCGGGCAGCTGAAGGTGCCTTCAGGTCTTCAGCGTTCCTTCAGCAATGTCCGGCGCCACCGCCCCGGATGCTGCCCGGGCGCACGCCCCGCAACCCGGCCACGGCTGCCGAGCGACGGCTGCCGAAGCCGTGGGCGCGGGAGGAGCCGCGGCGCGGGGGCGCCGCGGCTCCTGGTGGGTGCCGGGGTGTCAGGAGGTGGTGAGGGCGGTGTCGTCGATGACGCGCAGCTCCCCGCATCATCGTCGCCGGCGCGGTGGGACGGCGGCAGGCGCGACCGCAGGCCGTGCCGGCGTCGTACCGTTCCGACTTCGCGCTCGCCCTTACCCGGGCGAGTGACCGCCGACGTTCCGGGTAGGCGCCGAAGCGTCCCCGCCCACCGAGGAGGAAATGCCATGCCTGCCGGTTCGAGCAAGAAGCGTGAACGCCAGAACGAGCACATCAAGGACAGTGCCCTGGACCGCGGGGAGAGCGAGAAGCGGGCCAAGGAGATCGCCGCGCGCACCGTGAACAAGGAACGGGCCCGGCACGGCGAGTCGAAGACCGCCAGCCGCTCCTCCATCCAGGACATGTCCTCCTCCCGCCGTGGCGGCCAACGCTCCCGCTCCGGCTCCGAAGGTCCGACCAAGGAGCAGCTGTACAACGAGGCCAAGCAGCGCAACATCCACGGCCGTTCGAAGATGAACAAGAAGGAGCTCGCCAACGCGCTCGGCCACTGACCGGTCCGGCGGACTGCGAACTGCGGATGTGACCGCACCCCTGGAAGGAACTCCCGGGAAATTCGGTGGCCGCGCGAGCGGTGGCCGGGCAGCCTGCGGCGGTGATCGACAGCTCCCCTTCGCCGCACGCTCGCGCCTGGGTGGGCGAGGCCGTCGGCTCCGCCGCATCCGCGCAGGTCGTACGGCGGCTTGCCGGTGGCGCCCATGCCGCTACGCACCTGGTGCGGACCGAGGAGCCGTCCCGGGAACTCGTGTTGCGGCGCTTCCCCCGTGGTGACGGCGCCGCGGCGTACGAAGCGCGCGTCCTTTCGGTGCTCGAGGGGCTGGACGGTCGGGCGCCGAGGCTGGTGGCCACCGACCCGGACGGTCGGCGCTGCGGCGAACCGGCCGTCCTCATCACCCGGCTTCACGGCCGCGCCGACATCATGCCGGCCGCGCCCGCCTCCGCGGCCGCGGCCCTGCGGTCCGAGCCCTCCTCGGAGAGCTCCGCGTCGGCACTCGATCCCCCCGTCGCCTAGCCGTCGAGGTTCTCGGCGGCCGGGACGGCCAGGTGACGCCTCCTACGGGGCCATCGGATCCTGCCGCAGCGCGCCCCGGTCATCGGCCCACGACGGACCGCCGGCGGCGGCCCCCGCGCCGGGGACGGTGGCGGCGCCCTCGCCGGTGCCCGTCAGGGCGTCCCCGGCGGCGCGGACGGGAGTGCCCGCACCTGCGTCGCCGCCGGTGCCCGTGCCGTTGGCGGACAGGCGAGAGGCGAGCAGCCGCTTGCCCATCTCGGCGCCCTTGCGGCTGTCGGCCTGCGCCTTGCGGAACAGCTCCGCCACCTCGCCGTCGCCCTCCCGTTCGGCGTCCTCCACGTAGGTCTCCAGCCGCAGCGCGTTTCCCAGGCACGCCTCGACGTACCAGAGCAGGTTGTAGTCCTTGTCCTTGGTGCCGGTGACGTGACCGGTCTCCTCGTGCATGATTCCGACGCTCCTTCCGCGCCCGCTCGGCACCGGCCGCGCCGGCCGGCCCGCTGGGCGCCTCGGCGCGTCTACCCGGATGGGCACGGCCAACCCCGTGCCGTCCCGCCCGGCGCGCGTCCATGGGCATCCGGGTTCCCGCGCCAGCCGTCGGGCTTCGGGAGGCCGAGGTGGAGGCGGCGTCGGGGACGGCCCTGGAGGGAGTACCGCGGGCCGCGGCCGGGCTCGTCCGCGTCGGCGGTGTCGGTCGGCGGTGTCGCCCTCAGCCGGCGTGGGAGGGCGCGCGGTCGGGGGCCGGTGAGGGGGGCGCGAAGCGGGCGATCGCGTCATGGATGTGCTGGACCTTGGTCTCGCTGTCGAGGTGCCCGGCGTCCTCGGCGACTTTCACCTCGGCCTCCGGCCAGGCCCTGGCCAGCTCCCGGACGGCTTCGAGCGGCGCGTTCAGGTCCATGCGGCCGTGCACCAGCATCCCGGGGATCCCGGCCAGCCGGCCGGCCCCGCGGAGGAGCGCGCCGTCCTCGAGGAACAGCCCGTGGGAGAAGTAGTGCGCGCAGAGGCGGGTGAGGCCCATCCGCTCGCGTGCGGGGAGGCCGGTGAACACCCCGGACCTGCCCTGCGTCTCGTGGGACAGCAGGGCGTCCTCCCAGGCCGACCAGTCCAGCGAGGCCCTGTCCCGGACCTCCGGGTCCGGGTGCTCCATCAACCGGGCGTAGCCGCCGAGGAGATCCAGGATGTCGCCGTCGCGGGAGGCGCCCGGCACCCCGGCGACGAACCGCTCCCACTCCTCCGGGTAGAAGCGCCCGGCCTGGCGGTACAGCCAGTCGATGTCGCGGCGGCGGCCGCCGAAGACGGCCGCCAGGATGATCTCGGACACCCGCTCCGGGTGCTGCTGGGCGTAGGCCAGGCTGAGCACCGAGCCCCAGGAGTAGCCGTAGAGCAGCCAGCGCTCGATGCCCAGGTGCTCGCGCAGCCGCTCCATGTCGGCGATCAGGTGGTGGGTGGTGTTGTGCCGCAGGTCGGTGGTCGGGTCCCCGGCGTGCGGGGTGCTGTTGCCGCAGCCGCGCTGGTCGAAGAGCACCAGCCGGTAGCCCGCCGGGTCGAACCGCCGGTACCCGCCCCGGGCGAAGCCGCCGCCCGGGCCGCCGTGGACGACGACTGCGGGCTTCCCCCCGGGAGTGCCGCGGACCTGCCAGTACACCCGGTGGCCGTCGCCGACGTCGAGCATGCCGTCGTCGTAGGGCTGCGGCGCTGCGTTCGGGTGGGTCACGTGCACTCCTTCGGCGAGGTGGTTCACGTCGCGGTCGTGGGCCCGGGACCACGGCATGGCCCCCCGGACGCACCCGGAGGAATCTACCGACCGGCCGTCAGAAGTGCTACGGAGTACCGGTCATGGTGGGGGGAAGCGGTCCCATGCCTGGCCTCGCGTCGGCGCCCGGCGGCGGCCGACGGGCGGGAGCCCCGCAGTCGGGTGGCGGGTGGACACGGACGCCGGCAGCCGGCTGTGGAAGCCCGTGAACGTGGACTGATCGGGTTCGATCACGATCGGTCGGGGTGGTGGAAGCGAGCGGGGCGCACGAGTGCGCCGCCGTCATCACGAAAGTCGTTGCAGCCATCTTGACGTGCTCGGGGCGGCGGGTATTGACTCCGCTCACATCCACGATCTTCCCCTGCCTCCCGACAGGAGGGCGCACGTCGACCTGAATTGTTAGCGTTAACATTTTTGCCCGGCCGTACTCGACCTTCACTGACCCGGTCGACGGCAACGCCCTTGGCCTACGGCCGAGTCGGGGGTGCACCCCTCCGTCGTCACCCTCGCCCCTGCCGGGAGAAGCGCCGGTGCGGGGCCGCTGAAGTCCGACGGCAAAGGCGGGGCCTCGTCGTCAGCCGATCGTAACTCCTGGCGCGCGCCGTCAGGTTGCCCCCATGTAAACGACCCCACAGGTCAACGACAACGAGCCGTGTGACAGCTGCACGCCTCAGACAGGAGATCCCCATGCACAGACAAGGTTCCCACCGCAGGCCCTTGCCCGTCGTGCTCGCCGCCGTGCTCGCGGCGGTGGTGGCGTTGGCGTCGGCGCTCGTCGCGGCCCCGGCTCAGGCGGCGAGCAGCGGCGCCTTGCGGGGTGTGGGTTCCGGCCGGTGCCTCGATGTGCCGAACGCCGGCCAGAACGACGGCACGTTCCTGCAGATCTGGGACTGCACGGGCGGGTCCAACCAGCAGTGGACGCTGACGGACAGCAACCAGCTGACCGTGTACGGCAACAAGTGTCTGGACGTTCCGGGCCACGCCACCACGGCCGGCACCCGGGTGGAGATCTGGACCTGCACCGGAGGGGCGAACCAGCAGTGGCGGGTGAACACCGACGGCTCGGTCGTCGGGGTGGAGTCCGGCCTGTGCCTGGACGTCAGCGGCGGCGGTACGGCCAACGGGACGGCGGTGCAGCTCTGGAACTGCAGCGGTGCCGGTAACCAGAAGTGGTCCGGCCTGACCGGGACGGGCACCACGTGTGCTCTTCCGTCGACGTACCGGTGGACCTCGACCGGTCCGCTGGCGGAGCCGGTGAACGGCGGAGCCGCGCTGAAGGACTTCACCGACGTGGTCTACAACGGCAAGCACCTGGTCTACGCGACGTACTCCGACGGAGCGTCGTGGAAGTCGATGGGATTCGCCCCCTTCACGAACTGGTCGGACATGGCCTCGGCCACCCAGACCGTCATGTCGTCGTCGGCGGTGGCGCCCCAGCTGTTCTACTTCGCGCCCAAGAACACCTGGGTGCTGGCCTCCCTGGGGTGGGGGACCGCCTGGCCCTTCACCTACCGCACGTCCAGCGACCCCACCAACCCCAACGGCTGGTCCGCGCCGCAGGCGCTGTTCACCGGCAGCCTCCCCACCGGCGGCCCGATCGACCCGACCCTGATCGCCGACGACCAGAACATGTACCTGTTCTTCGCCGGTGACAACGGCAGCATCTACCGGGCGAGCATGCCGATCGGGAACTTCCCCAGCAGCTTCGGCTCCTCGTACACCACGGTCATGAGCGACACGGTGCAGAACCTGTTCGAGGCGCCCCAGGTCTACAAGGTCCAGGGCCAGAACCAGTACCTGATGATCGTCGAGGCCCGGGACGCGAACGAGCACCGCTACTTCCGCTCGTTCACCGCCGGCAGCCTGAACGGCTCCTGGACCCCGCAGGCCGCCACCGCGAGCAACCCCTTCGCGGGCAAGGCCAACAGCGGTGCCACCTGGACCAACGACATCAGCCACGGCGACCTGGTCCGCAACAACCCCGACCAGACCATGACCGTCGACCCCTGCAACCTGCAGCTCCTCTACCAGGGCAGGAACCCCAACTCGGACGGCACGTCCTACATCCAACTGCCGTACCGGCCGGGCGTGCTCACCCTGCAGCGCTGACCCGCCCCGGTCGCGTCCGAGAGTCGACGCCCGACGCCTCGAGGGACCCCGGCCGCGGCGGCGGCCGGGGTCCCTCGTCCTGCGCGCGCCCGGTGCCGGGGCGTCCCCGCACTCCAGGTGGGTCGTCAGCGCACCGGTCACCACTCCCAGCGGATCGCGAGCAGCGCCGCGTCGTCCGTCAGGCCGGCGGCGCCGACCCACGCCCCCACGTCCGCCAGCAGGGCGTCCAGCAGGTCGGCGGGGCTCCCCGCCGGCAGTCCCGGCAGCCGCTCCTCCAGGGGGTAGAAGACGCCCCCGGTGCCGCGGGCCTCGGTCACCCCGTCGGTGTGCAGGAGCAGCAGGTCCCCGGGGCGGGGATCGAACCGGCCCGTCGGGTAGCCGCCACCGGTCAGCCCCAGCAGCCCGAGCGGAGGGGCGGGCGCCGGCGGCGTCAGTGCGGTGACCCGGTCGGCCCGGCGCAGCAGTGGGGGCGGGTGGCCGCAGTTCACCAGCGTGACCGGCTCCCGCCCGGGCGGTACGGACAGCAGTAGCGCCGTGGCGAAGCGCCCCTCGCCCGGGCGGGCGGCCAGGGCGTCGTCCAGCCGTTCGGCCAGCCGACCGAGGTCGGCCTCCGTACGGGCCGCCGCACGGAACACCCCCAGCACGTCCGCCGCCGTCTCGACGGCCGGCAGGCCGTGCCCCTGCACGTCTCCCAGCAGGATCCGCACGCCGTACCCGGTCTGCTCCACGGCGTAGAGGTCCCCGCCGATCCGCGCCTCGGCGGCCGCGGCGACGTAGCGCACGGCGATCCGCAGCGGACCGAGCCGCTCCGGCGGCGGCCGTAGCAGGGCGCGCTGCGCCGCCTCGGCCACCGTGCGGACCTCGAAGAGCTCCCGCTCCCGGGCCGCCACCAGCACCACGTTGGCGGCGCTGGCCAGGGTCGCGGCGAGCACGGTGATCAGCGCGGTGAGGTGCACCGAGGTCGACAGCTCGGTGTTGGTGGTCTCCAGCAGGCCGACGGCCACCACGGCCAGACCGCCGGCCGCCAGCGGCACCCGGGCGCTGCGGGTGGTCGCCCCGGCCAGCACCGGCGCCACCGCCAGGACGGGCGACAGCGTCGTGCCGGGCCCGGTCACCAGATCGGCCACCACGGCGGCGACCAGCAGCAGGAAGGCGCAGACCAGCAGCAGCCGGGTGCGCCGCGGCAGGCGCAGCGGCGGCATCCCGTCCGGTCTGTCGGCGCGCACGTGTCCTCCAGGCTGGCTAGGGCCCCACATCCACTCTCTCCGGGCTCCCGGCGGGCGGCACCTCGGGTCGGCGGAGCCCGGAGCCGGGCTGCGGGAATTCTCGGTGCGGAGAATTTCCGGCCGGACGGCGCGAAATTCCGCCGACGGCGCGCGCTCCGCGCCGCGCGCCGCGGAAATTCCGCGGGGAATCGATGCTGTCGCGGAGGTGTGGCCGCAGGTCCAACCCGCCTGCTGCTCAAGGCCGTTCGCGACCATCCCGGCTCGGATGCGGCTGCTCAGCGGGGCGGCCCCGCGAAACCGGGAGGGAAACATCCCGCCACGGCGGGCCGTCGCCTGCTACAGTCGACGTAGTTGCAGTAGTGGTTCCCATGAACTTTGTGTGCGCCTGCTGATGTATTGCAGGCGCATTTTTTGTTCCCCGGCCAATCGCCGGTGGGCGCTCCATGCGGTGACTCGAAGCCCGCGCCGTGCGTGTTTCGAACAGTCCCTTGAAGGAGATTTTTTAATGGCTAATGGCACTGTGAAGTGGTTCAACTCGGAGAAGGGCTTCGGTTTCATCGAGCAGGAGGGTGGCGGCCCCGACGTCTTCGCCCACTTCTCGAACATCCAGGCCAACGGCTTCCGTGAGCTGCTCGAGGGCCAGAAGGTCGAGTTCGACGTCACGCAGGGCCAGAAGGGCCCGCAGGCCGAGAACATTCGCCCGCTGTAGTTCCTCTGCCCGGCACTCGCCTGGCAGTGAGGGGCCCGCACCGCGCACGACGCCCGGTGCGGGCCCTTCGGCATGACGCACGGCGTATCCCCGGTCGTTCGGGCCCCGGCTCACCCGCCGGCGGCCATCCCCACGTGAGACGCCGGCCCGTTCCCTTGCGGTCCCCGTCGGCGCCCCGCGCCACGGGGCCTTCCTCGTGACGCGCCGCCCCGAGGAAGGTTCTCCGCATGCCCCGCTCCAGTCGCTCCCCGTACCAGAGCGCCGATTCCCGCTCCGCCTCCGCCGCCCGCTCGGGCGGCGGGTCCTTCCACGGTGACCGGCCCGCCGGAAACCGGCGCTCCGCCGGCCGGGGCGCGCGACCGGGCGCCTCCCCGCGGGGCGAGTTCGCGATGCCGGTGAGCACCACTCCGGCACTCCCGGCCGTCGGTTCCTTCGCCGAACTGGACATGCCGAAGGCGCTGCTCTCGGTCCTGAGCCGCCAGGGCGTCACCGCGCCGTTCCCGATCCAGGCCGCGACGCTGCCGAACTCGCTGGCCGGCCGGGACCTGCTCGGACGGGGTCGGACCGGCTCCGGCAAGACCCTCGCGTTCGGCCTCGCCGTGCTGTCCCGCACCGCCGGGCAGCGGGCCGAGCCGCGCTGTCCGCTGGCCCTGGTACTGGTCCCCACCCGCGAGCTCGCCCAGCAGGTCACCGAGGCCCTCGCCCCCTACGCCCGTGCCGTTCGGCTGCGGATGGCGACCGTGGTGGGCGGGACGTCGATGAGCCGCCAGGCGTGGACGCTCAACCGCGGGGCGGAGGTGGTGGTGGCCACCCCGGGCCGGCTCAAGGACCTGGTCCAGCGCGGCGACTGCCGGCTGGACCGGGTCGGCGTCTCGGTGCTCGACGAGGCCGACCAGATGACCGACATGGGCTTCCTGCCGCAGGTCACCGAGCTCCTCGAGCAGGTCGCCGAAGGCGGCCAGACGATGCTGTTCTCCGCCACCCTCGACCGCAACGTCGACCGCCTGGTACGGCGCTTCCTCAAGGATCCGGTCACCCACTCGGTGGACCCGTCCGCGGGAGCGGTCAGCACCATGGAGCACCACGTGCTGCACGTGCGGGACTCCGACAAGAACGCCACGATCGCCCACATCGCCTCCCGCGACGGCAGGGTGATCATGTTCACCGAAACCAAGCACGGCGCCGACCGCCTGGTGGAGGACCTGCTCGCGAACGGCGTGAAGGCCGCCGCCCTGCACGGCGGCAAGGCCCAGCCGCAGCGCACCCGCACCCTGGAGCAGTTCCGCACCGGAGAGGTGACCGCGCTGATCGCGACCAACGTCGCCGCCCGGGGCATCCACGTCGACGGGCTCGACCTGGTCGTCAACCTCGACCCGCCGGGCGACCACAAGGACTACCTGCACCGCGGTGGGCGCACGGCCCGGGCCGGGGAGTCCGGCACCGTCGTCACGCTGGTGCTGCCCAACCAGCGCCGCGGGTTCGTCCGCATGATGACCACCGCCGGCATCACCCCCGTCACCACCAGGGTCAGCGCCGGCGACGAGGACCTGGCCCGTATCACCGGTGCCCGGGTGCCCACCGGCGTGCCCGTCGTCGTCGCCGACCCCGTCGTCGAGCGGCCGCGCCGCCGCCCGTCCACCGGGCGCGGCCGGTACGGTCGGCCCGCCCGGAGCTCCGGGGAGACCCGGTCCGCCTCCGGTCGCGACGACCAGGGCTCCGCGGGCCGCCGCCGGACGCCCGGGCGCACCGCCCGCGTCGCGTAGCGCCGCCGGGGCCGCCGGGGCGGTCCTCGCCGGCGGCCGGCCGGGATGGCCCGGGTGTTCCCGGTGATCCGGCGCGGCGGACGGCGGATCAGTCGGTTTCGACCGGGTGCAGCCCGCGGCGCAGCGGGGTGACGGGCGTGGCGGTGCTTTCGCGCAGGTCGGGCGTGGTGGCGGCGGCCCGCTCGTACCAGTGTCCGTAGCGGGCGGCGAGGACCGCGGCCGATGCTCCGTGGAGCAGCACGCTGAGTGCGACGGTGATGGCGACGACGTGGCTGATCAGGTCCACGCCGTGGAGGTGTTCCTCGGCGACCAGGAGTCCGAAGACGACGGAGGCAAGGCCGCGTGGGCCGAACCAGCCGACGTAGGCCACGGTCGGGGCTTTCAGTCCGCTGGCGGCGAGGGCGAGCGCGACGGGGACCATGCGGGTCAGGGTCAGGCTCAGGACGGCGTATCCGACGATCCGCCAGCTGAGGTGTTCCAGCGCGGGGCCGAGCAGGACGGCACCGAAGAACAGCAGGCTCAGCATGGCCAGCAGGCCGCCGAGGTCTTCGGCCAGTTCGGTGGTGTCGGCCACCTCGCCTCGGGGGTGCTCGCCCCGGCGCAGGGCGTAGGCGAAGGCGAAGCCGGCCACCCAGGCTCCGATGAAGCCGCTTCCGCGGGTGACCGCGGCCAGGGCGTAGGCGGCGGCCGCGGCGGCGAGGACGTAGACGGGGCGCCAGTCCCGCGCGACCCAGCCGCGGCGGAGCGACAGGTGCAGGAGCAGGCCGCCGAGGCCGCCGACGGCGAGGCCGAGGGCGGGGCTGAGCAGCAGGGCGCGCCAGAACGTGTCGGCCACGCCCTGGTGTGCGTACGAGGTACCGGGGATGGCCGCGAGGAAGAGCACGAAGAAGGGCAGGACCAGGCCGTCGTTCAGGCCGCTCTCCACGTTGAGGGTCTGGCGGACCAGGGCGGGGACGCGGGGGTCGGAGATGGCGCTCTTGCCCAGGGCGGCGTCGGTGGGGGCGAGGATCGCGGCGACCAGCGCGAGTTCCCACCCGGTCAGGCCGGGGAGGAGCGGCCAGGCCAGGAGCCATCCGGCGCCGATGGTCAGGAGCAGTCCGATCGACAGCAGCCGCCCGGGCAGCGCGCCGCCGCGGCGCAGATCCGCCGGGCGGACGGTGGTGGCGTCGGTGAACAGCACCAGGGTCAGGGCCGCTTCCACCAGGGTGCGCAGGGGCGCGGTGTCCTGGCGCAGGCTGATCAGGTCCAGGCCGATGGGGCCGAGGGCGATGCCGGCGCCGACGAAGACCATGGCGGCGGACACCGGGGAGCCGGCCAGCCGCCGGGAGACGAGCGCGTAGCCGGCGGCGATGCCTGCCACCGCCGTGACGGTCCAGCCGCTGCCGCTCACGGCCGGCCCTCGCGGTGGGCGGGTGTGCCCGGCGGCGCCGGTCGGGGCGGCCGGCTCCCGGTGGTCACGGTCATCGATTCCCGTCGCTTCCGAGCGGTGGTTTCGTCCGCCCACTGTGCGGCACCCCGGTCACGCTCGGTGTCAGCGACACGGGGACGATCCGGTGGTCACCTCAGGTCCCGGTCGGGTGTCCACCGGCGTCGCGCGCCGCCCGCCGCGCGGGGTGCCACGCTTCCCGCGGACGGGGCCGTGGCCCACCCGTCCGGCCCCGCCGGTCGCGTCGTGGCGGCGCCCGACGAGTCCGCGGCCCTAGATTCGACGGAATCCGTACCGGTTCGCGCGGGAGGCGGTCACCCACCGCCTGACCGACGCGAGACGAGCGAAGGGCAGGGCATGACCGAGCGCCCCAACATCCTGCTGATCGTCACCGACGAAGAACGCGTCCGCTTGCCCCGGCCGCAGGGATTCTCGCTGCCCGCACGGGAGCGGATCGCAGCCCGCGGCACCACCTTCGAGCGGTACTACACCGCCTCCGCGCAGTGCAGCTCCGCCCGTTCGGTCATCTATACCGGCCAGCACCTGCCGCTCACCGAGATCTACGACAACGACAACATGCCCTACATCCGCCCGCTCGACCCGCAGCTGGGCACGCTCGGCACCATGCTGCGCCAGGCCGGCTACTACACCACCTACCAAGGCAAGTGGCACCTGTCGAACTGCTACGTCACCGCGGAGAAGCCGGGACCGACCACCGACGCGCTGGAGCCCTACGGCTTCAGCGAGTTCAACGACTGGGGCGACATCGACGGCGGCGCCTGGGCCGGCCTCAAGCTCGACCCGGTCATCGCCGGCCAGGCCGTGAAGTGGCTGCGCAACCGTGCGCCGGTCGTCTCCGAGGACCAGCCGTGGTTCATGGCCGTCAACTTCGTCAACCCGCACGACATCATGAGCTTCGACTACGGCGGCCGTCCCCAGGTCCGACTCCCCTTCGGCCTCGCCCATGCCGTCGTCACCCGCGCGGCCGCGAACATCCCTCTCTACCGGCGCCGCTGGGACTTCGACCTGCCGGCCAGCCTGCACGACGACCTGACCGGCGCGGCCCCCGCGATCGCCGAGTACGCCCGGATGATCGACACCGTCTTCGGACCGGTCGCCGACGACCGGCACTGGTACGACGGCCTGAACTTCTACCTCAACGCCATCCGCGACGTGGACCGCAGCGCCGAGCTGGTCCTGGACGCACTGGAAGCCTCCGGGCAGGCGGACCGTACGGTGGTGGTCTTCACCTCCGACCACGGCGAGATGGCCGGTTCCCACGGACTGCGCCAGAAGGGCAACCTCGTCTACGACGAGAACTTCCACGTCCCGTTCATCCTCGCCCACCCCGACGTGGCCGGCGGCGGCCGCACCGAGGCCCTCGCCTCCTCCGTCGACATCGCGCCCACCCTGCTGGAGATCGCCGGACTGGACACCGCCGAGACGGCCACCCGCCATCCGGCCCTGAAGGGCCAGTCCCTGATGCCCGTCGTCCACGGCCGCCCGGTCCGCCAGGGCATCCTCAACGCGGTGGAGTCCATCACCACCCTGGACGCCTCGTTCTGGTTCGAGTTCGCCGACCCCGACGCGCCCGAGCGCGTCGCCTCCGGCGACCTGCGCCCCGATTGGAGCAAGCGCGGCTTCCTGCGCGCCTACAGCGACGAGCGCTATACCTTCGGCCGCTACTTCTCCCCGCTGAACCCCAACCGCCCCGCCGACACCGACGCGCTGCTGGCCGACAACGACGTCGTCCTCTACGACCGCGAGCAGGACCCCGCGGAGATGCACAACCTGGCCCCCGACCCCGCCCACCGCGACCTCGTCGAGCGCTACCGCGGCCTGCTGGAGAACCTCATCGACACCGAGATCGGCCCCGACACCCGCGCCTGGGTCACCGAACGCCCCCGCCTGCTCGGCTGGCCCACCTGGCACGGCGACGACCACCGCCCCGAGACGCTCACCGCCCAGGGACGCTGACCCCCGTCCAGGTGACCGCCCCCCAACCCGCCACCGACCCCGCGCTGCCGGCGCCCCGGCGGGGCCGTTTCCGCGTCCCGGGACGCTGGGCGTCGTGAGCCCTTGCGGTCGGGAGGCGTGGGCCGGGACCGTCTGGAATCCTGGGCGGGTGTGAACGGTCTGCGGGGCCACAGTAAGGAGCCGACATGTCGGGACTGTTCGAGGCCGAGGTCGAGGTCGACCGCCCGGTGGAGGAGGTCTTCGCCTACCTCGCCGACGGCCGCAACGACCCGGAGTTCAGCCCCCGGGTCCTGGCGATCACGAAGACCCCGGACGGCCCGACCGCCGTCGGGACGGTCTTCCGCAGCACCGTGAAGGACGCCGGGCTGAAGACCTCGCGCGAGTTCCGGATCACCGGTGTGGAGGCGCCGCGCACCCTCCGGTGGAGCGAGCAGAGCAAGAACCTGATCACCGCCGAGGGCGGATACGACCTCGAACCGCTGCCGGACGGCCGTACCCGGGTGCGGATCTTCAACGTGCTCGAAGGCCACGGCCTCGGCAAGGTCCTGCTCGGCCCGGCGCTCCGCGCGGCCCGCAAGGACGCTCCCGACTTCGGCCGACGGATCAAGGCCGCCGTCGAGCGGTCCTGACCGCGCGTACCCGGGCACGGGGGCCGGGTGCCTGACGACCCGCGGCGGCGGGTCCCCCTCCTACGAGGCGGACCCGCCGCCCTCCGTCCGGGGTTCGTCCGGGCAGGGGCGGTCGTTCAGCGGTTCACCGACCGCATCCCGTCCTCGTCGTAGCGCTCGCCCGCCACCGCGGGCAGCTCGGCGTCGATGCGGGCCAGGTCCTCGGCGGTCAGCACGACGTCGACCGCGCCGGCGTTCTGCTCCAGGTAGGTGCGGCGCTTGGTGCCCGGGATCGGCACGAGGTCCTCGCCGCGGGCCAGGACCCAGGCGATCGCCAGCTGGGCCGGGGTGACCTCCTTCTCGGCGGCGATCTCCTTGACCTTCTCGGCGAGCCGGAGGTTGGCCGCCAGATTGGCGTCGGTGAAGCGCGGGTTGGTGCGGCGGAAGTCGTCCTTGTCGAGCTCGTCCGGGGAGCTGAAGCGGCCCGCGAGGAAGCCGCGGCCGAGCGGGGAGTACGGCACGAAGCCGATGCCGAGCTCCCGGCAGGTGGGGAGCACCTCGGCCTCCACGTCCCGGGTCCAGAGCGAGTACTCGCTCTGGACGGCGGTGACCGGGTGGACGGCGTTGGCGCGCCGGATGGTCTCGCCGCTCGCCTCGCTCAGCCCGATGTGCCGCACCTTGCCCTCGGCGACCAGTTCGCCGAGCGCGCCGACGGTCTCCTCGATGGGCACGTTCGGGTCCACCCGGTGCTGGTAGTACAGATCGATGTGGTCGGTGCCGAGCCTCGTGAGCGAGCCGTGGACGGAGCCGCGGACGTGCTCGGCCGAGCCGTCCTGGCGGCCCACGGTCGACATGTCGCCCGGAACGGCTGCGTCCATGCGGTAGTTGAACTTGGTGGCGATCACGTACTCGTCACGGTGCCCCCGGACGGCCTCGCCGACCAGGGACTCGTTGGTGAGCGGCCCGTAGACCTGTGCGGTGTCGAGGAAGGTGATGCCGAGCTCCAGGGCGCGCCGGATGGTCGCGACGCCCTCGTCCTGGTCGGCCGTGCCGTAGAAGGCGGACATCCCCATGCAGCCGAGGCCGATGGCCGACACCTGGAGGTCCCGCAGACTGCGCTGTTGCATGTGGCGTGCCAGCCCCTCGTCTCGTACTTCCCGCGGCCCGACGTCCTTCCGACGCCCCGGTCCGGTAGACCGGCCGGCCGCGTCCCGTCGGAGAGGACCCTACGGTGCCGGAGCCTTCCGGCGGCGGACCGGCACGGACGTGCCCCGCGCGGCTGCCGCCACCACCGCGGTCACCGCCGTCGGCAGGAGAGGAAGGTCTTGCGTTCCTCTCCGGTGCCGTCGGCGGCGAACGCGGCGGCGAAGTCCTCCAGTTCCGGCCGGCCGGGCACCGGACCGGCCCGGTACGTCGGTCGCGGGCGTGGCGCGGGCGTCGTGATGACGGGCAGCCTGAGTCGGGTCCCGGGCGGAGGGCCGCGCGTCACTCGTTCGAGCGAGCCGCGGTGCCTCGTCTTCCGCTGTCGTGGCGGGCGCCGCAGCCGGCGTGGTCGGGGCGGTGCGCCGTCCTCCCGTTTGCGCGCGCTCTGTGCTGGACTGTCCCGACATCATCCGTACGGGACAACGGGGTTGAACGCGATGCCGCTTGAGGGCGAGTACGCGCCGCATCCGGTGCAGTGGGTGCGCGAGCAGGTCGAGCTGTACGAGAGTTCGGGCGGTACCCGGGGCACGACGCTCTGGGACACCGGACTGCCGGTCGTCATCGTCACGATGCGCGGCGCCACGAGCGGGAGGATCCGCAAGATTCCGTTGATGCGGGTGGAACACGAGGGGCGGTACGCGGCGGTGGCCTCCAACGGGGGCTCCCCGCGGCACCCGGTCTGGTACCACAACCTCAAGGCCGACCCGCGGGTGGAGCTCCAGGACGGGCCCGAGCGGCGGGGCATGACGGCCCGTGAGCTCACCGGGGACGAGAGGTTGCGGTGGTGGCGACGGGCCGTCGCCGCGTATCCGCCGTACGCCGAGTACCAGGAGAAGACCGAGCGCGTCATCCCGGTCTTCGTCCTCGAACCCGAGCATCCGGCCGGGCCGGCGTAGCCGCGCGCCGACGCGCGGCTACGCCGTGCCCCGTCGTTACGCGGTGCCCGCCCAGGAACGGTTGCCGAGGAGGGTCTTGATGTCCGAGGCGAGGCCGTTGTCGGGGTTCACCTGGTAGCCGAGCTCGTAGAGGGTGTCCTTGTCCCAGTTGGTGGTCAGCAGTCGGACCGGGACGTCGCCCGGGTGGGCCTGCAGGGCGAGCTTGAGTTCGGCGACGGTGTTGGGGGTGATCTTGCCGAGGGGGACGGTGATCTGGACGGGCGGCTTGGTGCCGAGTTCGGCGGAGGAGACGTCGAGGGTGGTGATCTCCTGGCCGAAGATGCTCAGTGAGCCGTCGCGTTCGTTGAGGCGGCCGCGGACCGAGATCACGTTGTCCTCGACCATCTGATCGGCCATCAGGTTGTAGGTCGCGGGGAAGAACAGCACCTCGACCGAGCCGTCGCGGTCGGCGAGGGTGATGATCGCCCAGGCGTTGCCGGCCTTGTTGATGCGCCGGTCGACGCCGGTGATCAGGCCGGAGAGCCGGACCTCGCCCTCGGAGCGGCCGGAGCCGAGGAGTTCGGCGATCGAGGTGTCGCGGTTCTGGGAGAGGATGTGCTCGGCGCCGTCGAGCGGGTGGCTGGAGACGTAGAGGCCGAGCATCTCCCGTTCCAGGGAGAGGAGTTGGCGGCGCGGCCACTCGTTGTCGGTGAGCTGGAAGTCGAGCCCGATCGCGGGGGCGTCGTCGCCGCCGGTGAGGGCGCCGAACAGGTCGTCCTGGCCGATGGCCTGTTGCTTCTTCAGCCCGGTGACGGCGTCGATCGCGCTCTCGTGCACGCTGCTCAGCGACAGGCGGGTGTGGCCGAGCGAGTCGAAGGCGCCGGCCTTGACCAGGGAGTCGACGGTGCGCTTGTTGCAGACCACCAGTTCGACCTTGTCCAGGAAGTCCGCGAAGGAGGTGTACTTGCCCTTCTCCTTCCGGGTCTTCACCAGCGACTCGATCACCGGCACGCCGACGTTGCGCACGGCCTTGAGCCCGAACCGGACGTCGCTGCCGACGGCGGTGAAGTCGACCACCGACTCGTTGACGTCGGGGGAGAGGATGCGGATGCCCATCTGCCGGCACTCGGCCAGGTAGACCGCCATCTTGTCCTTGTCGTCGGCGACGGACGTCAGCAGGGCGGCCATGTACTCGGCGGGGTAGTTCGCCTTCAGGTAGGCGGTCTGGTACGAGACCAGGCCGTACGCGGCGGAGTGCGACTTGTTGAAGGCGTAGCCGGCGAACGGGACGAGGACGTCCCACACGGCCTGGATGGCCTCGTCGGAGTAGCCGCGCTCCTTGCAGCCCGCGTGGAAGGGGACGAACTCCTTCTCCAGCACCTCCTTCTTCTTCTTGCCCATCGCGCGGCGGAGCAGGTCGGCCTGGCCGAGCGAGTAGCCGGCCAGCACCTGGGCGGCTCGCTGGACCTGCTCCTGGTAGACGATCAGCCCGTAGGTGGGGCCGAGGACCTCCTTGAGCGGCTCCTCCAGCTCGGGGTGGATCGGGACGATCTCCTGCTGGGCGTTCTTGCGCAGCGCGTAGTTGGTGTGCGAGTTCATGCCCATCGGGCCCGGCCGGTACAGCGCCGAGACGGCGGAGATGTCGGCGAACTCGGTGGGCTTCATCAGCTTGAGCAGGGCGCGCATCGGACCGCCGTCGAGCTGGAACACGCCGAGGGTGTCGCCGCGGGCGAGCAGCTGGTAGGTGGTGGGGTCGTCGATCGGGATCTTCTCGATGTCGACGTCGACGCCGCGGTTGGCCTTCACGATCTTGATGCAGTGGTCGATGATGCCCAGGTTCCGCAGACCCAGGAAGTCCATCTTGATCAGGCCCATGGCTTCGCACGACGGGTAGTCGAAGCCGGTGATGATCACGCCGTCCTTGTCCCGCATGTGCAGCGGGATCAGGTCGAGCAGCGGGGTGGAGGAGAGGATGACGGCGGCGGCGTGCACGCCGGTGCCGCGGATCAGGCCCTCGATGCCCCGGCCGGTGTCGATGATCTTCTTGACGTCGGGCTCGTTCTCGTACAGCCCGCGGATCTCGGTGCCCTCGTTGTAGCGGGGGTGCTTCTCGTTGAAGAGGTCGGCCAGCGGGACGCCCTTGCCCATGACGTCCGGCGGCATGGCCTTGGTGATCCGGTCCCCCATCGAGAAGGGGTAGCCGAGGATCCGGTTGGCGTCCTTCACGGCCGCCTTGGCCTTGATCGTGCCGAAGGTGTTGACCTGCGCCGTGTACGCGGCGCCGTACTTCTCGGTGACGTAGCGGACCATCTGGTCGCGCTGGCGGTCGTCGAAGTCGATGTCGACGTCCGGGGGGTTGATGCGCTCGGGGTTGAGGAACCGCTCGAACAGCAGGTCGTGCTCGAGCGGGTCCAGCTGGGTGATCCCGGTCAGGTAGGCGACCATCGAGCCGGCCGCCGAACCTCGGCCGGGGCCGACCGGGATGCCGTTGTCCCGGCCGTACTGGCAGATGTCGGCGACCACGAGGAAGTAGGCGTCGAACCCCATCGGGGTGATCACGCCCATCTCCAGCTCGATCCGGTCCAGCACCTCCTGGCTGGGGTTGTCGCCGTAGCGGTGCTGCAGGCCGGCGGCGATCTTCTGGCGCAGGTACGACGCCTGGGTCTCGCCCTCGGGCACGTCGAACTGCGGCATCCGGTCGACGTAGGTGAAGACCTCCTCGTACGACTCCACGCGCTCGGCGATCGCCAGCGTGTTGTCGCAGGCCTCCGGCAGCTCGCGGAAGAGCTCGCGCATCTCGGCGGCGGTCTTCACGTAGTAGCCGGTGCCCTGGAACTTGAACCGGTTCGGGTCGTCCTTGTTCTTGCCCACGCCGACGCAGAGCAGGCTGTCGTGGGCGTCCGCCTGGTCGGCGGTCACGTAGTGCGAGTCGTTCGTGGCGAGCAGCGGGATGTTCAGCTGCTTGGCGAGGCGCAGCAGGTCCTCGCGGACGTCCTGCTCGATGGAGAGGCCGTGGTCCATCAGCTCCAGGAAGTAGTTCTCCTTGCCGAAGATGTCCTGGTAGGCGCCGGCGGCCTTGACCGCCTCGTCGTACTGGCCGAGCCGCAGCCGGGTCTGCACCTCGCCGGAGGGGCAGCCGGTGGTGGCGATGATGCCGCCGGCGTTGGCGGCGATCAGCTCGCGGTCCATGCGGGGCTTCATGTAGTAGCCCTCCATCGACGCGAGCGAGGAGAGCTTGAAGAGGTTCCGCAGGCCGGTCGCGTTCTGCGCCCACATGGTCATGTGGGTGTAGCGGCCGCCGCCGGAGACGTCCTTGCCGCCCTCGCCGTCGGCGCCGGTCGGACGCTGGCCGCCGGGGGACCAGAACACCTGCTTCTTCAGGAAGCGCGAGCCCGGGGCGACGTAGGCCTCGATGCCGATGATCGGCTTCACGCCGGTCTTGGCGGCGGCGTGGAAGAACTCGTAGGCGCCGAACATGTTGCCGTGGTCGCTCATCGCGATCGCGGGCATGCCCTGCCGCTCGGCCTCGGCGAACAGCTTGCCGTTCTTGGCGGCCCCGTCCAGCATCGAGTACTCGGTGTGGACGTGCAGGTGGGCGAAGCTGTCGGACACGGGGAGGCACTCCTGGTGGCGGGGGAGGGAAGCCACCCACGGTAGCGGCTCGGCGCGGGTGACTCGCCACGGGGGCGGCGGAGTCCGTCGATTCGACGTGATCCGCCTGCGGTGCCGGCGGATCCCTGGTAGGCGACCGCCCCGTCGCTCGAACGCCCCGCCGAGGCCGGGGACGCCGTCGAGCGACTGGTCGCGGTCGGCGCCCGGCGGGACCGACTCGTCGAACCGGCCGCCGACTTCACCCGCCTCGCCGAGGCCGCCGGGCTGCTCCGGCACGGTGGTGAGGCACTACCCTCCGCTGGACCTGCCGGTCGACAACGCCGCCGTCACGGCACCCGAGCCGCCTCGCCAGGCTCGCCGACCAGCTCGTCGGCCGGACCGCCTGAGCCGGACCCGAGCCGGGGATGACCCGGGGCCCGAGCCTGGTCCGGGCGTCCTGGTGGCAAAGCTGCACGAGGCCACGCTGCGGGCGCTCGGCTACGCGCAGGCGTTCCGGCCGGACTCGCTGGAGGCCGTGACGGTCGCGGTGGAGAAGGACGACACCCGGGAGCTGGCCGCGCGGTGGGAGGAGTTCGACGTCGCCGTCCCGCTGAAGGTGCTGGACTCGCTGTACCGGGAGATCACCAAGCCGGTCGTCCAGTACGTGCGGGAGTGCCGCCGGAACAACCCGCGCGAGGCGGTCGCGGTGTTCATCCCGGAGTACGTGGTCGGGCACTGGTGGGAGCACTTCCTGCACAACCAGTCGGCGCTGTGGCTGAAGAGCCGGCTGCTGTTCACCCCGGGCGTCATGGTGATCAGCGTGCCCTGGCAGCTCTCGTCGGCTCCCCGGGCCGACCACCCCGCCCGGCGGGCGCCCGGCGCTGTCCGGCGCGGCGAGCCCACCCCCAGGAACGGCGTCCCGGAGCCGGAGAAGCTCTGACCGGCCGGACCGACGGTCCCACCCGGAGAGCTCGCGGTCCCTGACGCACCGTGCCGGCCGGTCCGCCCGGACGGACGCCCGCGTGAACGCCTCGTCAAGACGGCCCCCGGCCGCGTCAAGGACGCGTCAACGCGGGCGGACGGGCGTTCGGCCGCACCTAGCGTGAGCTGCGAGGAAACGGTTCGCCGCCCGGGCGTGGGGCCTGGCGGCGGACCGTTTGCCGAACTCCGGGCCATGGCGGTTCCTCCGGCACAGTGTCCACACGGGGTGCCGTGCCCGCCCCGGGGTCCCTCGGGGCGGGCACGGCACCGGCATGGGCTTGTGCGGAGACCGTGGCACCGGGCTGATCACTTCGCGGAGGCGTGAAGGTTCCCGGCCTCGGCGGGTCAGGGGGACGGATCGCCCTCGGGCGGGTCGAGCGCCTCCAGCGTTCCCACGACGTTGCCGGCGGCCAAGCCGCCGAAGGCGTAGACGCAGGTGCCGGTCTCGCCGGGCGGGCAGGTGGTGGTCGCCGCCGCAAGACCGTTCCGCGGGGTCGGCAGCGCGGGAAGTGTCGTCCAGGCGTGGACTCCTGTCGGCCCGAGGCGTCGCCGTGGTCTCCTGGGGTGCGTCGATCCGGGCCGTCCATTCCCACGCGGCAACAACTGGTCTCCTCGGTCCGATCGGGCGTGTGCAGCCTGCATCGTGCCCGGGTGGTCGGGCGAGCGGCCGCGTACCAGCCCGTCGGGTCGGACGAAGAACAACCGGATGGCCCAGCGCCGGGCGGTGTTCGAGGCGGCTGACCTGGGGCGCTGGGCAGGGTTGGACCCGGGGGATTCAGGCGGCGGACGGGTGCTCGTCGGCGCCCCTATACTCCGTGTGCGCGTTCGGCCGAGGGGGAGACATGCAGATAGTCGCCATGGTGGGACCGGTGGTCCTCCTGCTGGTGCTGCTGGTGGTGCGGGTGGTGACGCTTCCGGTGCTGCTGTGGGTGCAGCGGGCGACGCGGCAGCGGGCGGCGGCGGCCGTGGGGGCGGGCGCGGCGGTCAGCCGGGCGCCGTTCATCGCGGCGCCGGCGGTGGGGCTGGCCTTCGCGGCCGGGGTGGAAGCCCTGTTGTTCCTCGGTGACTCCCACACCCTGCGGATCATGCGGGAGCCGATCGACACCGACAACGCGCGCTACCTGGGCATGGACTCGCACATGGCCCTGCACACGGCGAGGCTCTGGTACCTCGTCCCGGTGATCTCGGCCCTGGTGCTCTGGCTGCTGTTCTGGTTCCTGACCCAGCGCAACCTGATGACGGTCCGGATGCCGACGGAGGTCCGCTCGGCGCCTGCCATCTGGCGCCGGATCTACGGCATGCTCGCCCTGCGCGCGCTGCTCGGGGTGTTCGCACTGCCGTACTGGCTGGTCTTCGCCGTGCTGCTGTTCCAGATCGGTGCGACCGTCACCAGCAGGCGGCACGAGCCGGTCGTCCCCGTGTCGGGTGCCGGCGTACCGGCCGCCCCGGCCGCCCCGGTGGCCGCGGCGGCACCGGCCACCCCGCCGCCGGCGTACGTCCCGGCGCCGTACGTCCCCGCGCCGTACGTTCCGACGCAGCACGTCCCGGCCGGCCCGCCGGTGCAGCCGCCCGCGCAGCCGCCCGTCCAGCCGTTCGTGCCGCCCGTCGGGCAGCCGCTCAGCCCGCACGAGCCGCGTACCATCGGCGGCTACCAGCTGCTCGGCCGGATCGGCTCCGGCGGCATGGGCACCGTCTACCTGGCCCAGCGGCAGGGCTCGGCGACGCAGGTCGCGCTGAAGACCATCAACCTCGAACTCCTCGGCGACACCGAGCTGTTGCGGCGCTTCCAGCGTGAGTCCGAGGTGCTCGCGATGGTGCCGGGCGCCTACACCGCGCGGGTGCTCGACGCGGGGGTCGACGCCGGACGGCCCTACCTGGCCATGGAGTTGCTGGACGGCCGGCCGCTCGACGCCCACCTGCGCGAGCAGGGGCCGATCCGCTCGGCGGAGGCGCTGCGCTCCCTGGCCCTGGCGCTCGCGGTGGCGTTGTCCGGCGTGCACCGGCTCGGGCTGGTGCACCGGGACCTCAAGCCGGCCAACGTCATGCTGACCACGGCGGGCCCGCGCCTGCTCGACTTCGGCATCGCGGCGATCGTGGACGGCACCCGGCTCACCATGACCGGCGGCGGCCCCGGCACCCTGACGTACATGGCGCCGGAGCAGTTCGGTGACGAGCGGGTCGGTACGGCGGCGGACGTCTGGGCCTGGGCGTGCTGCGTGGTGTGCGCGGCGCACGGCGCCAGCCCGTTCGCGGCGACCAGCACCGGCGCGGTGATCCGCCGGATCGTGGAGACCGGCCCCGAACCGGCGGCGATGGCGGCCGTGTCGGCCCTGGACCCGGCGCTCGCCGCCGTCGTCACCCGCGCGCTGGCCCTCGACCCGGCGCAGCGCCCCGCCGACGGCGCCGCCCTGCTGGCCGCCCTGGCGGAAGCCCCGCAGGGCGCCCCGGACCCGGCCGCGCTCCACGACCGGATCACCCGGGGCTGGCAGACCCTGGCGCTCTAGGGCCCTGGTCAGGCCAGCCGCACGTCGTGACGAGGCGGCGGGTCTGCGCTGGTGGTGGCTGTCGGTCGCAGGTCGGTGCGGTCGTCAGGCGGCCGGTCCCGGAGCGGCGGCGCTCATCGGTGACCCCGTGTGACCGCGGTTGCAGGGAGAGTCGGCGAGCGGAAGCCTGGAACTGCGGGACCGTTCACGACGATCGCGGGGTGATCGACCATGGCCGCGTTCGTGCCCAGGTACCAGGGGGAGGACCACCAGATCGAGTTCTGGGAGGTCGAGTTCACCGAGGAGGACTGGGACGAGTTCCACAAGGGCCCGCGCGCGTTCCTCCGGCGCATCACCGAGGCCGAGGGACGGGAGGTCAACCGGCTCCTCGTCGATGCGTCGCTGCTGGAGGTCGCTCCCGACGGCAGCATCTGCCACGGGCACATCACCAGCTTCCACATCAGGACCGGGCCGGAGAGGTCGACCACCGGATACAGCTGCTCCGGGCTCTGGGAGTAGCTCCGCGGCGCACGCCCTCGCGGGTCAGGCCGGTTTCGTCCCGGTCGTGACCCCCTGGCCGCGCGGGCCGTAAACCCGGATGCGGCCGGACGGCGTAGCGGGCACCCCCCGGTGGTGTGAGTGGCGGGGCGAGTCCGTCCGACAGGGGGCTTCGTCGAGCCGGGTGACGGGAGACTCCTGGGGGTTTCGACCCGCAACGACCTTTTCCAGGGGGACGTGTTGTCAGCTTGCCCGGCCGCAGTGGTCATCGGGACGGGGTCGCACCTGCCGTCACGGGTGGTGCGCAACACCGACGAGCCCTTGGCCCTGCTGGAGACCGACGACGAGTGGATCCGGTCGAGGACCGGGATCGAGGCACGCCGCTGGGTCGGGCCGGGGGAGAGCACCGGGGACCTCGCGGTGCGGGCCGGTCAGCGGGCGCTGCGCAGCGCGGGGGTGGCGAAGGTGGACCTGGTGGTGGTGTCCACGACGACCCCCGACCACCACTCCCCGGCGACGGCGCCGTGGGTCGCGGCGCAGCTGGGCCTCGGTACGGTGCCGGCCTTCGACATCGCGGCGGCCTGCTCGGGCTTCGTGTACGCGGTCGCGGCCGGTGACGCGTGGATCAGGGCGGGCGCCGCGGAGACCGTGCTGCTGATCGGTGCGGAGACCCTGTCGACGATCACGGACATGGCGGACCGGGGGACGGCGGTCGTCTTCGCCGACGGCGCCGGGGCCGTCGTGCTGCGTCGTGGGACCGCCGACGAGGCAGGCGCCGTGCTGGCCGCCCAGTTGGGGAGCGACGGCACGCAGAAGGACCTGGCGGTGATCGCGGCCGGCGGGGCCCGGTGGCCGGACACCCGACTGGCGGCGGGGCACGGGGCGCGGTGTCTGCGGATGCAGGGGCCGCAGATGTTCGCGCACGCGGTGCGGCGCATGACGGAGGTGTCCCGGTCCTCGCTGGCGGCGGTCGGCTGGGAGGCGGAGGACGTCGAGGCGTTCGTCGGGCACCAGGCGAACCAGCGCATCCTCGACAAGGTGGCCGACCTCGTCGGGGTCCGCCCGTCCGCTCGGCTGGGGAACATCCGCGAGGTCGGGAACACCTCGTCCGCCTCGATCCCGCTGGTCATGGACGACGTGGTGCGGCAGAAGTCCGTCGGCGCGGGGGCCCGCGCGCTGCTGACCGCCTTCGGGGGCGGCGCGGTGTGGGGTGCGGTGGCGATGACCTGGCCGGACATCCCGCCGGTGTCCTGATCCGGCGAACGCTGACCCGGCGGTCCCAGGTTCGGCGGTCCCCGATCCGGCGGTCCCCGCTCTGGCGGACCCAGGTTCGGCGGACACAGGTTCGGCGGACCCTGATTCGGCAGGTCCCGGACCCGGGAGATCCGGGCCCGCGATCCAGAAGGCACTGACCGAGAAGGAACGGAAGGAAGCAGACCCATGGACATGTTCGACCGGCGACCGCTGGACTTCATCACCGGCTACCTGGCGCAGGCCTTCGACGTGCCGCTGCAGGAGCTGACCCCGGAGGCGTGCTTCTCCGACCTCGCGCTGGACTCCATCGCCCAGGTGGAGCTGTTCGTCACGCTCTCCGACCACTACGGCGTCCAGCTGGACGACTCGGACGCGACCGGCCGGCTGACGCTGCGGGAGACCGCGGATCTGGTCGAGGCCGCGCTGGCCGGCTCGGGCGCCGCCCCGGAGCGCGTGGCCGCGCGCGGCTGATCGGCTCGGGCAGGGCCGTCGTGCCCGTGATCGGTTGGAGGAAGACCATGAGCGGAGTGACCGTCCGCAGGCTCACCCACGACGGGTTGTCGTTCTCGTACCAGGTGGTCCGGGCCGACGCCCCGTCGATCCCGCCGGTCCTCGCGATCGGGGGAGTGCTGCAGGGCATGAACGGCTGGTCCGTCCTCCAGCAGCACGTCCTGCCCTTCGGGGACCTGGTGTCCGTGGACCTGCCGGGCGCGGGCGAGTCGACGCCGCTGCGCCCGGACCAGGGGATGGAGACGATGTGCGAGGTCGTGGAGGCCCTGCTCGACGACCTCGGGGCCGACCGCGTCAACCTGCTCGGCTACTCCTTCGGCGCCGCGGTCGCCCACCGCTGCGCACAGCGCCGCCCCGAGCGCATCGCCCGGCTCGCGCTGGGCGGCATGCCGGTGCGGATCGGCGACCGGCTGACGGCGCTGTGGTGGCGCGGCGCGGAGCGGATGGCCGCCGGGGACGCCGAGGGCCTCGTGGACGTACTCATGGAGATGTTCCTGTGCCCGCAGGGGAGGGCGCCCGTCCGCAACCGGGACGTCGTCCACCGGCTGGTGCGGCGGCTGACGCTGCGGGCCGTGAGCGGCACCGCCCACGGATTCGCCACGATGGAGCGGTCGGTGATCGAGAACCTGGACCCGGTGGGCCGGCTGGACGGGGTGCCCACCCTGGTCTTCTGCGGGGAGCACGACACCATCAGTTCCGCGGCCGAGCAGCGCGAGTTCGCCACCACCGTCGGCGACAGCCGCTTCGCCGTCATCCCGGAAGCCGACCACTGGGTCTTCATGGAACGGCAGTGGGAGGCGGCCGACTTGGTGATGCGTCACTTCACCGGCCGGCCCACCGCCGCGCTGCCCTATCTGCTCGCCGACCCGGCGCCGCCACCGCCCGTCCCGCGCGCGCACGCGGCCGTGACCGCGACGGCCGACTGAACGGTTCCCGATCACCGCGGCCCCCCGGCCGCCCAGGAAGGCTCTCCAGGAGGGGACTTGACGCACACCGTGCTGTGTGGACTCGGCAGCTGGCTCCCGCCGACGGTGGTGGACAACAGCCAGGTCATGACACCGCAGACGGCCGCCTTCGTGCACCGCCGCATCGGCATCGCCCAGCGGCGCCGGGTCACCCCGGGCACCGCGACCGTCCATCTCGCCGCGGAGGCCGGCCGCCGGGCCCTCGACTCGGCCGGGGCGGGCGAGGCCGACGCGCTCATCCTCGCGACCACCACGCCCGACCGGCTCTGCCCCGCCGGTGCCCCCGAGGTGGCGTCCCTGCTCGGCCTGACCGGCATCCCCGCGTTCGACCTCAACGCCGGTTGCTCCGGCTTCCTGTACGCCTGTGAACTCGCCCGCGGGCTGATCAGCTCCGCGAGCGCGCGCAGCGTGCTGGTCATCGGCGCGGAGAGCGCCTCGGCCATGGTCGACCCGGACGACCTCACCACCGCGCCGCTGTTCGGCGACGGCGCCGGAGCCGCCGTGCTGCGGGCCGCCCGACCGGGCGAGGCGCCGACCTTCGGCCCGACGGTGTGGGGCAGCGACGGCACCATGGCGGACATCATCGCCATTCCGGCGGGCGGCGCCCGGCAGCGTCTGCCCGTCGACAAGCGCGGCGAGCTCTTCCTGCGGATGAGCGGGAGCGACGTGCTGAAGCAGGCCGTGCGCCGCATGAGCGACGCCGTACGGGCGGCGGTCGCGGCCGCCGACTGGACCCTGGACGAGGTCGACGTCCTCGTCGCCCACCAGGCGAACGCGACCATCATGCGCGCGGTCGCCGCCGACCTGGACTTCCCCGTGGAGCGGATGCCCACCAACATCGAGACCGTCGGCAACACCGCCGCGGCGTCGGTGCCCCTGCTGCTGGCCCACGCGGCCGCGCAGGGCTCCCTGGCCCCCGGTCAGCGCACCGTCCTGGTGTCCTTCGGCAGCGGCCTGTCCTGGGCCGCGACCACCGTCACCTGGCCGCAGCACCTCGCCCTGCGCCCCTGATCCCACCTCACCCTTCGCCCAAGACACAACCTCACTCTTCGTCCCTGACACGCCACTCGGGAGGGCCCGGTCCCATGCCGGACATGCTCACCACCGTCATCCACGTCCTCACCCACAAGGCCGCGCTGCCGGCTGGTCCGGTCACCCCCGGGGCGACCCTCGCCGAAGCGGGCGTCGACTCCATGGCCGTGGCCATCCTCGCCATGATCCTGGAGGAGGACCACGGCCTGGTCATCAGGGAATCCGAACTGTCCGCCACCTCGACGATCGCCGAGCTGGCCGAGTTCATCGAGGGCCACCGGCGGGCCACCGCATGACGGCCCCGCCCCGCACCGCCACCACCGCGGAGGACCACCTCGTCCCCTGGCGGGGCACGACCTACCCCTGCCGGCTCGTCACCCCCGGCACCGGACCGTACGCGGCTCCGTTGCTGGTGCTCGGCGGCGGCCTGCAGGACCGCCGTTCCTGGGCGCGGCTGGAGCGCCACCTCGCCGACCGGCACCCGCTGCTCATCCCCGACCTGCCGCCCGCCCGTACGCCCGGGCGGGGGCACGCCGATCTCGGCTGGGACGACCTGACCGGTGCCGCGCTCCGGGCCGCGGACCACCTCGGGATCGAGCGGTTCGCCGCCCTCGGCGTCTCCTCCGGCTACCCGGTCGCCTACCGACTCGCCCAGCGCCACCCGTCCCGGGTCAGCCACCTGATGATCTTCGGCGCCGCGCCGCGCGCCGGAGCCCGCCTGACGGCCCTGATCCACGAGGGGCTGCGCCGGGAAGCCGCCCTCCGCGGCCACGAGGCCCGGGAAGGAGCGCACGCCGCGCGGGCGGACCGCCTCGGGACCCCCCTCGGCTCCCACCGGGAAGCCGCCGAGCGGCTGGTCGGCCTGCTGACGAACCCCCGGGCCGGTCGGCAGGTCCTGGAGATCCGGGCCGCCGCCCGGGTCCTGCTGAACCAGCTGACGTCCTCTCCGCACGACCCGCTCGTCCGTTACGTCCGCGAGCGCGGACACCTCCTACTCGACGGCCTGCTGCCGCCCGGCGGAATCCGGCACACACCCGCGCTCGTCGGGGTCGGCGAACACGACACCATCACCGGTGTCGACGACAACCGCGCCGTGGCCGACACCATCACCGACGTGACCTTCGCGGTCATGGACGACGCCGACCACCTGCTCCACATGGAACGCGACCGCGACTTCGCCGACCTGATCAGCCGCTTCCTGCACGGGCAGCCGCTGACCACGCCGGGCACCACAGTCCTGCGGCCCTGAGCCCGCGCAACGATCCGCCCCCGCAACGATCCGCCGCCGCAACGATCCGCCCCCGACACTCACGCCCGACACCCCTGCCACCCGGGAGCACCGAGCCACCGTGAACCCGCCACCGGACGACGCGCTGCGCGTCCTCCTCGCCACCTGGGGCACCACCGGCGACATCGCCCCCTACACCGGCCTGGCCCTCGGGCTCAGGGACGCCGGCCACCACGTCACCGTCGCCACCTCCCGCCGCCACGCGCCGCGCTTCGCCGAGCACGGCCTGCCCGTGCGCAGCATGCCGCTGGACCACCAGGAAGAGCTGATGGCCCGGCACAAGCCCTGGCGCGAGCGGCTGCGCAACGGCCAGGACATCGCCGGCACGGCGGCACGCACCCTGCTGGAAGCAGCCGACGACGGGGCGGACGTCCTCCTGGCGCACCCGCTGCTGCACCCCCTCTGCGCGGTCATCGGCGACGGGCTGGGCCTGCCCTGCCTCGGGGTGTACACCGTCTCGCACGCCATGGTCCTCCCACGGCTGATGTCGGCCCTGCCCTGGAGGCAGCACCTCGCCGCCGACACCGCCGCGAAGGCGCTGCTCCACCCGATGTACGCACCCGCGCTCACCCGGCTGGCCGGCAGCCTCGGGACGCCGGTGCGTCAGGCGACCCGCGTGCTGCGCACCCTGCGGGAGCGGCCGGTCCTCTACGGGATCAGCGACGCCCTCCTGCCGCCCGGCTTCCGCCTGCCCGCGGGGCACGTGACCACCGGGTACTGGCCGGCGGCCCGCCCACCCGGCTGGCAGCCGGACGCCCGGCTCCGGGACTTCCTCGACAGCGGACCGGCCCCGGTCTCCTTCGGCTTCGGCAGCATGAACCGGATCGACGGCGAACACCTCAGCCGCGCCATCGTCAGCGCCGCCCGGAGGCTGCGGGTGCGCGCCGTCGTCCAGTCCGGCTGGGCCGGCCTCCACGGGGAGGACGCGGACGACGTGCTCACCATCGGCGAATGCCCGCACGACTGGCTCTTCCCCCGGGTGCGGGCCGCCGTGCACCACGCCGGCCCCGGAACCACCCACGCCTCCCTCGGCGCGGCCACCCTCACCCTGCCCGTCCCCGTCAGGGTGGACCAGCCCTACTGGGCGTCCCGGCTGACCGCCCTCGGTGCGGCACCCGCCGCCCTTCCGCTGCGCCGTCTCACCGCCGACCGCCTCACCCGCCTCCTGCAGCAGTCCCTGCACCGCTCCGAGTACCGCCTCGCGACCGACCGGCTCGCCACCGGGATCCGAGGTCAGGACGGGATCCACGGCGTGGTGACGCGTCTTCGGGCGCTGGGGCGTCAGGACGGCTCGACGAGACGGTTCTCGTAGGCGAAGACCACGGCCTGGATGCGGTCGCGGAGTTCGAGCTTGTGCAGGATCCGCCCCAGATGGGACTTCACGGTCGCCTCCGCGAGGTACAGGGCGGCGGCGATCTCGGTGTTGGACAGGCCGCGGCCCACCTGGACCAGCACCTCGCGTTCGCGGGCGCTGAGCCGGGCGAGCCGCTCGTCGCGTTCGTCCTGCTGCTCGCGTTCGCCGCGGGCGCGGGCGCGGCCGCGGGCGCCGGGGGCGTCCGGGCCGCCGGGGATGTGCGGGCGGAGGTCCTCCAGCAGGCGGCGGGTGATCCGGGGGGAGAGCACCGCGTCGCCGGCGGCGAGGTTGCGGATCGCGGTGAGGAGCTCCTCGGGCCTGGTGTTCTTCAGCAGGAAGCCGGAGGCTCCGGCCTTGAGCCCGGCGAAGGCGTACTCGTCCAGGTCGAAGGTGGTGAGGATGAGCACCCTGCTCCGCGGGGACACCTCGATGACCTGGCGGGTCGCCTCGATCCCGTCCGTCCCTGGGGGCACCTCCCGGCCGCCAGGCTGGGGGCGCATCCGGACGTCCATCAGGACCACGTCGGGGCGCAACTCCCGGGCGAGGCGGACGGCTTGGGCGCCGTCCGCGGCCTCGCCGACCGGTGCCATGTCGGGCTGGGCGTCCAGGACGGTGCTGAAGGCCATGCGGAGCAGCGCCTCGTCGTCGGCGATCAGGATGCGGATGGTCATGCGGACGCCGCTCCGCCGCTGTCGAGGAGGAGACGGGTGCGGACTCCCCAGCCGCCGCCCGGGAGCGGGCCTGCCGCGAGCGTTCCGCCGTAGGCGGCCGCGCGCTCGCGCATGCCGGGGATGCCGTGGCCGGACGGTGGGACGGCGGCGGGACGCGGCGCGCGGGGGCCGTCGTCGGTGACCTCGACGGCGACGGTCCCGGTGGTGCACCGGACCAGGACCTTCGCGTGGGTGCCGGCGGGCGTGTGCTTGAGGGTGTTGGTCAAGGCTTCCTGGACCAGGCGGTAGACGGTGAGTTGGGCGGTGGCGGGTACGTGGGCGTGCGGGCCGTGGACGGCGAGCCGGGTCGGCAGCCCGGCGGCCCCCATCTGGTCGGCGAGGGCGGCCAGTTGGGCGATGCCGGGCAGGGGGTGGCGCGCCGCGTCCGGTTCGTCGGTGCGCAGGACGCCCAGGGAGCGCCGCATGTCGGTCAGGGCCTGCCGGCCCGTCTCGGAGATCCGGAGCATCGCGGTGGTGGCCCGGTCGGGCGACCGGTGCTGGGCGTAGACGGCGGCGTCGGTGAGCGCGACCATCACGGACAGGTTGTGGGTGACGATGTCGTGCATCTCGCGGGCGATGCGGGTCCGCTCCTCGGCGACGGCCAGTCGTGCCTGCCGCTCCCGTTCCTGCTCCAGCCGTACGGCCCGATCCTCGACGGCCGCGAGGTAGGCGCGCGTGGTCCGCACGTTGACCCCGAGGACGGCGGCGGCGACGGTCGTCGCGGTGACCGCGACGAAGGGGGTCAGGAACGCGCCGTCCGTCGTCCAGCGCAGGCAGGCCAGCAGGACCCCCGCCTCGACGACGGCGGCGGCGATCAGCGTGTCGTACCGGCGGCGCCCGTGACCCGCGTGCGCGGCCACCGCGTACAGGGCCACCAACAGGGCTACGTCCGCCGGGAGTTGGATGCCGAGCAGCCACTGGGCGAAGGCCGTGGCCGCCACGGTGCCGAACACCGTGAGCGGGGCCCGGCGCCGCCACAGCAGCGGCAGGGTGAGGGCGGCGGTGAGGGCCAGGGGCAGCGGCAGCTCCTGCGCCGGGCGCGTGGTCACGACGTTGACGAGGAGGAGGGCCGACAGGAGCGAGTCCCAGGCCGTGGAGGGCAGTCGGGAGCTCCAGCGGCCGGCGGCCGTCGTGGCCCACCGTGCCCGGTCCCGGAGGTGCTGGGGGGCGCCGGGTGCCGTGGCGGCCTCGGTCATCACGTGGTCCTCGTCGATTCGGTGTCATGCCTCGCGCTACCCGGGGCGCGGCCCTGTCACGGTAGGCGGTGGGGTCGTCTCCGCACATGCGCCCAGCGGCGGATGGCCCCGGGCCGGGGTACGACCGCAGGAGGAGCCCCGCTACCTCCCGTGGTCGCAGAGCGGCCGGTGGTCCGGTGTGCTCGACTGCTGCCCAGGTCGTACGGAGGCCGCAACGGATGACGACCCCGGTCGCAGCCTGGGGCGAGGCGAGGCCGACCCCGGTCGCAGCCTGGGGCGCGGCGAGGGCGACCCGTGGCCGATGTGACGGTGCGTGCCCGGCGCCGAGCATGGCCGGGTGACCGAGAACATCGCGGGACTGTTCATGTCCCCTCCGGAAATCCTCGCCCTGTCGGCCGCCCTCGCCCTGGTGGTGGCACGCTGGCTTCCACCGGCCGCCCGCCCGCGCGTCACGATCGCGGCGGGGGCGGTGCTGCTGTTGTCCGTGCTGGTGCTGGCCGTCACGGGGATCCGCTGGCAGCTGCTGCCCGTGCCGGCCGGCGCCGCCCTGGCATCGCCGTTCGCCGTCGCCCCGCTGCTGCGACGCCGTACCGGCCGGCCGTCGTGGCGGGCCCGCTGGTGGCTTGCGCTGCCGGGATCGCTCGCCTGCGTCGGCTTGATCGCCACGGCCCCGGTGGCCGCCTGGGCCTTTCCCGTGCCCCGGTTCCCCGAGCCGACCGGCGAGTTCGCGGTCGGCACCAGGGTGGTGCAGTGGACCGACCAGGGCCGCCCGGAGACCTTCACCGCCGACCCGGACGACCGGCGCACGGTCGTGGTCCAGCTCTGGTACCCCGCGCGGAAGAGCCCCGCGGACACGCCGCGGGCCCAGTACCTCGGCCGTACGGAGGAGGAGGCGCGCACCGTCTCCGAGGCCCTCGCCCGGGGGGTGGGCCTGCCGGGCTTCCTGGTCGACGGTGTGCCGCGGGCCCACTCCCACGCGGTGTTCGACGCGCCGGTGGACGGCGGCGGGGGCCGGTTCCCCGTCGTGCTGTTCTCACCCGGGTCGGGTGGGGTGCGCACCCAGAACACCGCCTGGGCGGAGGAACTGGCCAGCCACGGCTACCTGGTGGCCGCCCTCGACCACCCGTACGACTCCGCCGCCGTCCTGCTCACCGACGGCCGGACGATCACCACCGAGACCTCCTCCAGCGGCGACCCGGACAAGGACGAGGAGCTGGCGGCCGGCTGGACGGCCGTCCGGGCCGCCGACCTCGGCTTCGTCCTCGGCCAGTTGGAACGCCTGGACCGGGGCGAGGGATCCGACCCGCTGACCGGATGCCTGGACACCGGCCGGGTCGCGGTGACCGGCCACTCCATGGGCGGCGCCGCCGCCCTCCAAGCGGCCCGGCAGGACCGCCGGTTCCGCGCCGTCATCGACCTGGACGGCTACCCGCACGGCCCCGCCTCGCCCGCCCTCGTCCAGCCGACGCTCGCGCTCACCCAGGCCGTCACCCCCGGAACCGACCCGCGCTACCTGTCCCGCCTCACCGAGGCCCTGCAGGCCGGCAGCGCGACGAGCTACCGGCTCACCATCCCCGGCGCCGCGCACCTCACCTTCATGGACGGCCCGCTCTACCTGCCGCCCGTGCCCTCGATCGTCGGCTCCCTGGGCCGCACCGGGAGTCCCCGGGTCGTCGCCGCGGCCACCCTGGCCTTCCTGGACGCCGTGCTGCGGGACGGGCCCGGCGACCTGGCCGGCGCCCTGCGGGCGCACGGCGACCTCAGCGTCCACCACCCGGCCGGCGGCCGCTGATCGACGTCGCCCCGGGGTGGGATCCGTCCGCAGGCCGGACCTGCTAACTTAGGCAAGCCTAACCGTTTGATCGATCTGACGACATGACCGGGGGACCCCATGACCGATCAGCCGACCCGCAGGACGCCGCGCGCCCGCGAGACGCGGGTGCTGCGCACCGAACGGATCACGCCGCACATGGTGCGCCTGGTCCTCGGCGGCGAAGGGCTGGACGACTTCGACGCCACCGAATTCACCGACCACTACGTCAAGGTGCTCTTCGCACCCGCGAACACGACCTACCCGGAGCCGTTCGACCTGGCGCGGATCCGCGAGGAGTACCCGCGCGAGCAGTGGCCGGTCACCCGCACCTACACCGTGCGGGCCTGGGACCCGACGCTGCGCGAACTGACCGTCGACTTCGTCGTGCACGGCGACGAGGGCCTGGCCGGGCCCTGGGCCGCCCGGGCGCAGCCGGGGGAGACGGTGCGCATCCTGGGCCCCGGCGGCGGCTACGCCCCGGAAGCGGACGCCGACTGGCACCTGCTCGCCGGCGACGAGAGCGCGCTGCCCGCGATCGCGGCGTCCCTGGAGCGGATGCCGGCCGGTGCCGTGGTGCACGCCTTCATCGAGGTCGCCGACGCCGCGGAGGAACAGAAGATCGTCTCGCCCGCCGCCGTCGAGCTCACCTGGCTGCACCGCGGCGATCGCCCGGTCGGCGAGGCCCTCGTCGAAGCCGTCCGCGCGCTGGAGTTCCCCGCCGGGACGGTGTCGGCCTTCGTCCACGGGGAGGCGGGCTTCGTGAAGGAGCTGCGGCGCCAACTGCGCCTGGAGCACGGCGTTCCGCGTGAGCGGCTGTCCGCCTCGGGCTACTGGCGCTTCGGCCAGAACGACGAAGCCTGGCGGGCGGCCAAGCGCGAGTGGAACGCCCAGGTGGAGGCCGAGCAGGAGCCGGCCTGACCTCGGACCAGGCGCGCGGATCCGGACCCCGGCGGTCGGCTGCCGGGGTCAGACGGGCGGCAGCAGATCGCTCTCGCTGATGGTGTACGTCAGCGGGGGGTAGCCGAAGTCCGTCTCCCGGTTCTCGCGGCGCCGCAGCCGGTAGAACTCCTGCCGCTGCTCCTCGTCGGCGGGCACGAGGCGGGCGCCGTCGGGGAGGTGCGGATGTCCGTCGCGGAAGCGAACCAAGGTCTTCGACGTCCGGAAGGTCACGCCCAGCCACGCGTTGTCCGCCGCGGGGGCGGGCGCGTCCAGCACGATCTTGTGCCGGAGCCGCCGGTTGGAGCCGACGGAGAACGCCACGACGCCGTGGTCGTGGAGGGGGACCTCGAAGGTCTCGCCGTCGTCCTCCTTCGATTCGAAGACCAGCTTCCTCGGCGGGCCCGCGTCGGGATGCCGGTAGCAGGAGAAGACGGCGATGAACGACCCGTCGGCCAGGTCGAGGGCCTGGTCGGAATGGCTGCCCATGGTCCGGTAGGCGTCCGTGTAGGTCTCGATGAGGGCGTTGTTGAAGCCGACCGGAAGCGCCGCGCGCTCCCGGACCCGCTGCGCCAGCCGCTCGTGCACCGCCCGGAACCGCTGCGCCGGGGTGCCGTACCGGGTGGTCGTCCGGACGAGGGGCGCGTCGCCCGCCTCGTCGACCCTGGTGAGCACGGCGCCCCGTCGGCCCTTCCCCACGTCCTCCCAGCGGGTCGCCGCGGTGAGCTCCGCGAAGAGGTCACCCTCGCGCGGCAGGGCGCAGGAGAGGACCCGGTCCGAAATCCTAGACGCGGGGGGCAAGGTAGTCTCCCGAGTTCATGCTGAAGAGGAACCCCTCGCCGTAGTCGATGAAGGACGAGGTCAGGTTCTCCTCGGCGTACAGCCTGCGCAGCTCGTCCATGCCCTCCGGTGTGGGCGGCCCCAGCCGCACCAGCTCCCCGCCCGCCTTGAGGAAGGTCCGGCCGTCCTTGTGGACGGCTTCGGCGCTCGAACAGCGCACCACGTACCCCAGGCGGGTCGGCAGCAGCCCGGCGTCCAGCGCACCGGGCCGGATCTCATGCGTGTACAGGCGGTTGGTGGACAGCGGCATGAAGAGGACGGAGCCGGGATAGAGGGTCACGGTGAACTGCGCGGGGAGAGCGGCTCCGTCGAGCTCTCCGGTCGGATCCTTGAGACGGAAGTGGAGCCTGGTCAGCCCGCTGGCCTTCCCCACCCCGTAGTCGAAGGAGTCCCCGGCCAGCGGCTGCAGCTTGTCGAGCCCGTCGTAGAAGGTGCAGAAGGCCATGACGCCGTTGGCGGGCATGTCCTTGGTCTTGTCGGCGTGCGACGAGATCTTGGCCTTGGACTGCTTGCGCTCAGCCGTGGCAAGGGTGTTGTGGTAGGTCTGCGCGAGGACGTGGTTCAGTGGCGCGTGGTTCCGGAAGACGGCGGCGGCCTCGCGGTTCAGGGCGTCCACGATGTCGCGGTCGGTCGGGCGGAAGCCCTCGGTCGGCCCCGAGAGGTTCGTGGAGCACCGGAGCAGACGGAAGTGCAGTTCGTCCCCGTCCTGGGTGACGGGCGTCAGGTAGATCCCGGTCCGATGGGCCTTTCCGGGCTTGGTGGACTCCGTCAGGTCCTGGAACGCGTGCTCGGCGCGGATCCGCCCGAAGTGGTCGGCGTCGAGCCCGAAGAAGCGGGGGTAGAACACGCCGACGCCGTGCACCCGGAGCGGCACCCGGCCGAGGCCGACGACGTCCCCGATGCCCTGGCTGTCCTCGATGCCCTCGATGTCCTCGGTGTCCTCGTGGTGACCGGGCGACAGCTCCCGGACGACGAACACCCGGTCAGCCGACCGCAGTCGGCGCCCGTCGGCCCCGGACGCATCGCCCCAGAGGTAGACGGTCCTCCCCGCGAGGTCCGGCGAGCCGGAGGCAAGCTCCTCCGGCGTGACGACGGACCCGAAGAACTCCCTGGCGACATCGTGATCGTGCACCGTCGAAGGCGCGACCAGGACGTTGCCCGCATCCTCGATGCGGGCCTCCGTCGGCGCTGTGGTGTGCATCAAACCGTACCCGTCGTTCGCGGATCCCGGCGCTTGCTCGGAACCTTGGACATGGCAACGGTCCGTCTCCCGTCGTCCGCGTGGACACGCGAACCAGAAGGGACGGACCGCTGAGGCCCGATGCTCTCACGGGGCCCGACGGCGGGCAACGGCCTTTGCCGCGCGGGCCGGCCGGTCAGACCGCCTGGGCCGGTTCGTCGAGCCAGGCGTGCCAGCCGTCCGGGGTGACGGTCAGTCCGAGGCGCTGGATGCCGGGCTCGCCCGCCTCGTGCCACCAGGCGAGGGCCTGCTCGAAGTCCTCCCACAGGCGTCGGCCGCCGTACTGCCGGACCGGGTGCTCGCTCTCGCCCTCCCGGAAGGTTGACTCACCTCCCCGCCTCCGCTGGCAGCGGCGGCGGGGTTTTCGCTTCCCGGGCCGTGCTGGATCGGTGGATTGTGGCAGCGTGCGTCATGGCGGCTGGAAACGGTCCCGAGACATATTTTCGGATCGGGTTCGGCCTTCTCAACTCCTGATGTCGGGTGCCAGATTGACTGCCCCCCGGACGGCGGGACTGCCCGTCGGCTCCGGATTTCCGCCCTGCGTCGAACGGGGAGACATGACGGCACCCACCGCGAACACCACCACGACCAGTACCGCCGCCCACCGCTTCGCCCGGGCGGCGGGCGCCGTTCCGCTGCTCGGGCACGTCCCGGCGCTGTTCCGCAATCCGCTGCCGTTCCTGCGCTCGTTGGCCGAGCAGGGGGAGCTGGTGGAGCTCCGGCTCGGGCCGCAGCGGGCGGTGATGGTCTGCACCCCCGAGCTGTTCCACCATGTGCTGACCGACACCCGGCACTTCGACAAGGGCGGGCCGCTCTTCGACAAGCTGCGCTGGTTCCTGGGCGACGGGCTCGGCTCCACGTCCCGCGACGTGCACCGGCGGCAGCGGCGGCAGCTCCAGCCCGCGTTCCGGCCGGAGGCCTTCGACCGCTACCTGCCGGTGATGCTGGAGGAGATCCACGCCACCGCGGGCGGCTGGCGGGACGGCCGGGTGATCGAGGTCGAGGAGTACGCCTACCAGCTGATCGCCAGGATCATCACCAGGACGATGTTCTCCGCGGACGGCCCCTCGGCCGCGGTGGCCCGGATCGCCGCCGTCTACCCGGACTTCCACCAGGGAATCGGCCGGCAGATGCGCTCCCCGTTCCGCTGGCTCGACCGGGTCCCGACGCGGGCCAACCGCCGGTTCCGGCACGCCTGCCGCACCGTGAGCGCGGAGGTCGCCGGTGCGATCGAGGAGCGGCGCGGCGGCGGACGCACCGGGGACGGCGGCGTTCAGGACCTGCTCGCGCTGATGATCGGGGAGGGGCTGACCGACCGGGAGATGCGCGACCAGGTCGTCACCATGCTCACCGGCGGCATCGGCACCTCGGCCTCGGCGCTCGGCTGGGCGCTGCACTTCCTCTCCCGGGACGAGGAGTTGGCCGACGCCGTCGCCCGGGAGGCGCGCGCCGTCCTCCCCGCCCGGCAGCGCCCGGACGGCACGCCCGCCGAGGTCACCCTGGCCGACGTCAAGCGGCTGGACCTCGCCCGCCGCGTGGTGGCGGAGACGCTCCGCTTCTACCCCTCCGCCTGGTTCTACAGCCGCACCGTGACCGCGACCGTGGCGCTGGCCGGCGTGCAGCTGCGCCCCGGCACCGCCGTCCTGCTCTCGCCCTACCTCCTCCACCACCGCCCCGACCACTACCCCGACCCCGAACGCTTCGACGTCGACCGCTGGTCGCCCGCCCGTCAGGCCGAACACCCGCGTCAGGCCTACGTCCCCTTCGGCACCGGCTCCCGCCAGTGCATCGGGGACGTCTACTCCCTGACCGAACTCACCCTCGCCGTCGCGGTCATCACCTCCCGGTGGCGGCTGGAACCGCCGCCGGGTCCGCTGCCCGCGCACCTGGTCGAGCCCCGCCCGTGGACGGTGATCCACCCGGCCCCGCTGCGCCTGCGGCTGCACAGCCGCCCCTGAACCGCACCGGACCGCACCGGACCGCACCGGACCGGCACGGCACGGAACGGCACGGCACGGAACGGCACGGCACGGACCGTCCCGAAGGAGGCTGACACCCGCATGACGACCCCCCGCACCGTCCCCCTCGACCTGCGCCTGCTGCCCGACCCCGACCACGCCCTGTACCGGCTCCCCGCCCGGATGTCCCCGCACCGCGAGGAGTTGGAGCGGCTCATCCTGGAGTGGGCCGACCGCTACCGCCTGGTGGACGGGCCGCGCGCCCGCCAGCGGCTCGCCGACACCCACCTGGGCGAGCTCATCGCCCGCTGCTACCCGCACCTGCGGGCGGAGCGGCTCGCGCCGCTCGCGGGCTGGTTCACCTGGGCCTTCGTCATCGACGACCTCTACGACGGCTACGCCTCGGCGGAGGCCGCCGGCCACACCCGCACCACTCTCCGGATGCTCGCCGCCCTCTCGCTCCGGCCCGCCGGGCCGGCGCCGGCCGATGACGCACCGCCGGCCGGGGACGCGCCGCGAGCCGATGACGCACCGCCGGCCGGGGATTCGCCGCCGCTCGCGGACGAGCTCGCCGAGGTCTGGCGGCGACTCGCCGACCGGCAGAGCACCCGGTGGCAGCTGCGCTTCATCACCCACATGGGGCAGTTCCTGGACGCCTTCCGCTACGAGGCGGTCAACCGCGAGCACCGGCACGTCCCGGCGCTCAGCGGCTACACCCAGCTGCGCCGGGCCTCGGGCGGCATCACGCCCTCGCTGGACCTGCTGGAGTACGCGGCCGGCCTGGAGGTGCCCGCCCTGCTCCACGAGTCCGAGCAGCTGCGCACGATGGTCAACAAGGCCTCCGACGTGGTCGTCTGGGTCAACGACGTGCTCTCCCTGCGGAAGGAGCTCGTCGTCGGGGAGGTGACCAACGGCGTGCTCGCGGTGAGCCGGGAGCTCGGCTGCGGCCTCCAGGACGCCATCGACCACGTGTACCGCAAGGTCGCCCGCGACATCGACGTCTTCCTGCGCGCCGAGGAGTCCCTCGACACCCTCTGCGGCAGCTGGTACGGCCTGCGGGAGGCCGACCGGGCCGCCGTCGGCACCTTCACCGACGGCATGAAGGCCTGGATGCGCGGCAACCTGGACTGGGGGGCCACCTCCCGCCGCTACGTGGAGGTCGACACCCTCCGCCTCAGCCGCAACCCGGATCTGCTCGGCGGGCGGGCCCGGGCCTGACCCCGGGGAGGGCGGGGGCCAACGGGCGGGTGGCATCGCGGATTGGTGTGCGGGGCGCATCGGCTGGGCTCGACGGTCGTTGGTCTGTCATTGCGTGAGACCACTCACGCCGCGCGCCGGTCGAGGATCATGCTTCGGCCGGCGCGGGTCCTTTGTACGAGGAGCCGACCGGTGACTGACCTCCACCGCCGCGTCCCGCAGCAGCGGGAAGCCGTACGCGCCGACCTGAGCCTTGACGCGCTCGACTTCCTGAGGCGGCACGGCCTCCACCCCGCCCCCGAGGCGTACCTCGCGCACGGGTACGTGGACCTGTGCCTCAGGGCCTGGCCGACCGCCCGCAGCGCCCCGCTGAGCCTGGCCACGCGCTGGGCCCTGTGGACCTGGACCACCGACGACCTGCTGGACGGGGACCTCCGTACCGCCCCGCCGGAGGCGATCGAGCGGTTCACCCGGTCCTTGCTGCGCGTCGGCGCCGAGAGCGCCGGGCCCGCCCCCGGGGACCATCCCGCCGTCCACGCGCTGGCGGAGCTGGTGCGGCAGACCCGCGCGACCATGCCCGACTTCTGGTGGCAGCGCTACCGCGAGCACCTGGACGCGTGGATCGTCGCGGCGCGCGACAAGCTGGTGCACTACGTCCAGCCGGGCCGGACGCCCACGCTGCGCGAGTACCTGACGATCCGGCCGGCCGACGGCGGCATGCTGCTGGCCGCCATGTGGTGCGAACTCGCCGAGCAGTGCGTCACGCCGGACTGGAGCGACCCCCTGGTGCGCGACCTCCTGGACTCCTTCTCGACCTGCGGGATCCTCGCCAACGACCTCGCGGGCGCCGGCCACGGCGACGGTGACGGTGACGGCGGGGACGGTGACGACGGCGAGACCTTCAACGCGGTGGCCGCCCGGATGGCCGACGGCCGGCTCTCTCCGGCGCAGGCCCGGCGGGACGTCAGCGGGCGGCTGGAGGCGGAGGAACGGCGCTTCCGGTGGCTGTACTCGGCGGTCAGCAGCGGTTTCCCCGCCGTCCCGGGCTCGGTCTCGGCCTCGGGTTCGGGCTCGGGCGTCGGCACCGTCACCGGACCCTCGGGAGGCGTGGTCCTGGACACCGGTCGCTTCGCGTTACTCCTCGACGCGTTCCGGGTGGCCCTCACCTCCTGGACGGGCACCAGCTCCCGGTACGCGTCCGCGCCCGCAGCCGCGCCCGCCGCCCCGGGCCGGGCGCGCGGGCTGCGCGGTGTCCTGGGCTCGCTCAGGCTGCGCAGGAGGCGCAGCACGGGCACGCGCGGCGGCGGCGTCCGGGCCGGGACCAGGTGAGAGGCCGTTCCCACGGCGGGTGGCCCTGAGTCGGTCCCCGAGGCGGGTGGCCCTGAGCCGGTCCCCGAGGCGGGTGGCCCTGAGCCGGTCCCCGCGGCGGGCCCTACCGGCCGGGGGCGGTCCTCGGCCGGGCGTCCAGGACCCGGAAGGAGAGGCCGGCCGCGATCAGGCGGTCGATCAGCGGCCGGCCCATCGCCACCGCCGTGGTCAGCTGCCCGGCCACCGGCGGCAGGTCGTCGTAGGCCAGGCAGAGCGCCGACTCGGCCAGCATCATGGCGGTCTCCTGGTAGCCCGGGTCGCCTCCGGAGACCTCGGTGAGCACGGTCGGCCCGCCCTGGGCCCGGGCCACGAAGCGGACGGCGAACCAGGAGCGGGCCCGCTGCTCGGCGCTCGGGCCGTCGCCGGGCTTGCGCAGACGGCCCAGGGCGCGGCGCAGCACGGGGAGTTGGGCGGCGACGGCGACCGCCGCCACGGTGGCGATGCCGCCGAGGGCGATCGGCAGCCGTCGGACGGCCGCGTAGTGGGTGTAGCCGAAGTCCGGGCCGTACGCGTCCAGCGCGGCGGCCGAGCGGGACACCACCTGCGGGTCGATCGTGGGCATCGGCACCGCCCAGGCCCGGGCCGTGCGCGAGTGGTGCGGGCGGCCGGTGGGGGTGCGGACCAGCCGTCCCCTGGGGCGGGGTTCGGCCGCGCGGCGGGCCCGGGCGGCCCGGGCCATCGCGCGCGGCCGGGAGAAGGCCGTCATCGCGGAGGCGAAGGTGCCGCCGGAGATGGTGCCGCCGGCGCGGACGAAGCCCTCGACCGAGACCCGGGTGGCGGGGCCGCCGCGGCGCAGCAACTCCTCGACGGTGAACAGCACGCCGAGGTCGTGCGGCACCGAGTCGAAGCCGCACGCGTGCACCAGTCGCGCGCCGGTGGCCACGGCGCGCTCGTGGTGGCGGAGGTACATCCGGTCGACGAACTCCGGCTCGCCGGTGAGGTCCACGTAGTCGGTGCCGCTGTCCGCGCACGCCGCCACCAGCGGCTCGCCGTGCCGCAGGTACGGGCCGACGGTGGACACCACCACCCGGGTGGAGGCGGCCACGGCGCGCAGCGCCTCGCGGTCGGCGGCGTCCGCGACCAGCAGCGGGAGGTCCGCGCAGCGCGGGTCGATCTCCGCCAGCCGCGCCCGGACGGCGGCGAGCCTGCCCTCGTCGCGTCCGGCGAGCGCCCAGCGGCAGCCCTCGGGCGCGGTGCGGGCCAGGTACTCGGCGGTGAGCCCGCCGGTGAACCCGGTGGCACCGAACAGGACCAGGTCGTACGGGCGGGCCTCGGCCATCAACAGTCCCTACTCGCGGGTAATCGACTGCGCCACGCTAGGAGCCCGGCGTGGCACTGTCAACGGTTCGGGGCCGTGCCCCTCAGCGGACGGGCAGGGCGAGCTCGGTGGGGTCGTCCGGGGTGGAGGCGAGGGTCACCGTGCTGCCGAGCGGGGTGGTGCCGCCGTAGAGGGCGTCGCGGGTGCCGAGGACCAGGGCGAGGCGGTGGCCGGGCGGGACGTCGTACGCGGTGGCGAAGAGGGTGACGTCGAGCGGGAAGGGCCGGCCGGGGGTGCGTCCGCTCCAGCTCTGCGGGCCGTGGGAGACCAGCCGGCCGATGCCGAGGGCGTCCACGTCGTAGAGGTAGGCCACCGCCGTGCCGTCCGGGCTGGTGGAGCTGACGGAGGTGTGCAGGCGGGCCGCACCCCGGACGGAGAGCCCCTGCGGGTACGGCTGGGACTGCCAGACGGCGGCGGCCGGGCGGGCGAGCAGCGGGATGACGGCCGTGGGCGGCTGGTGCAGCGCCTGCTCGACCATGCCGGAGAGCAGGGCGACTCCGGCGTGCGCGCCGGAGGGCAGGTCGCCGAGGACGGTCCGGTGCCACGGCCCGGCGGCCGGGTCGCCGAGGGTGTCGGCGCCGACGGCCAGGTGGTCGGTGCGGGTGGCCACCGACTGCCAGTCGGGGTGGCTCTCGTGGCGGCCGGTGGGGCGGACCTCCAGGTCCACCGGCAGGCGCCGGTCGGCCGGGACGCCGGACCCGGCCTCGCTTCCGGCCCCGGCGTCGGCCCCGGCGCCCTTGAGGTACTGGTCGAGCCAGGACCGGGCGCTGCTCCAGGCCGCGTTGGAGAGGCCGAGCAGGCCGGTGAACTCCTGGCTGGCGTGGTCGCCGGGGCGCAGTTCGAGGCGCTTGGGCACCGTCAGCCGCTGGTAGAAGTCGGTGATCTGACCGGGGTTGAAGAAGCTGTCGCCCCAGGCGTTGGCCAGCAGGACGGCGGTGCCGTTGGCGTTGATCCGGTCCAGGTAGCGCGCCGGGGAGCGGGTGTCCGCCCAGCGGATGACGTCGGGCAGGTCGCGGTCGGCGAAGAGGTCGTCGAGCACCCGGGCGAACTCGGGGCTCTTGCGGCCGGTCGGGGCCTGGATCCCGGCGAGCACCGCGGCCGCCTGGAGGTGCCGGGTCTGCCCGCTGTACAGCGAGTCGGTGAGGTCGGCCCAGCCGCTGAGCGAGGCGACGGCCTTGATCCGCGGGTCGAAGGCGGCGCCGAGCAGGGTGAGGCCGCCGCCCAGGGAGAGGCCGACCATGCCGATCCGCTGCGGGTCGGCGGGGGTCCGGGCGAGCGCCCAGTCGATCACCGTGGAGATGTCGCCCACGTCCTTGGGCCCGGCGACGTCGACCTCGCCGCCGGAGGCCCAGAAGCCGCGCACGGTGTAGGTGACGACGACGTACCCGGCGCCGGCGAGGGCGTGGCCCTGGGCGACGTACTCCAGGTCGTTCTGGCCCCAGCTGGCCGGCTGCACCACCAGCGGGTAGCGCCCCTGGGGGTCGGCGCCCGGGGTGCCGGGGGGCGGGGTGAAGACGTCGGCCTTGAGGACGACGCCGTCCTTCGCGGGGATGTCGGCCAGGCGGAACGAGCCCGGGCCCGGCGCCGCTCGGACCGGTCCGGCGGACTGAGGGGCAGCCGCCGCGGGCCGGGCGGCCGCGCCGGTGCCGAGGACGACCACCGCGGCGAGCACCACGCTCGCCGTCCGCTGTGCGCTGTTCCGCCTGGATCGTTCCATCGCTGCTCCCCGGCCTCCGCACCGCGCTGACCTCGGATCATGCGGCGCTGTGATCATTCGTCCGGGGGAGCGTAGCGATCTGACGGCCTTTCAGAGGAGATGGTGATCAGCCAAATTACTGGCCGGTAATGTTCCGGTCGTGCGGCCGCCGAAACCGTGCTCCCGCGGGCGAGGATCGGCCGGGAACCGGAACGTGCGGGTGGGCGTTGCTGGCTGAGGACACCCAGCTGTGGCGGCCGGCAGGCAGCCGCGGGGTGGCCGGTCCGAACAGGGAAAGGAATGGCACATGCACGTCACCCTCGCCGAGGAGCTGATGCTGCTCTCGCTGGACGACGAGTCCGGTGTGGCGAAGGACAGTTCGAGCGCCGGGTGGGCGGTGGCGGGCGGGCTGCTCGCCGACCTCGCGCTGGCCGGGCGGGTCGCGCTCGACGAAGGCCGGATCACCGTCACCGACCGCACGCCGACCGGCGACCCGCTGCTCGACGAGCGCCTGGAGCGGCTCACCGAGTGGGTCGGGCGCAAGGCCCCCGGCAAGGCGAAGGCGGCGGAGTGGCTGACCAGGGACCACGCCACAGCCGTCCGGTCCACCGTGCAGCGGCTGTGCGAGCGCGGCCTGGTCGTCGAGGAGAGCCGCCGGGTCCTCGGCCTCTTCCCGGTCCGGCGCTACCCGGAGGCGGACGGCTCCGTCGAGCGTGAACTGCGGGCGCGGCTGACGGCCGTGATCCGGCATCACGAGGCGCCCGACGTCCGCACCGCGACGCTGATAGCCCTCCTGCACGGCGCCCGGCTGCACGCGCTGGCCTTCCCCGACCTCCCGCGGGCGCGGGTCGAGCTGCGCTTCGCGGAGATCGCGGCGGGCGACTGGGCGGGCGATTCCGTCGGTCAGGCGATCCGGAACATGCGCGTCGCCATCGCGGCCATCGCCGCGGTGACCGCCGCCACGGCCGCCACGGCGGCGGTCAGCTGACGGTCCGAGGCTGACGGTCCGAGGCTGACGGTCCGAGGCTGACGGTCCTCGGCTGACAGTCCGAGGCTGACGGTCCGAGGCTGACGGTCCGAGGGTGACGGAGGGGCGCAGACGCAGGAGACGGCCCGGGCCCGCAGCAGTGCGGGCCCGGGCCGTCTGTCGGCTACGGGCGGGGATCAGCAGGGGAAGGTGCCGCTGTAGAGGGCGTGGCCGTAGGAGGAGCTCCCGGAGCCGAAGCCGTAGACGCCGTCGTCGCTCCAGACCGCCTCGCGGAAGCCGTTGACGCAGGTCGAGGTCGGCGCCAGGGCGAAGCCCTCCAGGTTGTCGACCGGCATGACGGCCGGGTTGCCGTAGGTCACGTCCGGGACGATGGCCCCGGCGGCGTCGACCTTCAGGAAGGTGTGGGTCTCGCCGCAGGTGTTGTCGCAGGTCGCGACGATGCGCTGGGTGCCGGCGTCGAAGGTCACGTCCATCACGGAGACCTTGCCGGTCGCGACGGTGCCGAAGGTGGTGAACGTGCCGTCGGAGTTCAGGCCGTAGACGTGCAGGGTGCCGTCCCACTCCAGGCCGGCGACGTACAGGCCGCCCCCGTGCAGCGGGTAGTTCGCCGGGTTGTAGGCGGCGCCGGTGCGCGGGTCGACCCAGCCGTTGGCGGTCAGCCAGCTGTCGGGTACGTAGCCGACGCCCTCGAAGCCGAGGTTGGCGTCGTCCTTGCTGCCGGTGTTCAGCTGCGGGAACTGCGAGGTCATGTCCCACTGGTGGAGCGGGGTGAGGGTCGAGCCGGGCGCGGCCGGGTCGTACTCCAGGATGGTGTCCTTGGGGACGGTGTTGTCGGTGTTGTCGCGCTCGGAGGTCACGTAGAGGTGGCCGTTGCCGCCGACCGTCAGGCCCTCGGAGTCCGGCTGGCCGGCGCCGCCGGCGAAGCGGATCTGCTTGCCGGTCGCGCTCCAGGACGGGTCCGGGATCCACGTGCCGTTGCTCTTCACCAGCTTGTACAGCCAGTTCTTGTTCTTGGCGGCCCACAGCACCGAGGGGTTCGCCGGGTCGAAGGCGAGGCCGCTCAGGTCACGGCCCTCGGGACCGGTGGAGGTGGTGAAGGCGCAGACGTTGTCGGCGATCGTGACGTCCAGTCCGCCGGGCCAGGCCAGGGTGCCCGCCGGGGTGGAGCCGGTGCCGCCGGGTGCCTCGGGGGTGCAGCCGCTGGTGAGCGCGCCGCCGCCGCCCAGCAGGCGGCCGGTCTGGCCGCCGCCCCCACCGCCGCTGCCCGAGCAGGAGTTGGCGACGCCGAGCGTCGCGGTCGTGGCGGTCCGGAACCGGCCGGTGCCGTTGGCGCAGCGCTCGTCCGAGGGCTTGGCGCCGCCGGTCGCCCAGGTCACCGAGTCGAGGGTGGTCCCGTTGGCGTCGAGGAGGAAGAGCGAGTCGTTGTCGCCCAGGCCGAGGGCGGAGTCGAACGTGACGTAGCCGCCGGCGGGGACGGTGGTCGCGCTCGGTGCGGAGGCGGAGATCGAGACGGGGGAGTGGGCGGTGTCGCTGTCGACGTACTTCCACGACCCGATGCTGACGGCACTCGTCCCGCCGTTGTACAGCTCCACGGTGTCCGCGCCGTCGGAGGTGACCTCGTTGATCCGCACCCGGCTCGCCGCCGGCGTCGACGACGGGCAGCCCGGGGCGTTCGCGGCGCCGAAGGTGGCGGCGGTGGCGGTCACCCACCCGCCGGTGCCGTCACCGCCGCAGCGCGCCATCGCCGGCTTGGCCGCACCGGTGGCCCACTCGACCCGGTCGACCACCGTGCCGTCGGAGGTGTAGATCACCAGCTTGTCCGAGTCACCCAGCCCCTTGGGCGAGTCGAAGGTGACGAAGCCGCCCGCCGCGATCGTGGTGGAGGACGGGCTGAACGACTGCGGGGAGAAGCCGTCGTCCGACATCTTCCAGCCGCTGAGGCTGACGGCGGTCGAGCCGGCGTTGTACAGCTCCACCGTGTCGCTGTTCGACGAGGTGACCTCGTTGATCCGAACGTTCTGGTAGCCGGCCGGGGACGCGGCGGCCGCGGGCTGCGCCGCGACGACGCCGGTGAAGGCCAGTCCTGAAAGCGTCAAAGCCGCGGCGCACAGGGAGGCGACGCCGGAGCGCGAGTGTGAGGTAGGCACGAGGCCGAACTCTGGTGACGCGACGTGGAAACCGCGTGTACGACGGCTGAACACCGGCTGCTGGCCGACCGAACGCCAGGCGCGTGTCCGGATGCCGGGACGCCCGGGCGGCCCGGGGCCGGACAGCGGACGAGGCCCCTGGCCGCAGGCCGGTGCGAACGGCCCCCTAGCATGCGAGGCGCGTGCGGTGCGCATCCCTTCGCATCCCCGTGCGTCCATCCCTGCACCCAGGAGGAACGTCCATGCAAGCCCGGAAGATCGGCGCGGCCGCGGCAACGGCGGTAGCGCTCCTGGCAGCCCGTGACCTGATCCAGAAGAAGCACGCGCTGCTGCGGAACTTCCCGGTGCTCGGGCACGCCCGGTACCTGCTGGAGACGATCGGACCGGAGCTGCGGCAGTACATCGTGACCTCCAACGAGGAGGAGCGCCCGTTCAGCCGGGACCAGCGCAGCTGGATCTACGCCTCGGCGAAGCAGGAGAACAACTACTTCGGCTTCGGCACCGAGGTGGACGTCGAGCACGTGCAGGGCCACGCCTACGTCAAGCAGCGCACCTTCGCCGCCGACGTGCCCGACGTGCACGACCCGCAGGCCCCGCTGCCCTCGGCCAAGGTGCTCGGCGGGCCGCGGGGGCGCGCCAAGGCCTTCCGGCCGGCGAGCCTGGTCAACATCTCGGCGATGAGCTTCGGCTCGCTCTCCGGCGCGGCGATCACGGCGCTCAACAAGGGCGCGGCGCTGGCCGGCGCGATGCACAACACCGGCGAGGGCGGCCTCTCCCCGTACCACCGCAACGGCGGCGACCTCGTCCTGCAGCTCGGCACGTCCTACTTCGGCTGCCGCAACGAGGACGGCAGCTTCAACCTCGACAAGCTCAAGGACGTGGTGGCCGGTGCCCCGGTCAAGGCGATAGAGATCAAGCTCTCCCAGGGCGCCAAGCCCGGGCTGGGCGGGATGCTGCCGGGCGCCAAGGTGACCGCGGAGATCGCCGGGATCCGCGGCATCCCGGTCGGCCAGGACTGCGCCTCCCCCTCGCGGCACACCGCGTTCGGCGACGTCGACTCGATGCTCGACTTCGTCGAACTGCTGGCCGCGGAGACCGGGGTGCCGGTCGGTATCAAGAGCGCGGTCGGCGAGCTGGGCTTCTGGCGGGAGCTGGCCACCCTGATGGCGCGCGGCGACCGCGGCGTCGACTTCGTGACGGTCGACGGCGGCGAGGGCGGCACCGGCGCGGCGCCGCGGATCTTCGCCGACTCGGTGTCGCTGCCCTTCCGGATGGGCTTCTCCCGGGTCTACGGCACCTTCGCCGAGCTCGGGCTGACCGACGAGCTGACCTTCATCGGCTCCGGCAAGCTCGGTCTGCCCGAGAACGCCGCCGTCGCCTTCGCCCTGGGCGTCGACATGATCAACGTGGCCCGCGAGGCGATGCTGTCGATCGGCTGCATCCAGGCGCAGAAGTGCCACACCGACAAGTGCCCCACCGGCATCGCCACCCAGAACCCGTGGCTGGCCCGGGGCGTCGACCCGGCCTCCAAGGCCGAGCGCGCGGCCATGTACCTGCGCACCCTGCGCAAGGAGCTCCTCAAGGTCTCGGCAGCCGTCGGCGTCGCCCACCCGGCGCTCATCACGGCCGACGACATCGAGATCATGAACGGCGACTACGAGGCGCGCACGCTGGGCGGCGTCTACGGCTACAAGGAGGGCTGGGGCGAGCTCGGCCCGCGGCTCGCCGCCGACCTCACGGCCTTCCTCGCCGCGGGGCGGGCGGTCGCGTAACGGCACCGGCGCCCCCGCGTGCCGGGAAGCGGCAGGCACGCGGGGGCTCGGCCGGGCCTGGTCGCGGGCCAGACGCAACTCCTTCGCGTTAAGCTGGGGTCATGAGTGCCCGAGCGACCACACGACCCGGCGGGCGTAGTGCCCGTGTTCAGCAGTCCGTGCACCAGGCGGTCCGCGACCTGGAGGCGGAGGTGGGGCGGGACGCGCTCACGGTGCCGCTGATCGCGGCCCGGGCGGGCGTGACGCCGTCCACCGTGTACCGGCGGTGGGGGGACCTGCGGGAGCTGCTGTCCGACGTGGCGGTGGAGCGGCTGCGGCCCGACGCGCCGCCGGCCGACCACGGGAGCCTGCGGGCGGACCTGGAGGCGTGGACGGTGCAGTTCGCCGAGGAGATGGACTCGACGGCGGGTCGCACGTACATCCGTGACGCCCTCCTGGGCGATCCCGAGCAGGGCAACGCGACGCGGTGCTCCGACTACGCGGCCGAGCAGTTGAAGGCCATCGGGGTGCGGGCGGCGGGGCGCGGGGAGGCCGTGCCGGACGTGGAGACGCTGCTGGACGTGGTCGTCGCGCCGCTGATGTACCGGATCCTGTTCCGGCCGTCGGAGCTGTCCGAGGCGTACGCCGGACGGCTGGTGGCGGCGGTGCTCGGCCGGGTCGGACCTTCCTTCGGCAGCTAAAAGCTAAATATTTGCGTTTCTGGTGGACTCGGGCCTAGGGTGCTTAACGCAAAGCATTCGCCTTAAAGGCTTCGAGGTGTTCCATGACCAGCGTCACGGCCTTACCGTCCGAGTCCCACCCCCACCGGCGCCCCCATCCGCGCCACCGCCTGCGCCCCCGCCGACCGCCCGTGCTGGGCCGCCGCGGTGCCTTCCGGCTGCACGCCTCCGTGCTGGTCGGCCTGCTGGCGGCCTCCAGCGCACCGACCCCGCTCTACGCGCTGTACCAGGAGTCCTGGCACTTCTCGGCGATGACGCTGACCGTCGTGTTCAGCGCCTACGCGCTCGCCCTGCTGGCGGCGCTGCTCACCGCGGGCACGCTCTCGGACCAGCTGGGCCGGCGCCCGGTCCTCGCCGGGGCGCTGCTGACGGAGGGCCTCGCGATGGCCGTCTTCGCCACCGCCCAGGGAGTGCCGGCACTGATCGCCGCCCGGATCCTGCAGGGCCTGGCCACCGGCGTGGCCACCAGCGCCGCCGGAGCCGCCCTGCTGGACTTCGAGGACCCGGAGCGGCCCGGCCGGGCCACCGCCGCCAACGGCATCACCCCCGTGGCCGGCATGGCGGTCGGCGTGCTGGCCGCCACCGCCCTCGTCCGGTACGCCCCCGCCCCCACCCGTACCGTCCACCTCCTGCTGCTCCTGCTCTTCGCCGCGCAGGCCGCCGCCGTCCTGCGGACCCCCGAGACCGTCCGCACCCGCCCGCTCGACCGGCGCACGCTGCGCCCCTCGGTCGCCGTCGCCCGCGCCTCCCGGCCGGCCATGGCGCTCGTCGCGCCCGGCGTCGTCGCGGCCTGGGCGCTGGGCGGCTTCTCCTCCTCCCTCGGCCCCTCGCTCGCCCGGCTCATCGCCCCGCACGCCACCCCCGCCACCGGCGGGCTGGTCTTCTTCACCCTCACGGCCGCGGCCGGCCTCGCCGGTCACGCCGCCCGGGCCCTGCCCGCCCGCACCGCGAGCCTGGCCGGCACCGCGCTGCTGATCCCGGGCGCCCTGCTGACCCTGAGCGGCCCCCACCTGCACAGCCTGACCGCGCTGTTCGCCGGCACCGCCCTGGCGGGCGCGGGCTTCGGCGCCGTCTCCCAGGGCGCGCTGCGCCTGCTGCTGCCCCCGGCCGCCCCGGGCGAACGCGCCGGCACACTGGCCGCCTACTACGTGCTCAGCTACCTGGCCATGAGCGTCCCGGCCGTCCTCGCCGGACTGCTGACCAATCTGTACGGCCTGGGGACCGCCGTCTCGCTCTACGCCCTGACGGTCGTCCTGCTGGCCCTGTTCGGCCTCGTCCGCGCCGTACGGAAGCCGCGCACCGCCTGAGCCGGCCTCCCCCGGCCCCGCCTCGCCCCGACCCGATCCGCCCACCCCGCAAGGACCGTGAGATGAGCACCAGCACGCCCCGTCCGACCGTCCCCTCCACCTCCTCCACCCCCTCCACCGGCACCGGCACCGGCTGGAGCCTCGGCGGCATCGCCGTCCACCGGATCGACGAGATCGAACTGCCGCGGCAGACCGGCCCCTGGCTGCTGCCGGACGCCACCAAGGAAGTGCTGGACGAGGCCTCCTGGCTGCGGCCCGACTTCGCCGACGCCGAGGTCCCCCGACTGGCGAGCCACAGCTTCGCGGTGGAGGCCGGCGGGCTGCGGATCGTCGTCGACACCGGCATCGGCAACGGCAAGCAGCGCGCCAACCCGGCCTGGAACGGGCTCGACACCGACTTCCTGGCGCGGCTGGCGGCGGCGGGCTTCCCGTCCGAGTCCGTGGACCTGGTGATCACCACGCACCTGCACACCGACCACGTCGGCTGGAACACCCGCCTCGTCGGCGAGGACTGGGCGCCCACCTTCCCCCGCGCCCGTTACCTCACCAGCCGCGCCGAGAGCGTCCACTGGGACTCCGTCGAGCTGGACGAGGCCCGTCGGCAGATGTTCCGGGACTCCGTCACCCCCGTGCGCGACGCCGGACAGTACGACGTCGTGGACGTGCCCGAGCGGGGGCGCGAGGTGGCGCCGGGCGTCTTCCTGGTCCCGGCGCCGGGCCACACGCCCGGTCAGGTCGCCGTGGAGCTGCGCGGCGGCGACCGGCGGGCGCTGATCACCGGGGACAGCATCCACCACCCCGTCCAGCTGTCCCACCCCCACGTGCACAGCTGCGTCGACATCGACTCCGCCCAGGCCGTCCGCACCCGCGCCCGGATGCTCGACACCCTGGCGGACACCGACACCCTGCTCCTCGGCACCCACTTCCCGCGCCCCACGGCCGGCACCGTCCGCCGGGAGGGCGACCGCTACCGGCTGCTGGCCGAGCCCGCCGGGGAGCTCTCCGGCGGCGTGGCCTGACGGGCCCGGGCGTCCGGTACGACGTCGGCGAACCGTCGGGAGGCCGACGAACCCCCCCCCGGGGGTCCCTCGCCCCTTGCTCAACCTATCGACATTCGATAGATTCCCATCGCAACTCGATGGGAGGATGGGTCTTGGGAAAGCTGACAGTGCGCGCACTGCGCGCCGTGCTCGTGGTGGTGCTCACCGGCAGCGTGCTCGTCCAGGGCTTGATGGTGTGGGCGCTGGCCGGCGGGAAGGACCAGGAGGGCGGCACGCTCCCGCTGACCGCGCTGCGCGTGATCACGATCCTGGGCATCGGCACCGCCCAGGTGGCCATCGGCTGCGTCTGGCGACTGGTGACGATGGTGCGACGCGGCACCGTGTTCTCCCACGCCGCCTTCCGCTACGTGGACGGCATCATCGGCGCCATCGTCGCGGCCGCGCTCGCCTGGTTCGCGGTCACCGCCGTGAACGCGCCCGGCCAGCGCGACGACCCGGGCGTCACCGGCATCATGGCCGGGATCGGCCTGGCCATCCTGGGTGTCGCGCTCATCGTGCTGGTGCTGCGCACCCTGCTCGCCCAGGCCGTCGCCCGCGACGGCGAGGCGACCCGGATGCAGGCCGAGCTGGACGAGGTGATCTGATGCCGATCACCGTCGACATCGACGTGATGCTGGCCCGGCGGAAGATGTCGGTGGGCGAACTCGCCGACCGGGTGGGGATCACACCCGCCAACCTCGCGGTGCTCAAGAACGGCCGCGCCAAGGCGGTTCGCTTCACGACGCTCGCCGCGCTCTGCGAGGTGCTGGACTGCCAGCCCGGCGACCTGCTGCGTTGGGAGAGCGAGGACAGCGCGGGCGCATGAACCGGCCCACCGGGTCGGCCGGGTCCCGGCTCACCGCCTCGCGTCATGACGGCGTTGACCGGACGTCTACCCGGGGCTGGTCTGCTACGAGTGCCGATGGGGCGGGCTCGACGCACCGCCCTCCCACACCAGCTCGTGAGGGTTCGCTCATGAATCGCACGCCCGTCCGTCCGTCCTCGACGCTGCCGGTCCTGGAGACCCGCCGCGTCCGGCTGCGGGACCACCGCGCCGACGACCTCGACGCCATGCGCCTGGTCTGGGGTGATCCGGCCGGCATGCGCCACCTCTCGACCGGCGTCATGGACGACGACCGGATCCGGCGCAGGCTCGACGACGCGATGGCGACCGCCGCCGAGGTGCCGCGCCGTCACTACCAACTGGCCGCCTGCCTCCGGGACGGTGATCGCCCCGTGGGCGGCATCCGCCTCGACGTCGAGGACGACACCACCGGATACTCCGGCGTCTTCACCATGGCCCGGCACCTCCGCGGCTCGGGGTGCGCCCCCGACATCGGCTGGCTCATGCTGAAGCTCGCCTTCGCCGAACTCGGCCTCGCCCGGGTGTGGAGCATGACCTCCGTCGAGAACACCGACGCGGTCCGGGCGATCACCCGCTTCGGCTTCACCCCCACCGGCGAGACCGAGCGGTACTTCCCCGAAGCCGGCACCACCATGCGCCTGGTGACCATGGAGGTCCTCGCGGACACCTGGCGCGCCATGCCCGTCCCGCCCGCCCCGGGGCCCGCGCGGTGAGCCGAGCGGCTCGGCGCGCCCGTTGACGCACGCGATCACCACGCCACGCCGCACCGCACCGCACCGCACCGCACCGCACTGCACCGCGCTGCGGCCTCGAGCGAGCCGTCGGCTGGGGGCGGGTCAGCCGGCGGTGGCGGGGCGGGTGGTGGTGCGGCGCAGGTGGGCTTCGATCAGGGTGTGGGTGGTCTCGGGCTGTTCGAGCTGCGGGAGGTGGCCGGCGCGGGGGACGAGGTGGAGCCGGGCGTCGGGGATGGCGGCCGCGTAGGCCGCGCCGTAGGCGGGGGTGACGACGCGGTCGCTCTCGCCCCAGACCAGCAGGGTGGGCACCCGGACGCGGCCGAGCCGGTGCGGCAGCTCGGGGTCGTGCATGTAGGGGTCGCCGGCGAGGGCGCGCATGGTGGCCATGTTGTCCTGGCGGCGGGCGAGTTCGGCGGGTGGGAGGTCGGCCGGGTCGACGTGGAAGCGGTCCGGGTCGTGCCAGGAGTGCTCGGCGAGGCCACGGGCGTCGAGGGCGAAGACGTCGGTGATCGGCTCGTCCTCGACGTGGATGCCGACGGCGTCGATCAGGACCAGGCCGGTGACGGCTCCCGCGGTGTCGCGGGCGGCCATCTCGGCGGCGATCCAGCCGCCGAGGGAGGAGCCGACGATCAGGACGTCCTCCAGTCGGCGGTCGCGCAGGAGGTCCAGGTAGGCGAGGGCGAGGTCGGCGATGCGGGTGAGGCCGGCCGGGCGTTCGACGCCGTCCCAGCCGGGGTGGACGGGGGTGAGGGTGTGGGCGCCGGTGGAGAGGCGCTCGGCGAGGCCGGCCACGGTCGCGGGGCCTCCGCCGCCGTGGAGGAGGAGGACGGGACGGCCGGTTCCGGCCTCGGACACGGGGAGGGAAAGGTCGGGGTTCATGCCTCCAGAGTAACTAAGGATCTTTAATTAAGCTAGCTTGGTCGTGACATAGAATCGGCCCATGCATGGTGAGCTGCAAGAACTCGGCAGGGCGGTCAAGCAGGCCCAGTACCGGCAGCACCGGGCGCTGGACACCGCGCTCGCGGCCGTCGGCACCACGCTGGCGCAGTGGGACGCCCTGCGGGCGATCAGCCGTTCACCGGGGGCCACCGCCCGGGCGCTGGCCGTCGCGACCTTCCAGAGCGAGCAGGCCTTCGGCGCCCTCGTCGGCCGCCTGGCCGCCCAGGGCCTGGTGGAGCGCCGACCGGGACACGGCCGCCGCATCGAGCACCACCTCACCGCCGCCGGCGAGCAGACCCTGGCGGCCGGTCACACGGTCGCCGACGAGGTGCTCGCCGACTGCTTCGCCCCCCTGCCCGCCCCGGACCGCGCGACCCTGCTCGGCCTGCTGCGGCGCCTGACCGCGGAACCGGAGGACGACGTCTAGGTGTCATGACCACGAGCGTTGTTGACAGCAATCTCGATCCGACTGGGCGTGCTGGGTTGACGCGTCGGCGTGCCGAAGCCGACGGGGTGCCTGGCTGCCGCCCGCAGGGAACAGGTGCGCCGAGCTCGGGAGCCAGGTGGCGCCGTCCGTCGTGGTGATGGACCCGACGTAGGTCCTTGACCCCGGATGGGAGCGGGCGCTCTCCCTGTCGAAGGAGATGTCGGCCTCGTGAGTGAACGTCTCTCTGAACGCCTGTCTGCCGACCGCTACTCGCCCTCACTCGGGGGAGGGCTCGGCCGACCCGGGGGGCGAGGTCGGGTTCGGCAGTACGGCTGGCCAGGATGCGCAGGGCGTGTGGAACTGGAGGATGCCGCGGCCGGCCCAGCGGGTGCGGAACTCCTGACTGCGGGTGGACAGCTCCGCGACGAGATCGGCAAGGCCCTTGTCATGTCGATCCCGCTCGCGCAGGCCTGGGGCGGAGGCCTGGTCGCCTCGGTCGACGGCATGCGGTTCGTCGTGCCGGTGCCTCGGTGTACGCCAGGCCGAACCGAAGTACTTCGGCGCCTCCACCGGCGGGAACGGACAGCGGGCCGGGGCGACGTGGCTCGACCTGATCAACGACCAGGCCGCCGGTCTCGGCGGCAAGGTCGTGGCGGGCACCCCGCGCGACTCGCTGTACGTGATGGACGTCCTCTACGACCGCGACGGCGGCCGCCGCCCGGAGATGATCGTCACCGACGCCGCCTGGTACTCCGACATCGTGTTCGGCCTGCTCACCCTGGCCGGGTTCACCTACTCCTGATCCGTTGGCGAGTGGTAGGGCTTGTCTGCCGCGTTCATTGGAGGGAGGCAGCCGCGGGCTGCCTCCCTCCAATGCGCTGGGCAGTGATGTGTGCCTGTGGGGTCAGACGGTCAGTCCGTCGAGGATGTCGGCCACCTCCGCCGGCTTGAGCAGGAACCCGACGTGACTGGTGGCCAGGGTGTGCACGTCGTACACGTTGCCGGGCGTCAGTGCGTCGGCTTCGGCGATCAGGCGATCCTGCATGGCCACGGGAAGGGACCGGTCTTCGGTGAGACGGATGTAGGAGCGGGCGATGGTGCCCCAGGTGTCCGCGTGGCCGCGAGCGTCGGACATCATCACCGCCAGGGACTCGTCGGGCTGCAGGATGTTGAGGAAGGCCCGGAACTGGTCCTCGGTGCTGTCCGCCATCATCGCCGCTTTGAGCCCGGCCAGCATGACCGGGTCGGCGGTGCGGTAGTTCGCCCGGCCGACGCCGAGTTCGGCGGGATCGCCGACGTTCAGCGCGGCCAGCGGGGCCATCAGGTTGTCGGCGAACTCGGGCTCCTGCATGTACTCGATGGGGTTGGAGCGTTCCACGCACGACCAGCCGGAGATGTAGACGAGCCGGTCCACCAGGTCGGGAATTGTGTTGCCCACCCCGGTGATGGTGGTTCCGCCGAGGCTGGCACCCACCAGGACCACCGGACCGTGTTCGGCCACCCGCCGGACGACGTCGACGACCATGTCGACGTTGTCCTGAAGGGTGACCCCGGCCAGTTCGGACGGTTCGGCCGCCCACGCGTCAAGGTCCTGCGGGGCCTGGTAGGCGGCGGAGTACTGGGCGTCGAAGCCGTGCCCCGGCAGGTCCACGGCGAAGCTGCGGTGCCCGCGCAGCGCCAGCTCGCGCTGGATGGGAGCCCACATGAACGAGCTGGTGCACACGCCGTGCACGAGCACGAACGTCGCACTGGCCTCGCGGGCCTGGCGCGGACGGGGAGAGTTACTGGAGACAGATGCCATTCGGGTCAGTCCTATGTCCGGTGGTGGCGCAGCAGGCATGCCTGAAGGGCTGATGCCGACGCGGTGCGCCGCCTGAAGTCGAAGAGAGAAACGGGCACGCCTGTCGCCAGGCGCAGCACGGTTCAGTGGCCGGGCGCACGCAGGCCGTCGGCAGCGGTCAACCGGCGTCAGCCGCCTGGTCAGGGGCAGCACACGACGTGGATGGGCTCACCGGCAAGAGTGCGCGCGCGTCGACGGTCAACGCCGAGCGGCACCCGCAGAGCAGTGCCGTGAGACACGACGGTCTTCTGCGGGTTCCTCGGCTGGCGCCGGTCGCCGAGCGACTGCGGCGGCAGACGTCTTAGGCGCTACGGAGGCGAACGAACATGTAGGACATGCCGAGGACCCTACCAAAACCACGGATCACTACTCCACGACGCCTCAGGTCTCGTCGGTCTCCAGCATGAACTGAACCCAGGTCCCCCGCCGGCCGCCCGAGCGGCCCGCGGGGCCGCAGGACCGGATGCACCGCCGCCACTGCAACGACGCGAACGTCCCAGCTCTGCCAGCCTTGTTTGCGACCTCATGATTCCGGCCCGCCCGAAGCCGGGTCAGGTGACTTTCCGGCGGCGCGCCAACGCCTTCTTCTCCGGGTACGGCATCAACGTCGAGCGAGTCCTCACCGACACCGGCTCCTGCTACAGGTCCAGGCTGTTCGCGCAGATCTGGAGCGACGCCGGCATCACCCACAAGCGCACCCGCCCCTACCGCCCGCGAACGAACGGCACGGTGGAGCGCCTGAACCGCACCCTGCTCGATGAATGGGCCTCCGTACGCCCGTACTCCAGCAACGGCGAACGTGCCGACGCCTTGGCGGAATTCATCCACACCTACAACCACCACCGTGGCCACACCGCGCTCGGTGGTCAGCCACCCATCAGTCGAGTCAACAACCCTGCGGGCCAATACGTCTAGGCCGCGAATCCGGCGCGGATCCCGGCCACGGTCAGCAGGAGGGCGTCGAGCTCGCACGCGATGGCGGTGTTCTCGATCGGCTCGAAGTCCGCGAGGCCGGCCGCCGTCTCGGCGATGTCCGAGGGGTAGAAGCTCCATCCCTCGACCGCGCTCCAGCCGGCCTCCACCACGACCCGCTCCGCGCTCACGCTCGACACCCGCAGCCAGCCGGTGCACTGGTCGGAGAAGTCGAACGGCAGGAACGCCGGGCCCTCGGCGGCGGGCAGTCGGTCGAGCTGCTCCAGCCACTGGTCGAGGAGCCGGACGAGCCCCGAGCCGATGTCGGCGCCCATCGTGGGCGAGTCGTCGAGACCGAGGTAGTACGAATCGCACGCGTGCCACCAGGCGCCGAGCCTCAGCAGGAGGTCGTCGTGGACGCCGAGGCCGGTGGTGCGGGTGAAGTGGAGCGGGACGTGCGTGGTCATGCACCGAACCCTAGCGCCACCCGTACGCCGCTCACCTGCGGTTTTCCGGGCCGACCGGTCCGTGGCACGGCCGGTGCCGGTCTCCCCGCCCACGGGGAGACCGGCACCGGGGGCGGGGGTGCTACGGCAGGGGGATGCGCACGACCTGGGGGTCGTGGTCGCTGAGCTGGGCGCTGAACTCGCTGTTGATGTGCACGATGTCGTAGCTGTACGAGGTGGCCGCGAGGGCGCCGGAGATCAGGATGTGGTCCAGCACCTGGGAGTTGCCCTCGTACACGTAGGTGTAGCGCTCGGGCAGCGGCAGGGTGCGCGGGAGGTCGGTGAGGGAGCCGCCGGCGGTGAGGATGTCGGTGGTCTGGGAGAACTCGAAGTCGTTGAGGTCGCCGAGCACGATGACGGAGGCGTTCGGGTCGACGGCGAGGAGCTGGTCGGTGAAGGCCTTCACCGCCGTGGCCTGGGCGTGCCGCTGGGTCTCGGAGGGGTGGGCGGGCTGCTGGTAGCGGCCGAAGAGGGGCTGGTCGCCGCCCTTGGAGTTGAAGTGGTTGGCGATCACGAAGACCGGCTTGCCGTTCCAGCGGAACTCCCCGGCCAGCGGCTTGCGGCTGGAGTTCCACGCCGTGTTGGCCGGGTCGATCCGCCCGGGGGAGTAGGCGAGTTGCGGGGTGCCGCTGGCGTTCACCACGGAGTCGGCGGTGGTGGACCCGGCGCCGGGCCGGTCGGTGAAGGAGAGGCCGCGGTCGGTGCGGAACAGGAACACCTGGCGGATGTTGCCGCCGGGCTGGCCGCCGTCCTGGCCGTCCACGGGGTCGATCTCGCGGTAGGAGTAGGAGGGGCCGCCCGCGGCGGTGATGGCCGCGGTGAGCTTGGCCAGGGTCTGGGTGGCGCTCACCGTGCCGTCGTCGGTGGCACCGCTGTTGTCCTGGATCTCCTCCAGGGCGACCAGGTCGGGCGCGCGCAGGTTGGTGACGATGCCCGCCGCGAGGCCGTCGTACTTGCTCTGCGGGTCGGACGGGGCGAGGTTCTCCACGTTGAAGGTGGCCACGGCGAGCTGGCCGGCCGTCGGCGCGGTGGTGACCTCGGGGGCGGTGCCGCCGGGGGTGACCGCCGGGGTCGCGGTGACCTGGAGGGTGAAGTTGCCGAAGGCGTAGTCGAGCACGCCGACGGTGGCGCCGGTCAGGGTGTCGCCGACGTCGGCGGTCGGGGTGGGCGCGAGGGCCTTGCCGAGCACGACGCGCTCCGGGTTGCCGTCGGCGGCCTGCAGCAGGATGCCGCCCCGGTTGGTGCGGGTGGTGCTGCCCTGCGGGACGACGGGGAGCTCGCCGTACTTGTTGGTCGGGCCGACCACGGCCGCGTTGTCGATCTCGACCCGCATGCCCTCCAGCGACTCCCAGAAGTCCAGGCCGTCGGTGGTGGGCCGGTAGGTGCCCGCGGTCTCGACGTCGCCGGAGGTGACGCTGGAGATGACCGCGGACGGGGGTATCCGGCCGCCGGGGCCGACCAGGGTGGCGGCGGGCAGCGGCGCGTTGTGGGCGACCACCGTGACGGTGGGCGCGGTCAGTTCGGTGATCGACAGGTTGGCGGTGCCGCCGGTGCCCCCCGGGCGGTACTGGCTGACGGTGGCGCTCACCGTGACGGAGTCGCCGACCGCGACCGAGGGCGCGCCGGCGGTGTAGACGTAGACGCCCTCGCTGGTGCCGGGGTCGTTGTCGGGCTGCGGGTCCTGGTACCAGAAGCCGTTGGGGCCGACGGCCGTCACCACGCCCGGCACGGCGCTGACCGCGCTGCCGGCCAGCGGGGAGGTGCGGGCGGCGCCCTGGATGTCGTGGATGCGGGTGCCGCCGGTGCCGCCGCCCCCGCCGGTGGAGGAGGAGTTGCGAGGGGTGGGCGCGGCGACGGCGAAGTCCGCCGCGTTGTTGTCGGTGTCGGTGGCGCCGCCGCCGGCGCGCAGGGCGGCGGCGGTGTTCGACAGACTGCCGGTCGGCGAGCCCTCGGCGGAGCTCGCGCTGCTGCCGTAGCCGACCAGGTCCTTCACCCCGGGCAGGCCGGCGCAGCCCGAACCGCAGCTCAGCGCCGTGCCGTTGGTGACCAGGGCGACCTTGCCGGAGGTCGCGGACAGCGCGATCGTGCCGGTGGCGTCCGGCGTCGGCAGCGCGGAGCCCGTACCGGCCCCGGCTGCCTCCTGGACCAGGAAGTAGTGGCCGGGCGCGATCGTCCCGGAGAGGGTGGTCCGCGACCAGGTCGAGCCGCCGGCCGAGGCGTACTGGACCGTCCAGCCGGTGACGGACACGGGGGCGGTGCCTCGGTTGTACAGCTCGACGAAGTCGTTGGCGTACGGGGCGCCGGAGTTGCCGCCACCGCCGTACACCTGGCTGATCACGATGTCGGGCGAGGCCGCCTGGGCCGCGCCGCCGGGCAGCGCCACCAGCGCCGCCACGACGGCCGCGGCGGAGGCCGCCGCCAGGCTCCGGCGCCGAACGCGCGGCGCTCTCAAGGCGGTTCGGCTGATCCGGGGGTTCGGGGTGCTCCGCATGGGGCTTCCTCCTGACCACCGTCCGGGCTCGTGGACCGGCGGTGTGACCGTGGACGGGAACGTCGCGCGCTGAGGTTTGTAGCAGCGCCATCAGATGCCTACCGTCCGCGCCGGGCGACGGCCAGACGTACGGCGGAAGAACGTTTCTACGCGCGACAACTGGGAGGTCGCCCTCCGGATGTCCGGACGGCCGGACGGCCGGACGGGGTGTCAAGGGGTGGGCCGGAGGGGGAGGGCTGGAGGGGCGGGTCGGGGGGCTGGAGGGAGAGGGCTGGAGGGGCGGGTCGGGGGGCTGGAGGGAGAGGGCTGGAGGGGCGGGTCGGAGAGATTGGTCCAGACCTCAGTGGTCCAGACCTATTGACGAGGCCAGTCGACCCTCCTACGATCCGGTCCGGCACGGCCCCCCAGATCCCCCACCTCACCCGGAGCCGGGCGTCACGCCCCCACGCGCTGGTCATGTTCATGCCCATGCCGCCCGGCGGGAAGGGAGCACCGCATGATCCATCGGAGTCCCCACACTCCACGCCCGCACACCCCGCGCCCGAGGGTCCTGAGCCGTACCCTCGCCGGGGCGAGCGCCGCGGCCGTCATCGCAGCCGGCCTCGCCGTCGCCGGCGGTGTCACGGCCGGCGCCGCCACCACCAACCTGGTGGCCAACTCCGGCTTCGAGAACGGACTCTCCGACTGGAGCTGCACCGGCGGCTCCGGCGCGGCCGTCGGCAGCCCGGTCCACTCCGGCGCTTCCGCGCTCAAGGCCACGCCGTCCGGCCAGGACAACGCCCAGTGCACCCAGACGATCAGCGTGCAGCCCAACTCCCAGTACACGCTGAGCGCCTACGTCCAGGGCGCCTACGTCTACCTGGGCGCCACCGGCACCGGCCTGTCCGGCGCCCAGTCCACCTGGACGCCCGACGCCGCGTCGTACAGCCAGCTCAGCGTCGGCTTCAGCACCGGACCGAGCACCACCTCGGTCACCGTCTACCTGCACGGCTGGTACGGGCAGCCCGCGTACTACGCGGACGACGTGTCGCTGATCGGCCCCGGAGGCAGCACCACCCCGCCCACCACGCCGCCGACGACGCCCCCGACCACTCCGCCCACCATGCCGCCGACGACGCCCCCGACCACTCCGCCCACCACGCCGCCGACGACGCCCCCGACCACTCCGCCGGGCGGCGACAGCTGCCCCACCAAGCCCAGGCCGTCCGGCAAGGTGCTGCAGGGCTACTGGGAGAACTGGGACGGCGCCGCGAACGGCGTGCACCCGGGCATGGGCTGGGTGCCCATCACCGACAGCCGGATCGCCGCGCACGGCTACAACGTGATCAACGCCGCCTTCCCGGTGATCCTCTCCGACGGCACCGTCCAGTGGCAGGACGGCATGGACGCCGGCGTCAAGGTCTCGACCCCGGCCGAGATGTGCCAGGCCAAGGCCGCCGGCGCGACCATCCTGATGTCGATCGGCGGCGCCGCCGCGGGCATCGACCTGAGCTCCAGCACCGTCGCCGACCGCTTCGTGGCGACCGTCGTCCCGATCCTCAAGAAGTACAACTTCGACGGGATCGACATCGACATCGAGACCGGCCTGTCCGGGAGCGGCAGCATCGGCACGCTGTCCGCCTCCCAGGCCAACCTGATCCGCATCATCGACGGCGTGCTGGCCCAGATGCCCGCGGGCTTCGGCCTGACGATGGCTCCCGAGACGGCGTACGTCACCGGCGGGAGCGTCACCTACGGGTCGATCTGGGGCGCCTACCTGCCGATCATCAAGAAGTACGTCGACAACGGCCGGCTGTGGTGGCTGAACATGCAGTACTACAACGGGAGCATGTACGGCTGCTCCGGCGACTCGTACCAGGCCGGCACCGTCCAGGGCTTCACCACCCAGACCACCTGCCTGAACAACGGACTGACCATCCAGGGCACCACCGTCAAGGTGCCCTACGACAAGCAGGTGCCCGGCCTGCCGGCCCAGCCCGGCGCGGGCGGCGGCTACATGGACCCGGGGCTGGTCGGCCAGGCGTGGAACGCCTTCGGCGGGTCGCTGAAGGGGCTCATGACGTGGTCGGTCAACTGGGACGGTTCGAAGGGCTGGACCTTCGGCGACAACGCCAAACGCCTCCAGGGGCGCTGACACCCCGTGCAGGTGCTTCAGGAGGCAGCGGGTGTCCGCCGGACCACCGACCCACCGGCGGTGGTCGGCCTCGAAGACCACGGCGGCAAGGACCGGATCGGTGACCTGCGACGCGGCGCTCCGGGGCTTCGCCGTGTCCCTGGTGCGCGACTTCCAGGCCCGAGCCACCGCCGAAGGCGCCGCCACACCGCGGCGGGCAACGCCCCCGCGCACGGCCGCCGGGGCCGAGGCTGAGCAGCAAGCGGGCTGACCGCACGACGAAGCCGGCGGAGGCACAGTGCGTGCCTCCGCCGGCTTCGTCGTCAGGTGGTCAGGTCGTCAGGTGGTCGGGTTGCCGGGTTGTCGGGCCCGGCCGAAGTGGAACACGGTCACCGCGCCCGCCTGGTCGTGAACCGGGCCGACCACAAGGCCACCCTCGGCATCAACACGCCCACAACCGACTCTTGAGCCGGTAGGCGGACGGAGGCAACGGGCTATGACGAGTGCAGTCGCCACAGCCGGACGAGGTTGGCGTCGTCACCGGCGGCGACCGTCCGACTGTCGGGGCTGATCGCGACGGGCGGGGGCGTCATCGTGAAGACGTCCCGGTCGAAGGGATCCAGCGTGGCGGTGACGGCGCGGCTTCCGAGGGACCACAACTGGAGCTTGGTGGCGGCGTTGTCGACGGAAGCGACGGTGGCGACCGTGTTGCCGTCCGGGCTCGGCACCACGAGGCTCGCGGGCCCCCCGCCGAGGACCACGGTGACGGGGGCGGTCCCGTTCGCGGCCCTCATCAGGAGCCCGCCCTTCCCGGTGCACGCCGTGAGGACGGACTTCCCGTTCGGGGTGAAGGCCACCGATACGACGTCCCCTTCCCCGGTCGCCGCGACCGGCGGCGCGCCGGAGCCCGGGTTCCACAGCCGGAACGTCTTGTCGGGTCCGCCGATGGCGAGGGTCTTGCCGTCGGGGCTGAACGCGGCACAGACCGCCCAGCCCCGGGCGCCGGAGACAGCGGCCGTGCGGGTGTCGGTCGCGGTGTCCCACAGGATGAGTTCGTTGTCGAAGAAGGCCGCGATCGTCCTGGCGTCCGGACTGACCGCCAGCAAGGTCCCCACGGCGGTCTGCCAGGTGATGGCGGCGGTGGCCAGGTCCCAGATCCGGGTGACGGGCAGCCCCGAGGTGGTGCCGGCGACGAGGCTCTTCCCGTCCGGGGCGAACCCGAGCTTTCCCACCTGGGCGGGCACGGGGGACTTCGGGTCGAGGGTCGCGGTGACCTTTCCGGTGCCGGTGTCCCAGATCCTGACGGTGCCGTCCTTGCAGCCCCCCGCCAGGAGCTTCCCGTCGGGGCTGTAGGCGAGGGAGGTCACCTGGCTGTCCGCGCCGCGGAGCGCGGTCCACGAGCCGGCGCCGTTCGCCTTGTCGTCTCCGAGCCCGCGCACCGCCGCGACGGCCCCGCCGGCCGCCGTGGCGAGCGCCGCCAGGCCGCCGATGAGGACGCCGCGCCGACTCGGCCGCCGCGGCCGGTCGACACGTGTCGGGACGGTGCCGGGCGTCTGCGCCGCGGTCGCCGCCGGCCCGGTGGCAACCGTGGGCGCGGCATGGACGTCGGTGACCGGCGCGTCGACGAGATCCGCGCGCAGCGTCGGGGTGCGCGCGGCGGTCCGGGACTGGACGGCGGCCCGCAACCGCTCGGCCACGACCTGGGCGTCGGGGCGTCGCGCCGCGTCCTTGGAGAGCAGTTCGTCGAGCAGCGTCGCCAGCGGACCGGCGTGCACGGCCGGTGGGACGGGCTGGGTCAGGACCGCTGCGATGACGGCGGTCAGCGTCGGACCGTCGAACGGCGGGCGTCCCTCGACGGCCGTGTACAGGGTCGCGCCGAGCGCCCACAGATCCGCCGGCGCCTCGACCCGCCCAGCTTCCAACTGCTCCGGGGGCATGAACTGCGGTGTGCCGATGACGGTATGGGTACCGGTCAGCTGCTGGGTGGCGTCGAGGAGCCGGGCGATGCCGAAATCGGTGATGACCGGCCGGTCCCCGGCCAGCAGCACGTTGTCGGGTTTGAGGTCGCGGTGCACCACCCCGGCGGCGTGCGCGTGGGCGAGGGCCTCCGCGATCCCGGCGCCGAGCACGGCGACCCGCTCCCAGCCGAGTCGCCCTTCGCCGCGTATGAGCCGCGCGAGCGAGGGGCCGGCGATGAACTCCATGACGATCCAGGGGACTTCACGGTGGTGCACGACATCGTGGACGGTCACGATTCCCGGGTGCCGCAACCGCGCGGCGGCCCGAGCCTCCCGCTCGGTCCGGGCGAGCAGCTCGGCACGCAGCTCCGGTTCCGCTCCCGGCGGCAGCAGTACCTCCTTGACCGCCACCACACGGTCGAGCCTTTCGTCGTGGCCGCGCCACACGCGCCCCATCCCCCCGCGCCCGACCGTCTCCACGAGTCGGTAACGCCCGCCCACAAGTTCTCCGACTGCGCCAGTCATGTCAAGCACCCTAGTGGCTGTTGTCGGGGGCCGGCCTCGGGGCGATGGAGGTCGGGCTGACCCGGTGGCTGCGCGGCGTTCGCGGTATCGAACTCGCCGGCCGGGCCCGGGCCGAGGTCCGCGAGGACGCGGGCCCGGAAGAGTGAGCACCCCGGCGGCGGGGCGCGACGTCAGGCCGCGTCCGGCCGCTGGAGCATCGTCCCACGGTCTTCGGCGGCAACGCCGGGAATCACGACAGGAGATGTCGGCATTTCCGGGGAGCATCGGTGGGGACGGGTGGAGACACCGTGATGCGTGAGGAAGGGCGAGACATGACGGAGCAGCCGCTGAAGGGCAAGGTCGCGCTGGTGGCGGGGGCCACCCGGGGGGCCGGGCGGGGGATCGCGGTGGCGCTGGGCGCCGCCGGGGCGACGGTGTACGGGACGGGCCGTAGCGCCGAGGGGCACCGGGGGGAGTACGGGCGGCCGGAGACCCTGGAGGAGACGGCGGAGCTGGTGACGGCGGCCGGCGGGCGAGGGATCGCGGTGCGCGCGGACCACCTGGTGCCGACCGAGGTGGCGCGGGTCGCCGCGCGGATCGAGGCCGAGCAGGGTGGGCTGGACATCCTCGTGAACGACATCTGGGGCGGGGAGCAGCTGTTCGGCTGGGACGTCCCGGTCTGGGAGCACGACCTGGACAAGGGGCTGCGGCTGCTGCGGCTGGCCGTCGAGACGCACGCGATCACCAGCCACCACGTGCTGCCGCTGCTGCTGCGCCGCCCCGGCGGGCTGGTGGTGGAGATGACGGACGGCACCGCCGGGTACAACGCGACCCGCTACCGGAACTCCTTCTTCTACGACGTCGCCAAGGCCGCCGTGCTGCGGATGGCCTTCGCGCTGGGGCACGAGCTGGGGGCGCGCGGGGCGACGGCGGTGGCGCTGACCCCCGGGTGGATGCGCTCGGAGATGATGCTGGAGCACTTCGGGGTGACCGAGGCGACCTGGCGGGAGGCGACGGCGGCGGAGCCGTCGTTCGGCATCTCGGAGTCCCCGGCGTACGTCGGCCGCGCGGTGGCCGCACTGGCCGCCGACCCGGAGCGGGCGCGGTTCAACGGCACCTCGCTGTCCAGCGGCGGGCTGGCCCTGGAGTACGGCTTCACCGACGTGGACGGCAGCCGCCCGGACGCCTGGCGCTACCTGGTGGACGTCGAGGCCGCGAACGGCCCGGTGGACCCGGCCGGCTACCGCTGAGCCGGGTCGACGTCGGGCGCCGGGCCGGCCTCTTACGTCGGGTCGGTGCCGGGCGGCGGGCCGTACAGGGCGGCGGTGCGCGCCGCCGCCCGGGCGAGCCGCTCCCGCAGGGCGGGCGGCTCCAGGACCTCGGCCTCGGGGCCGAGCCGCAGCACGTCCTCGTAGCCGACGTCGAGCGACTCGACGGGGAGCCGGACGGTCACCCGGCCGTGGTCGTCCGGTTCCCCGGCGCTCGCCAGGGCCTCCCGCGCGGCGATCGGGTCGAGCAGGTGCGGCACCCGCTGCAGGCCGAGCGGGCTGAGCCGGACGGTCACGGTCTCCCGGAGCAGCGAGCGGGCGAACTCCGCCGACCGCGCCTCCCAGAACGCGGCCAGGTCGAAGGCCTCGCCGGCCGCACCGTCCGCCTCGCGGGCGAACCGCCGCTGCGAGCACTCGGCCGCGACCAGCCGGTCCACCCGGTACACCCGGTGCGCGGCGGCTTCCGCGTCGGTCCGGGCCACGTCGCCGGTCCCGGCTTCCGCGCCGGTCCGGGCCTGCTCGCCGGTCCGGGCCACGTCGCCGGTCCTGGCCACGTCCTCGGGGCGCGCCTCCCGGTGGGGCCGGGCGACCAGGTACCAGGTGCCCGCCTTCAGCACCAGCCCGTACGGTCGCAGCAGCCGCTCGACCGGTTCCGTGTCCGGGCGGCGCCGGTAGCGGGCGCGCAGCAGGTGTCCGCCCCACACCGCCCGGGAGACCTCGCCGAGCAGCGGCGGCACGGGGGCGTCGCGGAACCAGCCGGGCGCGTCCAGATGGAACCGCCGGGCCCCGGCGGACGGCGCCCCGCCGAGTTCGCCGGTCACCTTGAGCCGGGCGGCCAGCGCGGGGTCGGCGAGGCCCATGTCGGCGAGCGGCCCGGGCAGTCCGGCGAGCAGCAGGACCTCGGCCTCGGCCCGGTCGAGCCCGGTCAGCCGGGTGCGGTAGCCGTCGAGGAGCCGGTAGCCGCCGGCGCGTCCGCGGTCGGCGTAGACGGGGACGCCGGCCTCGGCGAGGGCCAGCACGTCGCGTTGCACGGTGCGCTCGGAGACCTCCAGTTCGGCGGCCAGCTCGGCGCCGGTCATGGTGCGGCGGGCCTGGAGGAGCAGCAGCAGTGAGATCGCCCGGGCCGTGCGCATCGGCCGTCCTCCCGTCCGGGCCGGAGCACGCCCGGCCGGTCCAGCACCTCATGAGTACCGGGGGGCGCCGCGGACCCACGGGCCGACGACGGACGTGAGGAGACCCCGACGGCCACCGGCACCGTGCAGTCCTACCACGCGGACCGCGGGCACGGGGTGGTCACCCCCGACGAGGACGGGGCGGTGGCCCGATCCGGGCGGCGCCGGCCGGGACGGCGGCCGGCAGCTCGGTGACGGCCGGGTTCTCCTCGGCGGCCGGCCGCAGCTCCGCCACCGCCGAGCAGACCCCGGCGGCCGACGCGCCGACCAGGACCACCAGCGGCCGCGGGAACCTCGCCGCGACAACCCGCGCCCCCGCACCGCGCCCGGGGCGCGGGTTGTCGCGCCGTCGGCGAACGGGGAGGATGCGCGGGTGACCGGCCCGGCGCCGGTCCGGGGAGAGGGGAGCGGCGGATGGCCGTGAGTCTGAGCAAGGTCGAGCAGAGCGCGCCCGCGCTGGTGAGCCTGTACAAGACGGCCGGGGAGGCGGTGGGGAAGCGCGGGCTGGGCGGTCAGTCCGTCGCCGTCTACCTGGTGGTCGACTACTCCGGCTCGATGAGGCCCTACTACAGGGACGGTAGCGTCCAGGCGCTCGCCGACCGGGTGCTGGGGCTGTCGGCCCATCTGGACGACGACGGGACGGTGCCGGTCGTCTTCTTCTCCACCGAGGTCGACGTACAGACCGAGATCGCCCTGCACGACCACCAGGGGCGGATCGAGCGGATCGTCGCGGGCCTCGGCCACATGGGCAAGACCAGTTACCACCTGGCGATGGACGCCGTCGTCCGCCACTACCGGGAGAGCGGCACCACCGTCCCGGCGCTGGTCCTGTTCCAGACCGACGGCGGCCCCGTCAACAAGGGCGCGGCGGAGCAGCGGCTGTGCGAGGCGGCGAAGCTGCCGATCTTCTGGCAGTTCATCGGCTTCGGCGACCCGGACAGCAGGCAGTTCGACTTCCTGCGGAAGCTCGACCGGCTCGCCGTCCCGGAGAAGCGGCCCGTCGACAACTCGGGCTTCTTCCACCTGGGGCAGGACCCCCGGCGGATCTCCGACGCCAAGCTCTACGACCTGATGCTCACCGGCTTCCCGGCCTGGCTGGCCGCCGCCCACGCGCAGGGCATCCTCCCCGAGCCCCCGGTCGCCCTCGGCGCGCTCCGGCGCCCCGAGAGCGCCCGGGGGTTCTGGCCGCGTCTCGTCGAGCGGCTCAGGGGTCTGTTCGGTGCCGGCGGCGGCGGAGGCGGAGGCGGCGCGTGAGTCCGGCGCGTGAGTCGGTGCCCTCGCCGGCCGGTCAGTCCACGCCCTCGTCCAGCCGCTCCAGCAGGGCGCCGAGGTCCTCGACGGTGGCGGCGGCCTGTTCGGCGTCCCGGAGGCGGACGGCCTCCAGGCGGATCGCGGCGGTGTGCCGGGCGGTGTAGAGCAGGCGCCGCCAGCGGGACCCGGGGTCGGTGGCGAGCGGGCCCCAGGTGTCCCAGAAGGCGTCGCGTTCGGTGCCCGGGCGGCGGCAGGCCATGAAGACCGTCCAGTCCGCCTCCGGATCGCCCCAGCCGGCCCGGTCGCAGTCCAGCACACCGGTGATCACCGGGTCGGGGGTGTCGGCGGCCACCATCAGGTTGACGTTCCACAGGTCGCCGTGGAGCAGCCGGGGCTCGGTGACGCGGTCGAGCACGGCGCGGTGGCGGTCGGCGAGGCGGATCAGGTCCTCGACGTCACCGGTCTCCACCCCGGCCTCCGCGAGGTCGGCGGCGAGGTCGGTCAGGCCCGCGACGACCGACTCGCCCCAGGTGCGGTGCCCCGGCCCCGCCACCGGACCGAACCAGGGGCCGCGGACCTCGTTGATCTCCCGCGCGATGGAACCCAGTTGGGCGTAGAAGCCGCGCCACGCGGGGCGCGGGTGCCGCGGCAGGCCCTGCGGGGCGGGCAGCCCGCCGAGGAGCGTCTGGAACAGGTAGTCGCGGCCCACCAGCTGGTGGGTGAAGTCGACCGCCAGGACCCGCGGCACCAGGTGCGCCACCGGCGCCAGGTACGGCAGCGCCGCGTACTCGTTGCGCATCAGCCGCCGCTCGCTGCGGAACTGCCGGGCGGGCTCGGGCGCCACCCGCAGCACGACCTGGTCGCCGCCGCCGAGCTCCAGCCGGTAGGTGGAGTTGTACATCCCGTCGCCGAGTTCCACCGCGGCCCGCACCTCGGTGCGCGGGCCGAAGGCGCGCCGGCACATCTCCTCGATCAGCTCCGGCGGCACCGCCTGCTGGAAGGCCTGCGGGTGACGGTCGATGGACTCGTACTTCATGAGATGGTTTCGCTTTCTCGGTCGGCTTCTCGGTCGGCTTCTCGGTCGGCTTCGCGGTGGTCTTCGCGGTGGTCTTCGCGAGGGTCCAGCGGTGTGGCCTGCTGCGGGAGCGGTTGCTCCGGGGCGGAGTTGAGCGTGACGGCCAGGTCCGCGATGCGGCGCAGGGCCCGTCGGCATTCCCGCTCGGTGGCGGCCTCGACCAGCGCCGTGCCGATCCGGATGCCGGAGTTGGCGTCCATGTCGGGCATCACCTCGCCGGGCTCGATCTTGATCTCGACGTCGACCACGCCGGGGATCCTCTCGACGTCCGCCCGGCTCAGCCGGTTCACCGCTCCCGCGACGGTCGGGATGTCGGTGAAGCCGACCACACGGCCCCCCGCGCCACCTCGGCCGGTTCGGACCGGCGGCCGGTCGCCCGTCACCGCGCGCACCGCGGCGGCCCAGATGTCCACGCCGAGGACGCGCTCCGCCAGCGCGCCGATCATGTGCCCGCCCGGGCGCGCGGCGAGCTCACCGGCGGTGAACCCACCCGGCCCGCCGAAGAGTTCGAAGTGGAAAACCCCGTCGCGGTGCCCGAGCGCGGCCAGCGCCCGGCCGGTCAGCTCGGTCGCCTCGCGGTAGAGCTCCGGGTGGTCGCGCGGCGGGAGGGAGACGGTGGCGGCCGGGCGGCCGCGCTTGGTCTCGATCAGCGGGGTGAGGTAGCGGGAGACCAGCAGCGCCTCCGGCTCGCCGGCCCGGACCACGCCGTCGACGTGCCACTCCTCGCCGGGCACCCGGTGCTCCACCAGCAGCCGCCGCCGCGTGTCCGAGTCGCTCACCGACTCCACTGCCAACGCGTCCAGTTCGGCGGCCGTGTCGGCGGCCGCGACACCGATGGTGGCCGCGCCCGCGGTGGGCTTCACCACGTACGGGGCGGCCACGCCCGCCGCGGCGGCGGCCCGCGCCACGGATCCGTCGCCCGCGTCGGGGACCACCAGCCAGTCCGCCGTGGTCAGCCCGGCCGCCCGCCAGGCTTCCTTCTGCAGCGCCTTGTCGCGGCAGCGCAGCGCCACCTCCGGGTCGATCGCCCGGGCGCCGAGCAGACGGCCGAGCAGGGCGGCCGGCACCATGCCGTGCTCCTGGACGGAGACCACCGCGTCCACCACGCCGCCCGAGGGCCCGTCGGGCGCGAGCGCGCCGACGTGGTGCAGGGCCGACCACAGCGACTCCACCACCAGGTAGGAGTCGACGGCGCACCAGCGGGCGAGCCGCGCCCGATGGGCCTCGACCCGGCGGTGCTCGCCGCCCTCGTAGAGCAGGGTGATCGTGTGGCCGTCGGCGAGCAGGGCCTCGATCGCCTCCGACCGGGCCCCGATCAACACCACGTGCATGGCATCCCTCCTGGTCGCTGCACGGTTCATGTCCCGGCCGCCCTCGTTGGCCCAGCGGTCTGAGCGGTCTGAGTGGTCTCAGCCGTGTCAGCCCGCTCGGCCGGCTCGGCCCGGTACCGGGTGAACGCCGGTGCCGCGGCCGCGACCAGTGCGGTGGCGGCCACCGCGGCCAGGCCGCCACCGAGGACGGCGGTGCTCGTCCCGAGCAGGGCGCCGAGCGTTCCGCCGCGCAGCCGGCCCAGTTGGGTGCCGCCGATGCCGACCACGAACTCGACCGCGCCGATCCGGCCGCGCAGCCGGTCCGGGGTGCTGAGCTGGACGACGGTGGAGTGGAAGACGACCGCCAGGGTGTCGGCGGCCCCGGCCACGGCGAGGCACAGCAGCGCGGCGGTGAGGCCGTCGGTGAGGGCGAAGGCCGCGACCGCCACACCGTACGCCGCGCAGCAGATCAGCGCCGCCCGGCCGGGACGACCGACCCGCCCGGCGGGGCCGGAGCAGGCGGAGGCGAGGACCCCGCCGACCGCGCCGGCGGCGACCAGCAGCCCGAGCTCCTGCGGGCGCCCGCCGAAGCGCTCCGCGCAGATCGCGGGCAGCAGGGCCGCGGGCGAGGCGACCAGGGCGATGCACAGGTCCGCGAGGAACGCCCCGGCGAGCTCGCCCCGGCTGCGGACCAGGGCCACCGCCTCGCCGACGCCGGCGAGCTTCCGGGCAGCCGCGCCCCCCTGGGGCGGCATGGCGGGGAGCCGGGCGACGCCGTACAGCGCCGCGCCGAAGCTGAGCGCGTCGAGCAGGTAGCAGGCCTTGAGGCCCCAGGCGGCGGCGACCAGCCCGGCGCAGGCCGGCCCGGCCACGGCGCCGACCTGCATGGTCAGGGCGTTCAGCGCCGCCGCGGCGGCGAGCCGGTCGCGCGGCAGCAGCCGCGGCGTGAAGGCCCGCCGGGCCGGGGCGTTGACGCTGCCGACCAGCGACTGCAGCGCGACCAGCAGGTACAGCACGCCGGGGGAGCGCAGGCCGGCGAAGGCCTGGACGGCGAACAGCACGGAGACGCCGGTCTGCAGACTGCTGGTCACCAGGACCAGGCGGCGGCGGTCGAGGGTGTCGCCGAGGCTGCCGCCGACGGCGGCGAACAGGACGACCGGTCCGGCCACCGCCAGGCCGAGCAGGCCCACCGCGGCGGAGCTCCCGGTCAGCTGGTAGACCTGCAGCGCCACGGCGAACACCGTCATCTGCCCGCCGATCTGGGACAGCCCCTGGCCCAGCCACAGCCGGCGGAACGCGGGCGAGTCGCGCAGCGGGGTGACGTCCAGCAGCAGCCGCGAGGGCCGCACCCCGGTGCTCAGCAACAGCCGGGAGGCCGTCCGCAGTCGGGTGGCCGTCCCCGGGCGCGTGGTCAGGTCGGGCACACCGCTCCGTCCAGCCGCCGCAGGAGGTCCTCCTCCTCGTCGGCGCCGTCGTGGACCACGCAGTAGTCGAACCCGCCGCGGACGCCCGGCACGGGCGGGATGGAGACCAGCACGCCGCGCCGCTCCACCGGGTCGTAGCCGAGTCCGGCGGTCGCGGCGATTTCGAGGAACTCGTCCAGCTCCAGGGCCGGCCAGTGCGCGGGGGTCCGGTGCTGCGTGACGCTGCGGCGGGGGTGGCGGGCGGTGTCGACGACCCGGCCGCCGATCGGGCCGTACAGGTGGAGCGAGCCGGTGACGCGGGCGTTGAGCTCGGTGAAGACCAGCCGGCCGGAGTCGTCGACGATGGCGTCCGCGCTGAGGTAGCCCCGGTAGCCGAGGGAGCGGTACGCCTCGGCGAGCCGGGCGGCGCCGGCCGTCAGGCGGCCCTCCACCTCGGCCGTCAGGCCCCGGGCGGGGGTCGACTCGCGGACCAGCCGCCTTTCCCGGTAGTCGAGTTCGCCGGTCGCGGTGAACCGGACGCCGTCGTCCTCGGCCAGGAACTCGGCGTACACGGTCCGCGAGGCGGGCTGGAACTCCTCGACCACCACCGGGTAGCGGCCGTCCCGGGAGGCCCACGCCCACTGCTCGGCGACGTAGGCGGCGACGGCCCCGGGGCCCGGCTCCAGGTGGTGCAGGAACTTGGCGCCGACGTGGTCCGTCCGGTGGCCGTGGCCGAGCACCACCAGCTGGTTGCCGGCCCCGGCGCCGTTGTGCGCCTGCTTGACCAGGACGGCTCCGGTGCCGGCCAGCAGCCGGGGGATCTCCTGTTCGGCCTCGTAGCCGCTGCGGCAGACCGCGCCGGGCGCGATCGGCACTCCGGCGGCGGCCGCGAGGGCACGGAACTCGGCCTTGCTGTTGGCGAGTTCACCGCCGCCCTGGTCGATGAACGCGGCGCCGGGGACGAGCCCGCCCAGCCCCAGCGCCGCGGCGAAGCGCGGCACCACCGGGCTCGGCCAGCACGACAGCAGACCGGTGGCCGGCGTGGGCGCGGCCGCGACCGCCTTCGCCGCGGCGGCCAGGAAGTCCTGGTCGAGCAGGGCGTAGGGGTCGATCACCTTGCCCTGGTAGCGGCCGGGCGGTGGGACGAGGAAGGTCAGGGACCGCGGGTCCACCCCGGTGAGCGAGGCCACGTGCCGTAGGAAGTCGGCACCGGGCGGGCCGGGCAGCACCAGGACGTCGCCGTCCTCGGCGAACCACAGCAGCCGCTGCGAGTAGGACCGGAAGTCGACCCAGGACAGCATCGGGTCGACCTCGTTGGCGATCAGCAGGCGCACGTCTCTCCCCGTTCCGTCGGCTCAGGCCGTGTGGTCGTCGAGCCCGCCGGTGCGGACGGTGTCCAGGGTGAAGCAGTGGAACCCGCCGCCGAACAGCCGCCGGTGCCGGTGGCGGACCGGGACGACCGTGAAGCCCTCGTGTTCGAGGACCTTGACCAGCTCCACGCAGGCCTCGTTCACCAGCACCTGGTCGGGCCCGACCGACAGCACGTTGAGGTCGATGTAGGGCGTGGTGAGGAGGAGGTCGCCGTCGTCGTACGCGGGGAAGTGGTCCTCGCTCGGTTGGGGCGGCACGATCAGCTTCCAGCGGCGGAACGGCTCCGGCAGCAGGTCGCGGATGCCCTCGTGCCGGGCCAGGAAGACGCCGGGCCGCAGCGCCAGCAGCATGCTGTCGATGTGGTTGTCGCTCATCCGGTGCACCCGGTGGATCCGGTGCGTCCCGCGCAGGTGCCGTTCCAGCCAGTCGCAGGCCGCGGCGTGGTTGGCGTTCGCGATGTTGACGATGAGGTCGCGGCCGAGGCGCAGGCACTGCGCGCCGTCGAGCATCATCTCGAACCCGACGTCGTACGGGGAGGGTTGCGGGTCCTCGATCGGCTCGGTCGGTCCGCCGAGGGTGGTCTCGGTGTCGCGGGCGTAGGACAGGTCGAAGGAGGCGTCGGTGAGGATCGGCCGCGGCATGGTGGTCCAGCGCGCCCCGCGCCGGAAGTAGTCGGTGAAGACGGGGGCGAGCAGCCGTGTCTCCAGGTACCGGGAGCGGATCGCGGGCGGGGTCTCGATGATCTCGTCGCCGAGGATCAGGGTGTTGTCGCGGAGGTTGAGCGGCGGCACCGGGGCGGCGCTCCAGCCGAAGCCGGCGATCGGCTTGGCGTCGGGCGGCAGCGGTACCGGCCGGTGCACGGTGACGCCGAGTCCGGCGAGGGTGTCCGCCAGGCCCTCCACGTCCTCGTGGAGCTCCTCGACGTACTGCTGCTTGATCCGCCACGACCGGTCGCCGACGGTGGCGCGCTCGGCCTGCTGCAGGCGCGGGTAGGCCCAGTCGGAGCGGAACAGGTTCTCGTGGAAGAACAGGTCGAAGGAGAGCTCCCGGTCGTGCGAGGTGTAGTTGGCGGCGGATCCGACGATGATCTCCTTCAGCGGTGACCACTCGTCATGGCTGTTCAGCTGCATGGACCACTCTTTCGCGAGGGACTGATCACTGACGTCGAGGGAGGCCGTTGGCTGATCGCTGCCGTCGGCCGGCCGTTGCCGTCGGTCGGGCGCTGCCGTCGGCGGGTCGCGGCGGTGGCGGGTCCCGGAGATGGCAGGTCGCGGCGGCGGCCTGGCGGGTGGGGCCGGCGGTCGTGCCGGACGACCGCCGGCCCCACGTCGACTCAGCTGCTGTTCCGGACGGTTCAGTGGTCGTAGCTCATGGCACACCCTCCTTCCGGGCCGGATCACGGACCTTCCCGAAACTGCTCAGCGGTCGAAGGCGACCGGGAGCACGTCCAGGCTGCGTACGGTCGCCGTCGGCCGACGCGTCGGCGTGCCCGCCGGCCGCAGCCGCCCGGGCGCGGTGAGCAGACAGACGATCAGCTCCCGTATCGCCACCTGGCCGAACAGGGCCCCGACGCAGGCGTGCGTCCCCCAGCCGAACCCCAGGTGCCGGTTGGGGGTGCGGTCGAGCACGAGCCGGTCGGGGTCGGGGAATTCACGCGGGTCGCGGTTGGCGGCCGCCATCAGGGTCAGCACGATCTGCCCGGGCTCCACGGTGGTGTCGTGGATCCGCACGGCCCGGGTGGCCACCCGGCTGGTGCCCTGGGCGGGACCGTCGTAGCGGATCAGCTCGTTGACGCCGGAGGTCAGCAGCCGCTCGTCGCGCAGCCGCTCCAGCGCGTCGGGGTGCTGCAGCAGCGTCAGCATCACGTTGCCGGCGGTGGCGTAGACCGTGCCGTAGCTGGCGTTGAACATCATGCCGGTGCTGTTGGAGACGTAGTGCGGGGGCATCTCGGCCTTGGCCGCCCGCTGCTTGATGTCCCGCAGCACGCCGGGTCGGTCGTCCGCCGCGGCGAACCACTCCTCGGCCAGCGCGTTCAGCCGGGTGCGGGCCTCGTCCCCACGGGCGATGTTCCCGGGTTTGAGGCCGGCGTCCATGCGTTCGGCGATGGCCTCGGATATCCGAACGTAATCTTCGGGATCCGGTTCCGGCACGCCCAGCAGGTCGGCCGTGATGGAAAGCGCGAGCGGTGCGGCGACTTCCCGCATCCAGTCGAAGGAATCCCGTTCGGCGAGTTCCCGGAGGATTTCCCCGACGCGGTGCCGGGCGCGCGATCCGACCTGTTCGAGGTCCTGCGCGTGGAAGGCGTTCATGATGAGCGAGCGCAGCGGTGCCTGGGCCGGCGGGTCGAGGGTCTGCAGGCTCTGCCGGAACTCCGGGATCTCCTCGCCCGTCCGGCGCCGGTCACGGGCGAACACCTCGTGGTTGCGCAGGACGTTCCGGCAGTCCTCGTAGCGCGTCAGCACCCAGGACTTCATTCCGTCGTGCCAGAAGACGGGGTGGTTCTCGCGTAGATGGGCGTAATGCGCGTAGGGATCCCGGAGCATGGCCGGATCCAGCGGATCGTAATTCGGCGTCACAGCACAATTCCCCAACGGTTGCCTGTTTGCAAGGAGTTGGTGATGACTTGGTCGGCTAATGGGATGCGACAGGAAATGGGCGCTGCCGCCGGACCAGTTTTTGCGCTGTGGGCGAATTTATCAATGCGGCATGGCCCTGGCAAGAGTCCTCCGGAAACTCCTTTGATCTGACCAGATGACAGTCGGTATGTCCGTACATGTCCGAGTCGCTTCCGGGGTCGGGACGGGCGGTGGTCGCGCGCCGCCCGGTTGTTCGGCGTTTTGTTCAATGACCGAGAGCCGAACCAGAACAACCCCGGTGCGCTACACCAGTAGCGCACGCCACACCCGTGCCGTGCGCGAGGGCCGCAACAGTGCCGAACGGCGGGAGAGTTCACCGGATGACGACGCTCTGCATCGCGAACAACCGCACCGAGGAGATGGTCGGTGACCTCACCGGGATGACACCGCTGGAGCTGCGGTTCGCCGGGTGCGGGGCGCAGCGGATGCTCTGGTGGGCCGAGGACGGCGACGTCCTGGTGCTGCCCTGGGGCCCCGACCCGGAGTACCTGGCGTACGTCACCGGGCTCACCGGCGTACGGGCCGACAGCCTGACCTTCGTGGTGCCGCCGCCGGGGGACCAGGGCGACCAGGTGCTCACCACCGACCGCCTGCTCGACCCGGCCTTCCGTACGGAGCTGCGCCGCGTCCTGGACGGGCGCACGGTCGACGAGGTGCTGGCGATATCGCCGAACGGGGCGGTGGCCGACCTGGCCGCCGCGCTCGGTCTGGCGCACGCCATGCCCGGCCACGCCTTCGCCGCGCAGGGCGGCAACGCGCTCGTCAACAGCAAGGCCGGGTTCCGGGCGCTGGCCGCCGGCGCCGGGGTGCCGATCCCGCCCGGGCGGGTGGCCGGCTCGCCCGCGGAGGTGGAGGCCGCCGTCGAGGACCTGCTGGGGCAGGGCCGGAGCGTGATGGTGAAGGTCGAGTACCAGGCGGGTGGCTTCGGCAACGAGATCCTGGCCCGGGACGAGCGGGTGGACGCGGCCGGCGCCGAGCGGGTCGTCACCCTGCCGGACCGGGCGGCGGTGGCCGGCTACGTGGCCGAGCGGTGGGACTGGCTGACCGGCGGGCGCGGCCAACGGGTCGTGGTGGAGCAGTACTTCGCCGGCTCGGCACCGCTGTACGCGCAGTTCCTGATCGACGACGCGGCCGTGGTGCTCTCCGGCTGCGGCGAGATGGTGATGGACCCGGTGGTGATCGGCGAGATCACCCCGCCGGTCACCCCGGACGCCGAGGTGCGGGCCGAACTCGTCGCGCTGGGAGCCCGGTTGTGCGAGTCGCTGCGGGTGATCGGCTACCGGGGCACGGTCAGCGCGGACGCCGTGCTGACCCCGAAGGGCGAGATCCGGTTCCACGAGACCAACGGCCGCCTCACCGGCTCCAGCCACCTGCACGACGCCTACTTCGGCCGTCTGCTGCGCGAGGAGCACCGCGACGCGCGGTACGTCCTGGAGCTCGCCGGCCTCAAGGTGCCCTCCTTCGCGCGGGGCGTGGCCGCGCTCCACGAGGCCGGGCTGGCCTTCGACCCGCGGACCGGTACCGGTGTGCTGTACAGCTGCGACTTCGCGCCCGCCGACGGGTCGGTGATGTACTGCGTGGTCGCCGAGACCCCGGAGGCCGCCCGCGCCCTCCAGGCCCGGCTGCTCGCGCTCTTCGCCGGATGAGACCGGAGGCGGCCGTGAGCGGGATGCGGGCGGCGGTGATCCACCGCTACGGCGGGCCGGAGGAGTTCCGCACCGAGACGGTGCCGGAGCCCGCGGCCGGCCCGGGCCGGGTGCTGATCGACGTCACCCTGGCCGGGCTGAACTACGCGGACCTGCACTGCCGCACCGGCGCGTACGCGCGCTACCCGCTGCCCGCGGTGCTCGGCGCCGACGTGGTCGGGCGGCGGCGCGGGGACGGGCGGCGGGTCGCGGCGCTGCTGCGCGCCGGCGGCGGGTACGCCCGGGTGGCGTGTGCCGAGGCGGCGCACACCGTGGAGGTGCCGGACGGCGTGGGCGACGAGCAGGCGCTCGCGCTGCTGGAGCAGGGGGCGACGGCCTACGGGGCACTGACCCTGGCCGGGCGGCTGCGGCCGGGCGAGACGGTGGTGGTGACCTCCGCCGCCGGCGGGGTCGGTCACCTGGCGGTGCAGCTGGCCCGGGAGTTGGGCGCGGGCCGGGTGATCGCCCTGGCCTCCACCCCGGCGAAGCGGGAGTTCGCCCGCTCGCTGGGGGCCGACGCGGCGCTCGACCCGGAGGACCCGGACCTGGCCGGGCGGCTCGCGCGCTCGGGCGGGGTGGACGGGGCGGACCTGTTCGTCGACCTGGTCGGCGGGCGGGTGCTGCGTGCCGGGCTGGCCGCACTGGCGCCGTTCGGGCGGCTGCTGTCGGTCGGGGCCCGGGGCGGACCGGAGGAGCGCTTCTCGGTGGACGAGCTGGCGGACCGCTCGGCGGGTCTGCTGGGGTTCTGGCTGCAGCACGTCCTGGCGGACCGGGCGCTGTTCGCCGGGACCGCCGAGCGGCTGTTCGCACTCGCCTCCGCGGGAAAGCTGGTGGCGCGGATCGACCGGACCGTACCGCTGTCCGGGGTGGCCGGCGCGCACCGGGCGCTGGCGGCGCGGGAGACCATGGGCAAGGTGCTGGTGGACGTCGGCCGCGAGGCGTGAGCGGCGCGCGCCCCGGGCCCGACGGTGTCCGCCGTGGTGCCCGGGGCCGCGCCCGACGGTGCGTCAGTCGTGTCAGTACCCGGCGACCTCGTCCAGGCCGTGGCCGCGCAGCGGGACCAGGAAGCTGCGCTCGAACACCACCACGACCTCGCCGGTGGACTTCGTCCCGGTGGTGCGGCAGCTCACGATGCCCTGCCCCTCGCGGCTCTTGGACAGCCGCTTGGCGAGCGTCTCGGTCTCCGCGTAGAGGGTGTCGCCGGTGAACACCGGGTGGGTCATCCGGATGTTCTCCCAGCCCAGGTTGGCGATGGTGCGCCCGCTCGTCGAGCGGGCGGTCATCCCGCCGACGATGCTGAGCGTGACCAGGCTGGAGACGATCGGCCGCCCCCAGGGCGTGTGCTCGCTGTAGGCGGCGTCGATGTGCAGCGGGGCGTCGTTCATGCTCAGCATGCTCATCAGGACGTTGTCGAGCTCGGTGACGGTCCGCCCCGGGCGGTGCTCGACCACCTCGCCGACCTCGAACTCCTCGTAGTAGCGCCCGACCACCTCGCGGTAGCGGCGCTCGCCGATCCGCCGGTAGCCGTTCGGCTCGGTTCCGTCCATCGGTGCGTACCCCCACGTCCTAGAGTCCGGCGGTGAGTTCCTTGACGTGGCCGGCGAACTCGCGGATCAGCCGCTCGTCCATGTCGGCGCGCATCATCAGCCGCAGCCCGGCCTCGCCCTTGGGCACGATCGGGAAGAACACCGCCGAGCTGTAGAAGCCGCGCTCGAAGAGCTGGGCGGAGAGCTTGACCGCCCGCTCGGCGTCGCCGACGTCGACCCGGCGCACCGGCAGGCCGTTGCCCGCGAAGGTGGTCGGCAGCAGTTCGTCGAAGAGGTCGATGTTGCGGTTCAACTTCGCCTGCAGATCGGCTAGTTCGGGCGAGCGGTGGATGGCGGCGGCGCCCAGCGAGGCGCCCACCAGCGGCAGCGCGACGTTCTGCGACCAGCCGACCGGGCCGGCGTGCCGGTGCAGGAACTCGAACTGCTCGCGGTTGCCGAGCATCGCGACGCCGCCGCCGGTGCCGAAGCCCTTGCCGAGGCTGGAGACGATGACCGTCAGCGGGTTCATCTCCAGCCGGGAGCGGACGAATCCCTCGCCGCGCTCGCCCATGATGGACAGCGAGTGGGAGTCGTCGATGTAGAGGAACAGCCCGTATCGGTCCTGGAGTTCGAGCAGGCCGTCGAGGGCCGCCGCGCCGCCCATCGAGTACGCGCCGTCGGCCACGTAGGCGACCCGCGGGTACCTGCGGCAGACGTCCTCCAGGTAGTTCAGGTCGTTGTGCGGGCAGGTCAGCACCAGCGACTCGTCCGCGCAGATCGGCTTCACGTACGCCATGCAGAAGTGGCAGAAGCGGTCGAAGACCATCACCCGGGGACCGCCGCCGCCCCGGCAGGAGCCGTCCAGGTGGCCGGAGGCGATCAGCGGGAGGATGCCGGCCGTGAGCGAGGTGCAGGACGCCCCGGGCAGGACGTGCGCGCCGAACAGCTCGCCCAGCTCCTCCTCCAGGCGCACCAGCAGGTTGTGCCGGATCCGGGTGGTGGAGGTGACCAGCCAGGTGCTGCGGGACTCGGCCAGCGCGTCCACCGCGCCGGCCGCGACCGAGGGGTGGTTGTTCAGGCCCAGGTACGCGCAGGAGACCATGTTGGCGAACTCGTGGCCGGTCTCCCGGACGATCAGCCGGTTGTTGGACTCCGAGTCCACCGTGATGCCGATCAGGCCGTTGGCGGCGGCCGCCTGCCAGACCGGGTCGGCGGTGGCCAGCATGGCCTCGGCGTTGCGGTACCGGCGCGGGCCCAGGATGGGTTCTTCGGTCATCGTCACATCTCCGTCGCGTGGTTCGGGGGTTCGGCGGGCGCGTGGCCCTGCGGGTGGGGTCGGTCCTCCGGCCCGGGCGGGGTGTCCGGCCGGGGTGAGGCGTTCCGTTGGCGCGGGACGTCCGGCCCGGGCCGGACGTCGGGGGCGTCGGGGACGTCGGGGACGTCCGGGCGGGGCGGGTCGAACTGCTCGATCAGGCGCTGCGAGGCCTCGAAGAACGGCATGCCGACCATCACGCCGTCCACCACGGTGACCGAGCGGCCGTTCTCCAGGCCCGCCGCGACCACCCGGCGGGCCCGCGCCAGCAGCTCCTCGTCCGGGCTGAAGGTCTCGTTGATCAGCGCGAGTTGGCGCGGGTGGACGGCGATCTTGCCGCTGAACCCGAAGTCCCGGGCGAGCCCGGCCTCGAGGCGCAGCCCGGCGAGGTCGGCTACCTCGAAGAACGGCGCGTCCATCGCCTCCACCCCCGCGGCGCGGGCGCTGTTGACCACCCGGCCGCGGGCGTGGGCCAGGGCCTCCCAGGAGAGCCGGGCGCCGACCGCGAAGGCGTAGTCGGCCGAGCCGAAGACCAGCCCGCGCAGCCGGTGCCCGGCGGCCGCGATGGCGGGCGCGTGCTCGATGCCCAGCGGGGTCTCCACGACGGCCAGGAACTCCGTCTCCGGGCAGTCCGGGCCGAGCGCGCCGGCCGCGATCTCGACGTCCCGGGGGGACTCCGCCATCGGGATCAGCACGAGGTCCGGCTTGACGCGGTACCGGGTGATGGCGATCAGGTCGCGCAGACCGTCCGGTCCGGACAGGGTGTTGATGCGCACCGCGCTGCGCGCGAGCTTGGTGGACGGGAGCGTGAAGAACTCCTCGGCGAGCCGGCGGGCCTCCTCCTTCCGGGCGGGTGGGACCGAATCCTCCAGGTCGACCATGGCGATGTCGGCCCCGGACTGATGGCTCTTGCCGTACCGCTCCACCGCCATCGCGGGTGTGGACAGCAGGGAACGGCAGTACCGCGTGAACTTCATGGACGACTCCGAAGTCAGCGAAGGCTGCGGGCCCCGGTTCTATCCCACCGGCTTTGTTCGGCGCCGTACGGCTGGACATTGAACATCAACTCGGAACAACCGACCCGTACGCACCATTGTTTGACGCCAACTGTGCTGTGCATGATGAATCACCGGGGGATGGCCACGAGACACGCGCGACCCTTGGGGCGCGTGGGCACGCAAGGGTGTCAGGACACCGCTTCAACGACGAAGGGGGGCCGTTGTGCCGCGTCGGGAAAGTCCGCTGGAACCCGGGGACGGACCGCTGCTGCGGTTCGCGGGCGACTTACGGGCCTTGCGGGAGCGCGCCGGAAGTCCGCCGTACCGCCAACTCGCGCTCCGGGCCCATTGTTCGGCCGCCAGCCTGTCGGTGGCCGCGGGCGGCCGGCGGCTGCCCAGCCTCTCCGTCACCCTCGCCTACGTCCAGGCCTGCGGCGGGGACGTGCGGGAGTGGCGGCACCGCTGGCAGCTGCTCGCCGCCGACCTGGCCGCCGAGGCCGCCGCCCGGCGGCGCATGCAGGACGCCGGACGGGCGCCCTACCCGGGTGCGGCGGCCTTCGAGGCGGTCGACGCCGAGCGGTTCTTCGGCCGCGAGGCGCTGCTGGACCGGCTGGTCGCGCTGCTGGGCGAACGGCGGCTCGTGATCCTCTCCGGGCCGTCCGGGGCGGGCAAGTCCTCGCTGGTCAGAGCCGGTCTGCTGGCCCGGCTCGGCGGGGTCCCCGCGGTCGGTGCGGTGGCCGGCAGGCCGGGCGTCGGCGGCATCACCGGCACGGCGGCCGGCACGGCGACGGGGCGCAGCGGCGACAGGGGCGGCAGCGGGCGGGCCCCGGCCGGTGCGGGCGTGCCGGTGGCGCTGCTGACGCCCGGCGAACGACCGATGGAGGCGTACGCGCTCGCGCTCGCCCGGCTCGGGCAGCGAGCCGGGGAGGCGACGCGCGGCGCGTCCGGGCCGACGGCCGGGGATCCGGTGCTGGTGGTGGACCAGGGGGAGCAGCTGCGCACCCGCTGCCGGGACGCCGCGGAGCGGGCGCGCTTCCTGGACGCCCTGGTGGCGACGGCCGCGGGCGCTGCGGGCGGGCCAGCCCTGGCCGGGTTGCCGGTGGCGGCGCCGCCCCGGTGCCGGGTGGTGCTGGTGGTCCGCTCGGACCAGAGCGGACCGCTGCTGGCCGAGCACCCGGGGCTGGCCGACGCCGGCCGGCACGGGGTGCTGTCGGTGGGGCGCCCGGCGCCGGACGAACTGCGGCGGGCGATCACCGAACCGGCGCTGCGGGCGGGCTGCACCGTCGAGGGCGCCCTGCTGGCCGAGCTCATCTCGACCGTCGCGCAGCAGCCGGGCGCGCTCCCGCTGTTGTCCGCGGCGCTGCTGGAGACCTGGCGGCGGCGCAGCGGCAACGCGCTGACGTTGGCCGGGTTCCAGGCCACCGGAGGCTTCGAGGGCGCGCTGGCCCGGACGGCGGAGACGCTGTACAACGGGCTGGAGGCGGCCGACCGGGCCCGGGCGCAGGCGGTGTTCCTGCGGCTCGGCGGGGAGTTGCTCGGCGGGGAGCCGTTCGGCGCGGGCGAGGGCGCCGCCGCCGGCGTGCCGGCGCTGGGCGACGGGCTGGCCGCCGACGGCGATCCGGTCGCGGGCGGCGAGCTGGTGCCGGGGGTCGACGAGGGCGCCCGCAAGCCGGTCCGGCGGGCCGAGTTCGACGGCCCCGGGGTGGCGGAGGTGATGGAACGGCTGGTCCGGGCGCGGCTCGTGGTGGTGGACCGGGACACCGTCGAGCTGTCCCACCACGCGCTCCCGCAGGCCTGGCCCAGGCTGCGCGGATGGCTGGCCGAGGGCCGCGGGACGCTGGGGGAGCAGCGCCGGCTCACCGCGGCCGCGCGGGGCTGGGCCGCGGCCGACCGGGATCCGGAACTGCTGTACCGGGGCGTCCGCCTGGAGCAGCTCATGCGGCAGGTGGCGGCCGGCGAGCTGGCCGCGGCCGGGGTCGAGCGGGCGTTCCTGGCGGCCTCGGCCCGGGCGGCGGCGGCCGACCGGCGACGGGCGCAGCGGCAGAACCTGGCGGTGGCCGGGGTCGCCGCGGCGGGCGGGGCGCTGCTGGCCCTGGCGGGCGGCAGCCGGATCCGCCGGGCCTGGCGGTGGTGAGCACCGGTCTCCTTCTCCGGGTTGCGTGGCAAGGGAATTGATCGGCGCCGGACCACGGGAATTGAACAACGGGACGATCGACCGCCGGTTCGCGACGGCGGCGCATTCGGTGCCGATCACGGTCCTTGCGCCGCCGTCGGGCGGGCGGGTAGCTTGACGATCGATCCCGGCCCGTCGAAAGGCGAATTCGGCTGCCCGGCCGGTGATTTCCCGTACGCCGTGGTCGCCCCGGGGGCGGTCCGGCGAATGGTCCGTACCGATTTCCTTTGCCGGTTCCGCAGGGTCGGGGTCGGGGCGCCCCGCCCCCCGTTCGGCGGTGCGCGGTCGTTCGGCGCTCACCCGGCCCCGCCGCCATTGCTGTGCAGTTCGACGTCGTCGCGTTCGCCGGCGTATCCGCTTTTCCCTAAACCCGTGTCAAGGGGGAGTCATGTCCGATTCGGCCCGTCCGGTCCACAGCTGGGACGAGTTCACCACTCTGCGGGAGGTCGTGGTCGGCACCGCGGTCGGTGCCCGGCTGCCCGAGCAGACCGAGCCGTCGTCCTGGCTGTCCTGCTTCCCGAAGACCAGCGCCGCCGACCTCGGCTCGATCGAGGTCGGCCCGTACTCGCGGCAGGTCGTCGAGGAGACCGAGGAGGACCTGGACGCGCTGGTGGCCACCCTGCGCGGCCTGGGCGTCACCGTCCACCAGCCCGGGCCGGTCGACCACGCGGCCGCGTTCGCCTCCCCGCTGTGGACGGCGGACGGCGGTTTCCACTCCTACTGCCCGCGCGACCTCACCCTGGTCGTCGGCGAGACGGTGATCGAGGTGGCCAGCCCGATGCGGCAGCGCTACTTCGAGGTCTTCGGGCTGCGCGGGCTCTTCCAGGACTACCTGCGCCGCGGCGCCCGCTGGCTGGCCGCACCCCGGCCGCAACTGGCGGACGAACTCTTCGAGTTCGACGAGGACGGGCTGCCGCTGCTGGGCGAGGCGGAGCCGGTCTTCGACGCCGCGAACGTGCTGCGGCTCGGCCGGGACGTGTTCTACCAGGTCTCCCGCAGCGGCAACGAACTCGGCCTGCGGTGGCTGGAGTCCACCCTCGGACTGCTGGGCGACGGCGGCCTGCGGCTGCACCCGCTGCGCGACATCTACGGCTACACCCACATCGACAGCACCATCGCCCTGCTGCGACCGGGGCTGGTGCTGCTCAACCCGGAGCGGATCAGCCCGGAGACCGTCCCGGAGCCGCTGCGCGGCTGGGACGTCCTGTGGTGCCCGCCGGCCGAGCCCGCCGCCGACACCCCCGAGCACGCGCTCAGCGAGAGCTGGATCAGCATGAACCTGCTGATGGTCTCCCCGGACACGGCGATCGTCGAATCCGGCCAGGACAGCCTGATCAAGCTGCTGGAGCACGCCGGGATCACCGTCCTCCCGCACCGCCTGCGGCACTCCCGGGTCCTCGGCGGCGGCTTCCACTGCGTCACCCTGGACATCCGCCGCGACGGCGGCCTGGAGGACTACCTGTCCTGAGCCCTGCCCTCCTGTCGGGCTCCGGCGCGGGGGAGCGGGAAGCCGGCCGGGCCGGGCTTGCCGCTCCCCGGGTGGGGGCCGGGCTCAGCCGAGCAGCAGGAACTTGGTGGAGGGGACGCCCTGGTAGAGGCTGCAGTCCGTGTTCTGGGTGGTCATGCCGTACGTGAAGCCCTTGGGGACCTCGCAGGCCCAGAGGCCGTTGACCGGCTTGCGCAGGTGGAAGGCGTTGGACGGGACGCCCGGCTGGAGGCTGCAGGCACTGCCCCAGGTGATCAGGTCGTAGGTGAAGGCCGGGGTGCCCACGCAGGCGGTGAGGCCGTCGAAGGGCGTGCGCAGGTGGTAGGCGTTGGACGGGACGCCGGGCTGCTGGCTGCAGGCGCTGCCCCAGGTGATGGCGTCGTAGACGAAGCCGGGCGCGCTGAGACAGGCCGTCAGGCCGTCCACGGGGGTGCGCAGGTGGAACTGCGGCGAGGTCCAGCTGCCGCCGCCGCTGCAGGTGCGGTTCATCGACACCTGGTCGTAGACGTACCCGGACGGGACGGTGCAGGCCCAGGCGCCGTCGAGGCTGCTGGGGGTGGCGCTCGCGGGCGTCGCGGCGGCCGCGCCGGAGAGCAGCAGGGCGAGCGCGGCCAGGGCGGCGAGCAGCAGGCGGACGGGGCGGGTGCGTGCGGTCGGCATGGTTCTCCCGAGGTGGTGGCCGGAAGGGGGCATGGCGCGCGAACTTCCCTAGCGGCACGGGTGGTTGCGGCCTGCCGACGGTTCTAGGGTGGTGCGGTCGCGGCCGGTTGGGGACCCGGTTGAGCGCGACACGGGCGGTCGGAAACCGGGGAGTAGCCGGGTGCCGCGGGCAGAGTGTGCCCGTGAGTGAGCAGACGGCGCCGGCGGACGGCGAGGAGCACCGGGCGGGCTCTGTCGGGCGGGCTCGGCACGGCCGTCGCCGAACCCGGCCACCACCTCCCGCCGGGCGCCCGCCGGGCACTGTGCGCCGGCGTGCTCGCCTTCTACACCGCCAACGCCGCCATCTCGCTGCGCTACGGCGACCCGGCCGGCAGTGTCCTCGGCTGGTACCTGCCGAGCCTGCTGCTGGTCCTCGGGGCCGTGGTGCCCGCGTCCGTGCTGCTGCCGGCCTGGGGTGCGGTCGGCGTGGCGGCGGCGGTTGTGCTCGCGCTCACCACGCTGGCCAAGCACCGGGTCCGCCGCCGGGCGGCGGCGTCCGCCGGGTAGCCGCGGGTGGCCTCAGGCCAGGAAGGCGCGGAGCAGGGCGGCCGTCGCGGCGAGGTGCTCCTCGGTGGCGCGGCGGGCGGCGTCGCCGTCGCCGGTGAGGATGGCCCGGGCCATCGCGCGGTGCTGCTCGGCGGCGTGCTCGATGTTGCGGTCGAGCATGGGGATGGCGTTGAGCAGGTCGTTGAGCCGCATCCGGGCCTCGGCGATGGCCGCGGCCAGGGTGGGGGAGCCGGTGAGTTCGCCGATGGCGAGGTGGAACCGGGAGTCCAACTGCCGGTACTGCTCCGAGGGGGCGTCCTCCAGGTCGGCGAGCCGGCTCTCCAGGTGGGCGCGCTGGTCGGCGGTGAGCTCGCGGCGGGCGGCGGCCTCGGCGGCCCCGACCTCCAGCACCTGCCGGTAGGTCAGGGCGTCCTCCAGCGCGCCGCCGAGGTCGCGGGCGGCCCGGCGCAGGTCGGCGACGTCGGGGGCGGGCATCCGGTACGTGACGAAGGTGCCGCCGTAGCGGCCGCGGCGGGGTTCGACGCAGCCGGCCTGCTGGAGGGTGCGCAGCGCCTCGCGCAGGGTCTCGCGGCTGACGCCGAGCCGGGCGGCGAGTTCGCGTTCGGCGGGGAGGCGGTCGCCGTGGCCGAAGACGCCGAGCTTGATCGCCTGGAGCAGCCGCTCGACGGTCTCCTCGAAGGCGTTGCCGGTCCGGACCGGGCGGAAGATCGCGCCGGCCCGCCAGTCGAGCCGCGCCCGTTCTCGTGCTTCGTCCAGGTCCACGCCGGAATCGTACCTACGAGCGGGAGCCCGGACTCGTTCCGTCGCGTTCCTCCTCCGCTCTTGACGCGGCCCCGGCCCAGCCGGAACGATGCTGCTCACCCACCCAATGGCCTGATTCCAGACCATTGAAGAGCCGTCCGACCGTCGAACCCGCCGGGGAGAGCGCGCCACGCCGTCGTGGCCGTGTCCGCTCCGGCACACCCTCAACCCCCAGGGGTGCCCATGACCGACGCACGCTCGCCCGACCAGCCTTCCCCCGTCGTGTTTCCGGAGAACACCGCCGCCGTTTCCGCCGACGAACAACGGCTCCGCGAACTGGGCTACACCCAGGAACTGGCCCGTTCGATGTCGGGCTTCTCCAACTTCGCCGTCTCCTTCTCCATCGTCTCGATCCTCTCCGGCTGCCTGACCCTCTACGGGACGGGCATGAAGACCGGCGGCCCGGCCCTGATCATCTGGGGCTGGCCGGTGGTCGGCCTGTTCACGCTCTTCGTCGGCCTCGCCATGGCCGAGATCTGTTCCGCCTACCCGACCGCCGGCGGCCTGTACTACTGGGCCGCCAAGCTGAGCCGCAGCCGCGGCCCCGCGTGGAGCTGGTTCACCGGTTGGTTCAACTTCCTCGGCCAGGTCGCGGTGACCGCCGGCGTCGACTTCGGCGCCGCGTTCTTCGCCAACGCCTTCCTCACGCTGCGCTTCGGCGTCGAGGCCAGCCCGGTGCACACCATCGAGATCTTCGCCGTCATCCTGCTGGTGCACGGCCTGCTCAACACCCGGGGGGTGCGCCTGGTCGCCGTCCTCAACAGCGTGTCCGTGTGGTGGCACCTGGTGGGCGTCGCGGTCATCGTCGGCGCGCTCGCCGTGCTCCCCGACCAGCACGCCTCGGCCTCCTTCGTCCTCACCGAGTTCGTCAACGGCACGGGCTTCCAGAACCAGTTCTACGTCGCGATGCTCGGCCTGCTGATGGCCCAGTACACCCTCACCGGCTACGACGCCTCCGCGCACATGACCGAGGAGACCCACGACGCCGCCCGCTCCGGCCCCCGCGGCATCGTCAACGCCATCACCGTCTCGCTCGCCGCGGGCTGGATACTCCTGCTCGGCATCACCTTCGCGATCCGCGACTACGACGGCGCGCTCAACAGCGACACCGAGGTCCCGCCCGCGCAGATCTTCATCGACGCGATCGGCTCCGGCGGCGCCCAGGTCCTGCTGCTGATCGTCATCGGCGCCCAGTTCTTCTGCGGCATGGCCTCCGTCACCGCCAACTCCCGCATGATCTACGCCTTCTCCCGGGACGGCGCGCTGCCCGGCTCCCGCCTGTGGCACCGGATCGACCCCCGCACCCAGACCCCCACGAACGCGGTCTGGCTGGCGACCGGCGGCGCGCTGCTGCTCGGCCTGCCCGCGCTCTGGAACAACACCGCCTACACCGCCGTGACCTCCATCTCCGTCATCGGCCTGTACATCTCCTACGTCATCCCGGTGTACCTGCGGCTGCGCCAGGGCGAGGACTTCGTCCGCGGCCCCTGGCACCTCGGGCGCTGGAGCCGGCCGATCGGCGTCCTCGCGGTCGCCTGGACGGCGGTGATCACCGTCCTGTTCATGCTGCCCACCACCAACCCCATCACCGCCGAGAACTTCAACTACACCCCCGTCGCGGTGGCCGTGGTGGTCGGCTTCGCCGGCGTGTGGTGGCTGGCCTCCGCCCGGCACTGGTTCACCGGGCCGCACGTCCAGGGCCCGCCGGCCGCACCCGACGCCCGCGACACCGAACTGGAGATCCGATGACCAGCCCCCGGCTCACCCTCGACGAGCTGCGCGCCCGCGTCGCCGACGGGTCCGTCGACACCGTCGTGCTCGCCATGACCGACATGCAGGGCCGCCTGCAGGGCAAGCGCCTCGCCGCCGACTACTTCCTCTCCGACGTGGTGCCCGGTGCCGCCGAGGGCTGCGGCTACCTGCTGGCCGTCGACGTCGACATGAACACCGTCGACGGGTACGAGGTCTCGTCCTGGGAGAACGGCTACGGCGACCTCGTGCTGCGCCCCGACCTCGCCACCCTGCGGTCGGTGCCCTGGCACCCCGCCACCGCCATGGTCCAGTGCGACGTCGTCCACCACGACGGCACCCCGGTCACCGTCTCCCCGCGGCAGGTCCTGCAGCGCCAGCTGGACCGCCTGGCCGGCTACGGCTGGCACGCCAAGGCCGCCACCGAGCTGGAGTTCATCGTCTTCCGGGACAGCTACGAGCAGGCCTGGGACAAGGACTACGCCAAGCTGACCCCCGCCAACCAGTACAACGTGGACTACTCCGTCCTCGGCACCGGCCGGATCGAGCCGCTGCTGCGCCGGATCCGCAACGGCATGGCCGGCGCCGGGCTCACCGTCGAGTCCGCCAAGGGCGAGTGCAACCTCGGCCAGCACGAGATCGCCTTCAAGTACGCCGACGCCCTCACCACCTGCGACGACCACACCGTCTACAAGACCGGCGCCAAGGAGATCGCCGCCCAGGAGGGCTGCAGCCTCACCTTCATGGCGAAGTACGACGAGCGCGAGGGCAACTCCTGCCACATCCACCTCAGCCTGCGCGACGAGCAGGGCGCGCCGGTGTTCGCCGGGGACCGGCCGCACGGCTTCTCCCGCACCATGGAGCACTTCCTCGCCGGGCAGCTCGCCTGCCTGGCCGACTTCGCCCTGCTGCTCGCCCCCACCGTCAACTCCTACAAGCGGTACGTGCCCGGCAGCTTCGCGCCCACCGCCATCGCCTGGGGCCGCGACAACCGCACCTGCGCCCTGCGGGTGGTCGGCCACGGCCCGTCGCTGCGCTTCGAGAACCGCGTCCCCGGCGGTGACGTCAACCCGTACCTCGCGGTGGCCGCGCTGATCGCGGCCGGACTCCACGGCGTCGAGCAGCAGCTGGAGCTCGAACCGGAGTTCACCGGCAACGCCTACGCCTCCGACGCGCCCCGGGTGCCCGCCACCCTGCGCGACGCGGTCGACGCCTTCGAGCGCAGCGCCGTCGCCACCGAGGCCTTCGGCAAGGACGTGGTGCGGCACTACACCCACGCCGGACGCACCGAACTCGCGGCCTACGAAAGGGCGGTGACCGACTGGGAGCGGCGCCGCGGATTCGAGCGGCTGTGATCCGCGACGACCGCCGCCGACCGCTGATCGGCATCACCAGCTACCAGGACGAGGCCGCCTGGTCCGTCTGGAGGCAGCGGGCCTCCCTGGTGCCGCAGACCTACGTCGACGCCGTGGTCCGCGCGGGCGGCACCCCGGTGCTGCTGCCCCCGCAGCCCGGCGGGGCCGAGCACCTGCTCGACGCCCTGGACGGACTCGTCCTGGCCGGGGGATCGGACATCGACCCGGCACGCTACGCGGCGGCCGCCGACCCGCGCACCGGCCCGCCCCACCGGGCCCGGGACGACTGGGAGAGCATGCTGCTGCACTGCGCCCTGACCCGGGACCTCCCGGTGCTCGGCATCTGCCGCGGCATGCAGCTGCTCAACGTCGAACTCGGCGGCACCCTCGTCCAGCACCTGCCCGACGGCAGCCACCAGGTCGTCCCGGCCCGCTTCGTCCGGCAGCGGATCGACCTGGTGGGCGGCAGTCGGCTGGCCGCCCTGCTCGGGCCGGACACCGAGGTCTCCTGCTACCACCACCAGGCCGTCGACCGGCTCGGCGCCGGGCTGCGGGCCACCGCCCACAGCGCCGACGGCATCGTCGAGGCCCTCGAACTGGCCGGCCACCGCTTCGCGCTGGGCGTCCAGTGGCACCCCGAGACCGACCTCGACGACCTGCGCCTGTTCCACGCCCTGATCGCCTCCGCCACGCCCTGACCGCGACCGTGGCCCGACAGCCACCGCCACCCCCCTGACCACCGCCAGTCCCCGGGAGAACCGCCCATGACCGAACCGGACCTCTACGAGGTCGTCAACCCCGCCACCGAGGAGGTGATCACCACCCTCGAACTGGCCGGCCCCGCCGAGACCGACGCCGCCGTCGCCCGCGCCCGCGCCGCCTTCGACAGCTGGCGCCGGGTGGCGCCCGCGGACCGGGCCCGGCTGCTGCGCGCCTTCGCCGCCGCCGTCGACGCCGACCGCGAGCACCTCGCCGCCCTGGAGGTCGCCAACGCCGGCCACACCATCGGCAACGCCCGCTGGGAGGCCGGCAACGCCCGCGACGTCATCGAGTACTACGCGGCCGCCCCCGAGCGGCTGTTCGGCCGGCAGATCCCCGTGGCCGGCGGCATCGACGTCACCTTCCAGGAACCGATCGGCGTGGTCGGGGTGATCGTCCCCTGGAACTTCCCGATGCCGATCGCCGCCTGGGCGCTGGCCCCGGCGCTGGCCGCCGGCAACACCGTGATCGTCAAGCCGGCCGAGCTCACCCCGCTCACCGCGCTGCGCCTGGGCGAACTCGCCCTGCAGGCCGGGGTCCCGGAGGGCGTGCTGCAGGTCCTGCCCGGCCGCGGCCCGGTGGTCGGACAGCGCTTCGTCACCCACCCCGACGTGCGCAAGGTGGTGTTCACCGGCTCGACCCGGGTCGGCAAGGAGATCATGGCGGGCTGCGCCGCCCAGGTGAAGCCGGTCACCCTCGAACTCGGCGGCAAGAGCGCCAACATCGTCTTCGCCGACGCCGACCTCGCCAAGGCCGCCGCCACCGCGCCGTACGCCGTCTTCGACAACGCCGGCCAGGACTGCTGCGCCCGCTCCCGGATCCTGGTCGAGGCCTCCGTGTTCGAGGACTTCCTGGCGCTGCTGGAGCCGGCCGTCCGCGGGGTGCGGGTCGGCGACCCGAACGACGAGAAGACCGAGATGGGCCCGCTGATCTCGGCCGCCCACCGGGCCCGGGTCGCCTCGTACGTCCCGGACGGCGCGGCCGTCGCCTTCCGCGGCAGTGCCCCCGAGGGGCCCGGCTTCTGGTACCCGCCGACCGTCCTCGCGCCGGTGGCGCACGACGACCGCGCCTTCACCGAGGAGATCTTCGGCCCGGTCGTCGCGGTCGTCCCGTTCCGCGACGAGGAGGACGCCCTGCGGATCGCCAACGCGACCGAGTACGGGCTCTCCGGCTCCATCTGGACCAGGGACCTCGGGCGCGCCCTGCGGGTCTCCCGCGGGGTCGAGGCCGGCAACCTGTCCGTCAACTCGCACTCCTCGGTGCGCTACACCACGCCCTTCGGCGGCTTCAAGCAGTCCGGGCTCGGCCGCGAGCTCGGCCCGGACGCCCTGGACGCCTTCACCCAGACCAAGAACGTCTTCATCTCCACGGAGGAGTGATCAGCATGACCCAGCGACTCGACGGCCGGGTGGCCGTCATCACCGGCGCGGGCAGCGGCATCGGCCTGGCGACCGCCCGCCGGTTCGCCGCCGAGGGGGCGAAGGTGGTCTGCGTCGACCTCGACGCCGAGACCGGCGCCAAGGCCGCCAACGAGGTCGACGGCCTGTTCATCCAGGCCGACGTCACCGACGAGACGGCGGTGCGCGACCTCTTCCAGCGCGCCGTCGACGAGTACGGCCGGCTCGACATCACCTTCAACAACGCGGGCATCTCCCCGCCGGACGACGACTCCATCCTGACCACCGGCCTGGACGCCTGGAAGCGGGTCCAGGAGGTCAACCTGACCAGCGTCTACCTGTGCTGCAAGTACGCCATCCCGCACATGCAGCGCCAGGGCAAGGGCTCGATCATCAACACCGCCTCCTTCGTCGCCGTGATGGGCGCGGCCACCTCGCAGATCTCCTACAGCGCCTCCAAGGGCGGCGTGCTGGCGATGTCCCGCGAGCTGGGCGTGCAGTTCGCCCGCGAGGGCATCCGGGTCAACGCCCTGTGCCCGGGCCCGGTGAACACCCCGCTGCTGCAGGAGCTGTTCGCCAAGGACCCGGAGCGGGCCGCCCGCCGCCTGGTCCACATCCCGCTCGGCCGCTTCGCCGAGCCGGAGGAGATCGCCGCCGCGGTGGCCTTCCTGGCCTCCGACGACTCCTCCTTCATGACCGCCAACACCTTCCTGGTGGACGGCGGCATCTCCGGCGCCTACGTGACGCCGCAGTAACGGCCGGCTGAGGCCGGGCCGCCGGGGGCGGTGGACGACGCGAGCCGCCGGGGTGACATCCGCACCCCGGCGGCTCGACGGTCGGTACGGCTCAGGCCGCGGGCCGGGCCTCGGCGAGCGCCGGGATGTCGGCGACACTGTCCAGCACGTAGGTGTGCGGGTGGCCCTCGAAGTCGGCGCGGGAGAGCTCGCCGGTCAGCACGCTGACGACGACCCCGGCTCCGGCGTTGGCGCCGGCCTCGGCGTCGACGACGGTGTCACCGGCGACCAGGACCCGGCGGGTGTCGATGACACCGGTCTTCTCCATCGCCCGGTGGATCATGTGCGGCGCCGGGCGCCCGCGCGGCACCTCGTCCGAGGTGACGACCGCGTCCAGGTTGCCGCCCTCGCCGACCGACCAGCCCAGCGACTCCAGCAGCGGGTACGCCACGTCGTCGCTGAAGCCGGTGGTCAGCGCCACCTTGATGCCGCGCCGGCGCAGCTCGGCCAGGGCGGCCTCGACGCCCGCGATGGCCTGCGGGGGAGAGGTCCGGTAGGCCTCGCGCAGGTACGCGGCGAAGGCCGCGTAGCCCTCCTCGACCAGCTCCGGGGTCGGGGTGCCGCCGCCGAGGCGGATCAGGGCGGCGATGGCCTCGCGCTTGTCGGTGCCCATCCAGGTCTGCAGGTCGGTCTCGGCGACGGTGACGCCGGTCCGCTCGACGGCGGTGCGCAGCGCGCGGTAGACGGCACCGGCCTCGTCGACGGTGGTACCGGCCATGTCCAGGGCGGCGAGCTCGATCACGGTGTCAGTCCTCTTCGGTGCGGTAGCGGCCGACGACGGTACGGCCTTCGATGGTGTTCTCGATGGTGAAGGTGGCCATGGCCGGCAGGTAGCGGTCGTCGGCGTCCTCCAGCGGTACGCCCCGGCTCGACGTGGTGAGCCGGCGCACGCGCAGCAGCGGGTCCCCGGCGGCGACCCGGAGCAGCTCGGCGTCCTGCGGCCCGGCGGCGACGGCGTCGATGGTGTGCCGGGCGTGGTGCAGGTCGACCTCCCGGCGCAGCAGCTCCCGGTAGACGGAACCGGTGTCCGGGTCGAAGTCGAACAGGAAGCGCCCGACCTCGTGGACGAAGGTGGAGCGCTCCAGCATGGCCGGAACGCCGTCCAGCAACCGCAGCCGGACCAGTTCGACGACCGCTTCGCCCTCGTCGAGGCCGAGCCGGGCCGCCGCCTCCGGGGTCGCCCGGCGGCGGGCCACCTCGACGGTCGTCTGCCCGGGCTCGCGGCCGATGGTGCGGGCCCACTGGGTGAAGGACAGGAAGGTGCCGAACGGCTGGGAGGGGGCCGCGCGGCGGGCGACGGGCGGCTTGCCGCGGCCGCCGGTCAGGCTGCCCTCGTTGCGCAGCATGGCCAGGGCCTGGCGGACCGGGCCGCGGGAGGTGCCGAACTCGGCGCAGAGCTGGGACTCGCTGGGTACCGGCTCGCCCTCGGGCCACTCGCCGGTCTCGATGCGGCGCCGGAACTCGGCGCCGAGCCGCTGGTGGAGAGGGAGGTCCTCACTTGTCTTCACAAGTGGACTATGGCACCAGCGGACGGAACTTCTCAAGCCGGTCCACCTGGTCTTTTCCCAGGACAACCAGCTCTGTCCGGCGGTCTTCGGGGAGATGAACGAACGGTGACTTGTATAGACACGTCTTGACCGTCAACGTCGACAGTGATCGAATCCGGTGCCATGAGCAGCAGCACCGCACCCACGACCGCCTCCGCCGCCCCCCGTACGTCCGCCACCCCCCGTACGTCCGCCGGCGACCCCGGCCGCAGCGACGTGGTGATCGTCGGCGCCGGCATCATCGGCCTGGCCCACGCCTTCGAGGCGCTGAGCCGTGGGCTCTCCGTCACCGTCGTCGAGCGCGACCGGCAGCCCGTCGGCGCCTCGGTCCGCAACTTCGGCCACTGCTGCATCAGCGCCCAGGACGGCGACCTGCTCGCCCTCGCCCAGCGTTCCCGCCCCGGCTGGCTGCGCGCCGCCGAGGCCGCCGGCATCTGGGCCGCCGAGGCCGGGACCCTGGTGGTGGCCCGGTCCGCGACCGAGGCGGCCGTCCTCGAAGAGCTGCGGGCCGAGCGCGGCGGCGACGCCGTCGAGCTGCGCACCGCCGCGCAGACCGCCGAACTGCTCGGCCGGGCCGACGGCGCGGCCGGCGACCTGGTGGGCGGCGCGCTGCTGCCCGCCGACCTGCGGGTGAACCCGCGCGAGGCGGCGCCCGGCCTGGCCCGCTGGGTGGCCGAGCAGCCGCGCGGCCGCGTCCTGTGGGGCACCGCCGTCACCGGCGTCGAGTCCGGGACGGTCCACACCACGCGCGGCCCGGTGCACGGCGACCGGATCCTGATCTGCGTCGGCCACGACCTGGACTACCTGTTCCCCGACCTCGCCGAGGACCACGGGATCCAGCGCTGCCGGCTCACCATGGCCCGGGCCGAGGCCCCGGCCGGCTTCCGCACCGACTCCGCGGTGCTGACCGCCACCTCGATGCTCCGTTACGACGCCTTCACCGCCCGCCCGTCGGCCGCCCGGCTGCGCGAGGAGGTCCTGGGGCACAGCGCCGAACTGCTGGAGATCGGCGCCAATGTGATGTTCACCCGGCTCCCGGACGGCACCGTGCTGGTCGGCGACTCGCACCACTACGACGCCACCACCCCGCCGTTCATCGACGAGCGCACCCACGAACTGCTGACCGGCGCGGTCGCGAAGGTCCTGGGCGTGGAGCGCCTGCGGATCCTCGAACGCTGGCAGGGCGTCTACGCGAGCAGCTCCCGCGGCCCCCTGCTGGTGCGCGACCTGGCACCCGGCGTCCGCGCCCTCTCGGTCACCTCGGGCATCGGCATGACGCTGTCCTTCGGCCTCGCGGCCGCCACCTTCGACGACACCCTCGCCCCGACCGCCTGACCCGTCCGCCCCGATCCCCCGTCCCGGGACCGCCCGCGCCGCGAGCCGGCCCGGAAGGTCGATACCGTACGGGCATCACCGCAGACCAGAGCCCCCTTCCCGCCGGGACGCACGGCACCGGGGACCTCCGGCGGGCGGTAACCTTGGGTGCCCGGGGAACGGGCGGACCGGACCCGAGGGGGATGAGGAGTGGCGCAGGACAGGCGGTTTCCGAGCCTGGTCGGACGGCAGCGCGAGACGGAGCTGCTGACCGCCGCGCTGGTCCAGGCCGTGGACGGCGGGAGCGGTTCCACCGTGCTGCTGCGCGGCGAGGCCGGCGTCGGCAAGAGCACGCTGCTGGGCTGGGTGGAGCGCGCGGCGCGCGAGCGCGGCTTCACCGTGCTGCGCGCGGTCGGCGCGGAGGCCGAGACGGACCTCGCGTTCGGCGCCCTCCACCAGGCCTTCTGGTCCCCGCTCCAGCGGTCCGGCGCCCTCTCCGCGCACCAGCGGGAGGCCCTGGAGAGCGCGCTCGGCGTCCGCTCCGGCACGCCGAGCGGTTTCGCCGTCGGCGCCGCCGCCCTGGTGCTGCTGGAGGAGGCGGCGCGGACCGCACCCGTGCTGCTGCTCCTGGACGACCTGCACTGGTTCGACTCGTCGAGCGCGACCGTCTTCGCCTTCCTGCACCGGCGCTGCGCCGACCTGCCGGTGGTCATCGTCGGCGCCACCCGCCCGGACGGCACCGCCGCCCAGACCTGGTCGGCCGAGGCCGTCGACCTCCAGGCCCTGCCCCGGGCGGACGCGGCGCTGCTGCTGGGCACCAACTACCCCGAACTCGCCCCGCCCGCCCGGGAGCGCGTGCTGACCGAGGCGGCCGGCAACCCGCTGGCCCTGGTCGAGCTGCCGCGCCAGCTGGCGGCCGCCCAGCAGCGGGGGGCCGCCCCGCTGCCCGAACGGCTGCCGCTGGGGCGCAAGCTGGAGCGGATGTTCGCCGAGCGGCTGGAGGCCGTGACGCCCGAGGTCGGCCGTCTGCTCCTGCTCGGCGCGCTGGCCGCCGGCCCCGAGTCCGGCAGCGGCGAGTGGCTGCGCGCCCTCGCCGACGACGACGCCCGGGAGATCCTGGAGCGGATCGAGACGGACGGTCTGGCCCGGCTCGACCCGGCCGGCCAGCTGGTGTTCCGTCACCCCCTGGTCCGGACCGCCGTCGTCTCCGCCGCCTCCGACACCGAGCGCCGGGAGGCGCACCGCGCGCTGTCCGACGCCCTGGCGCCGGACGACCCCCGACGGCTGGTCCACGAGGCGTCCGCCGCCCTGCTCCCCGACGGAGACCTCGCACACCGCCTCCAGGAGGCCGGCCGCGACCTCGCCGACCGCGGCGGCGACGCCGAGGGCGCGCTGCTGCTCGAACGCGCCGCCGCGCTCAGCCCCAGCTCCTGCGACCGCGTCCGCCGGCTCACCTGGGCCGCGGTCATGTCCGCCCGCGGCGGCCAGCTGCGCCACACCGCCGCGCTGGTGGAGGAGCTGAAGAGCAGCACCGTCCCGTCGGACATCGCCCCGCTGTTCTCGTACGCGGTGGTCTACGCCGACCAGAGCCACCACGTCGACTTCGAGTCCTCCGCCGCGCTGCTGCCCGCGGCCCTCGACACCCTGACCGCGCCGGGCGCCGACACCTTCGGCGGGCTGGTCGAGCAGGCCTACTTCAAGCTCCTGCTGGCCGCCACCTACACCGACGACCCGTGGGCCTGGCGCGCCCTCGAACGGCACCGGGAGAACGTCTCGGAGGCGGGCCGGCTGTGCCTGCGGGCCTGGACCGACCCGGGCCCGGACGCGGCCGCCGCGCTGCGGACGGTGGCCGAGGGCATGACGGAGGAACAGGAGGCCGGCGCCGCCTGGCTGCTGCTGTGGACCGCCTCGGCGCTGGACTGCCCGGTGGGCGACCTGTGGCAGCGCTTCACCGGGCTGCACGGCTACGCCACCCAGGGCTCGGTGGCCAAGGCCAAGTGCCACCAGGACTACCTGCTCGGGCACTGGGACCGCGCGGCCGTCTGCCTGCGCGAGGCCGAGATCGCGGACGAGCTCGGCTACCACACCAACGCCCTGATGTTCCGCCAGTACTACGCCCACTTCCTGGCCGGGCGCGGGGACGAGGCCGGGCTCCGGGAGGTCGAGCGGACCGTCCGACCGGTCGCCACCCGCGCCCGGATGCGGTACGTCCTCGACCGGTTGACCCACCTGCGCGGCCTGGCCGCGCTCGCCCACCGCCGCTACGAGGAGGCGTACGCCCACTTCTGCGAGCTCACCCCGCCCGGCCGCGTGATCGGCGGCCCGCCCTGGCACCACGCGCTGGTCCTCGACCTGGTGACGGCCGCCGTGCACACCGGCCGGCGCGAGGAGGCCCGGGCCCACCTGGCGGCCGGAGCCGCCGCCCGCTCCGCGGAGATCTCCGACCGTCACGCCTTCCTGTTCGCGGCCGCCACCGCGCTGGCCGCCGAGGACGACCAGGCCGACGCCGCCTACCGCGCCGCCTGCGCGGTGCCGGGCGCCGAGCAGTGGGCCTTCGACCTCGCCCGCGTGCGGTTGGCGCACGGGTCCTGGCTTCGCCGCCGCCACCGGCCCGGCGCCCGCGAGGCGCTGCGCGCGGCCCACCACGTGTTCCGCCGCCTCCAGGCCGACCCCTGGGCGGCGTGGTGCGAGGAGGAGCTGCGGGCCGCGGGCGACTCGGTGGCCCAGGCGCCGGACGCACCGGCCGAGGGGGCCGCCGAGCTGACCGGCCAGGAACTGCGGATCGCCCGGCTGGCCGCGACCGGTCTGACCAACAAGGAGATCGGCCTCCGGCTGCAGCTGTCGCCGCGCACCGTCGGGGCCCACCTGTACAAGATCTTCCCGAAGCTCGGCATCACCACGAGGGCGGCCCTCGCCCACGCCCTCGACGGCGGCTGACCCACCCTCCGGCGCACCCGGCAGCCCACCCGCCGGTCCATCTGCCGCCGCACCCTCCTGACCTGCCGGAACACCCGGCCGGGCGCTCCGTGCCGCCCGCCTCACCGGGCCTCGCCGCCCGCCGCCCGAACACGACAGTCAGATGACCTACCGACCCGTCGCGCGCACCCCCCAGGCTGAGACTGCGCGGTAGTTCCGGCGGAAGGAGGGTGAGATGGGCGTGCGGGTGACGACGGCGGCGGTCGCGGACGGCGAGAAGGCGGCGTTCTGGAGCGGGGCGGTGTCGCGGACGCTGGTGCCCCTGGAGGTGCGCCCGCACACCGGGCGCCCGTTCGACGGGCTCCTGGAGTCGCACCGGCTCGGGTACGTGCGGATCTCCACCCTGGAGGCGGACGCCGCCCGGCTCACCCGTACGGCCGCGCTGATCGCGCGGGTGCCGCGGAGCGAGCCGCAGGTCGGGGTCGGCGTCCAGGTCTCCGGCCGCGCCGTGCTGGAGCAGGACGGGCGCCGCGCGGAGGTGCCGCCGGGCGGGCTGGTCCTGTACGACACGGCGCGGCCGTACGCCGTGGACTACCCGGAGCGGTTCCGCACCCACCTCTTCCACGTGCCGCGCCGCCTCCTGGGAGTGCCGGAGAGCGAGCTGCGGCACGCCTCCGCGACCGCCGTCGGGCCCGCGGAGGGCTGCGGACCGGTGCTGCTCTCCGTCCTCGGCGTCCTCGCCTCCTCCGCGCCCACCTATCCCACCCCGGTCGGGGACCGGCTGGCCGGCAGCGTCGCCGACCTGTTCAGCGCGCTCATCGCCCAGCTGGCCTCGGCCCGGACGGCGGACCGGCCGGCCGGCCCGAACGCCCACCTGGTGGGCCGGATCCGGGCGCACATCGACCGGCACCTGGGCGACCCGGGCCTGACCCCCGAGCGGATCGCGCAGGCCCACCACATCTCGGTGCGCTACCTGCACCGGCTCTTCGAGGGCGAGGGCGTGACGGTGAGCCGCCTCGTCCAGCAGCTCCGCCTGGACGCCTGCGCCCGCGAACTCGCCCGGCGCGGCCGCGCCGTGCCCACCGTGTCGGTGGTCGCCCAGCGGTGGGGCTTCGTCAACCCGGCGCACTTCAGCCGGACCTTCCGGGCCGCCTACGGCGTCTCGCCGCGCGAGTGGCGCGCCCTGCGGCACGACGACGCCGGCTGACGAGCCGCCGACCCGCCCGCCGAAGGGCATGAACAGGCCACCACGGCCGGGGCACACACGGAACCGCCGTGCCCGTCGACCGAAGCCAGGAGCGAAGAGTTGTCCGACCCCACCCCCCAGCCCGACCGGCGACCGGTCCTCGACCGGGCGCTCCAGGAGTTCCTGGACGCCGGAGCCGGCCGGTCCGCGACGGAACTGCCGGACCTCTCCTTCCTCACGTCGTCCGACGAGCCGGCCGACGGGCGTCCTGGCGGGCGCTCCGACGGCCTTTCGGACGGCCTTTCCGACGGCGCTTCCTACGGTCTGTCCGACGGACCCACCGGCCTGCCGGACGACACCTTCGGCGCGGACCCGGACGACGGCGACCCCTACGGCACCACCAGCGAATGGCTCGCCCTGCCCTGCGGACCGACCGGGCGGGTGCACGTCCAGGTGACCAGACCCGTCGGCGCCGTCGAGCCCAGCCCCGTGGTGCTGTTCCTGCCCGGCCTCGGCTGGTCGCTCGGCGACGCCGCCTGCTACGCCCGGCTGATCCGGGAGTTCGCGCTGGGTACCGACGCCGCCGTGGTCTACGTGGACTACGCCCGGTCGCCCGAGGCCCGCTACCCGGTCGCCGTCGAGCAGTGCTACGCGGCGGCCCGGTGGATCCACGCGCACGGCCACGAGATCGGCCTGGAGGGACGGCGGATGGCCGCCGTCGGCGACTCCGCCGGGGCCAACCTGGTGGCGGCGCTGACCCTGGTGGCCCGGGAGCGCGGCGGCGTGCCGCTGCTCCACCAGGTGCTGCTGTGCCCGGTGACCGACGCCGACTTCGACACGCCGTCCTACCACCGGTTCGCGACGGGGTACTTCCTGCACCGCGACCACATGCGCCGCTTCTGGGACGACTACCTGCCCGACCGGCGGCGCCGGGCCGAGGCCACCGCCGCGCCGCTGCGCGCCTCCCTGGAGCGGCTCGCCGGACTGCCGCCGGCGCTGGTGGTCACCGCCGAGGCCGACGTGCTGCGGGACGAGGGCGAGGCCTACGCGGCGAGGCTCCGGGCTGCCGGGGTACCGGTGGTGGCGATGCGCTACCAGGGGGCCGTGCACGGCTTCCTGCTGCTCGGCACGAGCCGCCCCACCGGCACCGCCCGCGCCGCGCTGGTCCAGGCCGTCGACACCGTGCACATCGCCCTGCACAGCCGCGCCTGGTGACCCGTTCCCGCTGAACCGTTCCCGCTGACCGTTCCCGCTGACCGTTCCCGGTGGCCGTTCCCGTGCCCCGTCCTCATGACCGGTTCCGGGGCCCGAGCAGTACGGAGGAGTACCGATGTCCGTCGTTCTCGACACCGCCCGGGTGCCGTCCGCCGACCGCGCCGAGTACTGGCACGAGGCGGTCGCCCACACCTTCATCCCGCTGGACGTGGCCCTGCTCGAAACGGAGCCGGCCCCCGCGACGATCACCAACCACCGCCTGGGCTCCCTCCAGGTCTCCCTGGTGCAGGCCGGCCCGCAGCGGGTCGAGCGCAGCGCCGGGCTGATCGCCCGCGGCGGGGAGGACCACCTCACCCTCGCGCTCCAGCACCGCGGCACCGCCCGGCTGGTCCAGGACGGCCACCGGGTGGAGCTGCGGCCGGGCACCTTCGCGATCTCCGACGCCGGGCGGCCGTTCGCCAAGGAGCTGCCGGATCCCTTCGCCTTCACGGCCTTCCACTGGCCGCGCTCGGCGGTCGGCGTCTCCGAGGAGGACCTGCGGGTGCTCACCGCCACGGCCTTCGACACCCGCGAGGCCACCCCCCGGCTGGTCGCCGCGTACCTGGAGTGCCTGTCCCGCTCCGCCGACACCATGGAGCCGCAGCTGGCCTCCTGGCTCGCCGTCACCGCGCTGGACCTGCTCGCGGCGCTCGCCGACGAGCGCCGCGGCCGGTCCGTCCCGGAGGCGCCCGAGGCGGCGCTGGCCACGCTGGCCCGGGTGAAGGACCACATCCTGCGGCACCTGGGGGATCCGGAGCTGTCACCGGAGCGGATCGCGGCCGCCCACTTCGTCTCGGTGCGCTACCTGCACAAGCTCTTCCGCTTCGAGGGGATGACGGTCACCCGCTGGATCCAGCGCCAGCGGCTGGACATGTGCCGCCGGGACCTCGCCCGCCCGACCTCGGGCCGGCCGACCGTGGCCGCCGTCGCGGGCCGCTGGGGCTTCGTGAGCGCCAGTCACTTCAGCCGGGCGTTCCGGGCCGCCTACGGGGTCTCCCCGCGCGAGTGGCAGGCCTGGGCGGGCACCGGCCTCACCCCGGACGCGGTACGGCCGGCGCCGCCGGAGGACGGTCCCGCGCTGGCGGTCACCCCGTCCCGGTACGGCGTCGCGGTCTGAGCCCGGCGTCGGGTGGCCGGCCGTGCCGTTCGCGCGAGCGGGTGCCGGCCGTGACGTCCAGGCGAGCATGTGAGGGCGCTGCTGGCTCAGGGGGAGCCGAGGGCCGCCAGGAGGTCGGGGCCCGACCAGCGGCGGGCGGTGCCCGGGGCGGCCCGCTCGGCCTCGCGGACCAGGGCGGCCAGCCGGGTGTTGGCCGGTACGGGCAGTCCGTGGCGGGCGGCGAGGGCGATCACCTCGCCCTGGAGCGAGTCGATCTCGGTCGGCCGGCCGCGCTCCAGGTCCTCCCACATCGAGGAGCGGGCCCGGGCGTCGATCCGCAGACTGGCGGCGGCCACCCGGCGGAACAGCGCGTCGGGCAGTCCGAGGACCGGCGGCATCCAGCGCGGCGGCACCGGGCCGAGGCGGGCGGGCGCGACGCCCGCCGCACGGAAGACGGCGAGCGCCTCCCGCTGGCACCGGGCGAGGCAGGCGCGGTACGCCCGGGCGCCGAGCTGCTCGCGCAGCGGCAGTCCGGAGAGGGCGTTCACCGCGTTGTTCAGGTTCATCAGCAGCTTCGCGGCCTGTACCCCGGGCATGTCCGGGTGGAGCTCCAGCCGGAGCCCGCCGGCCCGGGCCGCCGCGGCGAACGGGCGGGCGGCCGGGTCCTCCTCGACCATGAGCGCACCGCCGCTGCCCTGGTGGACGGCGGCCGGCCCGGTGCGCAGCACGTTGTACGGGACCATGCCGGCGAGCACCCGGTGGCCCGGCAGCTCCGCCCGCAGCTCCTCGGGGTTGTGCAGGCCGTTCTGGAAGCTGATCACGACCGCGTGGGCCGCCAGCCGCCCGGCCAGCTCGCGGGCGGCAGCCCGGGTGTCGGCGGACTTGACGGTCACCAGCACGTAGTCGGCCGTCGCGGCGGCGGCCGCGTCGGCGGCGACGCCCAGCCCCCGCACCTCCCGCCGGGCGGGGCCGGGCCCGGTGAGCGTCAGGCCGTCCCGCTCGACGGCGGCCATCGCCGCGGGCCGCCCGATCAGCGTGACCTCCGCCGGGCCGGCCAGCATGCCCCCGAGGTGGCAGCCGATGCTGCCCGCGCCGAAGACCGCGATCCGGGGTTCCTTGTGCACTCGTGGCGTCCTTCGTGGAGGGGCGAGGGGGCAGGCGGGCAGGCCGCCGGGTGGGAGCGGGGGAGTCAGTTCACCAGGTCCGGATCGCTCGCGGCGATCTGCTCGAACAGCGGCTGGGCCTGGAACCAGCCGGCCAGCCCGCTGCCGACCTGCCCGCGGGTGATCAGCGCGGTCTCCCGGTCGATGTGCTTGGGGGTGCCGGCCGCCATCGCGAGCAGCTGGGCCTGGCAGGAGCGCTCCATCGTGACGAACCACCACACGGCCTCGGCGACCGACCCGCCGACGGTCAGCAGCCCGTGGTTCTGCAGGATCACCGCCTTGTACGTGCCGAGCGCCGCCGCGATCCGCTTCCCCTCGTCGACCTCGTTGACCACGCCCCGGTAGTCGCTGTACAGCCCGTGGTCCTCGAAGAAGGCGCAGGCGTCCTGGGTGAGCGGGTCGAGCCCGATGCCCAGGCTGGAGAAGGCCTTGCCGTGCAGCGAGTGCGCGTGGGCGGCGGCGATCGCGTCCGGGCGGGCCGCGTGCACCTGGGAGTGGATCACGAACGCGGCCCGGTTCACCGGCCGGCTGCCGTGCAGCAGGGTGCCCTCGTGGTCGACCAGGACCAGGTCCGAGGCCTTGATCATGCTGAAGGGCATCCCGAAGGGGTTCACCCAGAAGCGGTCGGGGTGCTCGGGGTCGCGCACGGTGATGTGCCCGGCCACCCCCTCGGAGAAGCCGAACCGGCCGAACAGCCGGAAGCCGGCGGCGAGTTGTTCCTTGCGGTAGCGGCGTTCGGCGGCCGGCGAGTCGAAGCTCGGCGGCAGCGGCAGGGTGACACCGGCGGGCAGCGGACCGACGGCGGAGGCGAGCGCGGCGGGCAGCGCGGTGCCCGCGCCGGAAGGCGGTGGGGTGCTCATGGCCAGAAGATACAATGATGTATCCGATACGCCAATGGATCCGATCGGCCGTTCTCACGACCGGCGACATTCCGACCGAACCGGGACGCCACGATGCCCAAGGGTGAGACCAAACGACGCCCGCGCACCCGCGCGGCCCTGCTCCAGGCCGCCCTGGAGACCTTCGCCGAGCACGGCTTCCGCGCCGCCGCCATCGAGCAGATCTGCGAGCGGGCCGGCTACACCCGGGGCGCCTTCTACTCCAACTTCAGCAGCAAGGAGGAGCTGTTCCTGGCGCTGTTCGACGCGCACAGCGACCGGATCGTCCGGCGGATGACCGAGCTGGTCGACTCGATCGCCACCGAGGACCTCACCGTGCAGTCCCTGGTCGAGGTCCTCTGCGAGGTCGAACCCGCCGAACGCGACTGGTACCTGGTCACCACCGAGTTCACCCTGCACGCCATCCGCGACCCGCAGGCCGCCTGGGTGCTCGCCCGGCACGACGCCCGGCTGCGCGCCGAACTGGCCCGCGCCCTCACCGACCACCTCGCCCGGGCCGGCCGCACCCTCACCGCCGACCCCGACGACGTCGCCCGTCTGCTGATCGCGATCCGCGAGGGCGGCCTGGCCCAGAGCTACGTCGAACCCGAACAGCTGCCGCCGGGCCGACTCGAACAGCGCTTCCTGGAGCCCCTGCTGACGGCCCTCACCACGGACGCCCGGACGCCCTGAGACGGGCCGCCCCGGGCGCCGTGCCGGATGCGCGCCTGGGCCGCGCGGATCGGCCGTGTCCGCACCGCCGCCGGCCGCCGCGTGGCGGGCCCGTGAGCGCCGTGTGAGCGTTTCGCGACCAGCGGGCGGGCTCCCGGCCGGACGCGCGGCCGTTCCGCCACGACCCGTGCCCGCAACCGTGCCCCGGGCGCATCTCCGCAGGTGGGGGCGGGATACTGACTGGCATGGCACGGGTACAGCTGATCGAGGACGACGACTCCGCACGCGCGGCGCGGGCACCGGGCCCGCGCCGGCGGGAGGGCGTCCGGCCGTCCGGGCGGTGCAGCTCCGGCGGCCGGTTCGGAGCGCTGTGACCACGGAACCCCTGCCCCCGCGCCGCCTCCCGCGCAAGGTCCGGCTGCGCCGCGCCGCAGCCGGCCTGCGGCCGCGGCTGCTGGTCGCCTTCGTCGCCGTCGCCGCCCTGAGCGCACTGGCCACCGCCGCGCTCACCTACCGGGCCGCCACCAACTCCACCCTCGACCTGACCCAGGACACCACCCTGGACGAGCTGCGCCGACGCATCGACGTGCTCGCCCCGGCCCTGCCGTTCCCGCCGACCCAGGGTGAACTCGACATCCTGGCAGGCGAGTTGTCCGGCACCGGCGGGTTCCGCGACTGGCGCGTCATGGCCGCCTACGGCACCGAGCACTCCCAGTGGACCCAGCCCGTCGCCGTACCGTCCGCCCTGCAGGCCACCGTCCGCGGCGGCCACGCCGCGTTCCAGCGCTTCAGCGCCGGCGGCCACCCCTGGCTCGCCGCCGGCGTCCCCGTCACCTCCGCCGCCGCGCCCGGCGCCCCCTCGGGGCTCACCGTCTACGCCGTCCTCCCGCTCGACCGCGAGCAGAGCGCCGCCGACGCCCTCCTGGCCGGCGCCGCCGGGGCCGGGGCGTTCGCCGCCGTCCTCGCCGCCGGGCTCGCCCTGCTCGCCGCCCGCCAGGTCCTGCGGCCGGTCCGGGCCCTGGGCGACGCCGCCCACGCCCTCGCCCAGGGCGAGCTCGACACCCGCCTCAGCGTCACCGGACACGACGAACTCGCCCAGCTCTCCAAGACCTTCAACCACACCGCCCGCACCCTCCAGGGCACCATCGAGGAACTGCGCGCCGTCGAATCCCAGGGCCGGCAGTTCGCCGCCGACGTCTCCCACGAACTGCGCACCCCGCTCGCCGCCATGCTCGCCGTCACCGACATCCTCGACGAGGACGCCGAGCACCTCCCCCCGGACACCGCCACCGCCCTGCGCATGATCAGCACCGAGACCACCCGGCTCACCCGCCTCGTCAACGACCTCATCGAGATCTCCCGCCTCGACGCCGGCGCCGCCCCGCTGCGCACCGAGTCCATCGACGCCGCCGTCGCCGTCCGCGAGACCCTCGACCTGCGCGGCTGGAGCGACCAGGTCGACCTCGACCTGCCCGCGGCGCTGCCCGTACGGCTCGACCCGCGCCGCTTCGACGTGATCGTCGCCAACCTCGTCGGCAACGCGCTGCGCCACGGGCGCCCGCCCGTCCGGCTGACCCTGCGGGAGGCGGCGGACGGCGACCTGCTGCTGACCGTCACCGACCGCGGGGCGGGCATCCCGCCCGCCGAACTGCCGTACCTGTTCGACCGGTTCTACAAGGCCGACAGGGCGCGACGGCGCTCCGAGGGCAGCGGGCTCGGGCTCGCCATCGCCCAGGAGAACGCCCGGCTGCACGGCGGACTCATCGAGGCCGCCAACTCCCCGCGCGGCGGCGCGGTGTTCACCCTCGTCCTCCCGCGCGGCATCCTCACGGAGGAGAAGTGACCACAGGAGAAGTCGCCAGAGGAGCGCTGGCCGGCGGAGAGGCGGCCGGCGCGGAGGTGGCCTGCGCCGAGGCGGCCCGCGCGGAGGCGGCCGCCCGGTGCCGCCTGCTCCCCGTCGCCGCCGCCCTGGTGCTGCTGACGGCCTCCGGCTGCTCGATCGCGACCACCGACCCGGTGAAGAGCGGGCGACCGGCCACCGGCGTCAAGCCCGGCACCCGGCTGTACTTCCTCGACCAGCACGGCATCCGGCTGACCATCCGGCCGGGCGCCCAGCGCCAGGGCCTGCAGCAGACCCTGGACACGCTGGTCGCCGGGCCCGACCGGTCCGAGGCGCACTCCGGTCTGTACAGCGAGCTGCCCGCGGGCGGCCGGGTCCAGGCGACGGCCTCACCCGGCACCATCACGCTGCGGCTGTCCTGGCCCGCGGCCTCGCTGTCCGCCCCCGCCATCCAGCAGCTGGTCTGCACCGCCGAGGACGCCCCCGCGCAGACCGGGTCGATCCCGAAGGTCGCCATCGTCAGCAGTGACGCGCCGTCCGCCATCCAGCAGCCCTGCGACCTGCACCGCGAAGGCTGACCGGGCACCCTCCGCGGTGCCGGGGTCAGGCCGGGCGGCGGCCCCAGGCGGTGACCATGCCGGGGGAGAGCTCGGCGAGCTCGGGCGAGGACAGGTACTCCAGGGCCCGGTCGAGTCCGCCCGGCGCCAGGGCGGCCCCGCCGTCCGGTGCGGCGGCGGCCTCCAGGGCTTCGCGCATGCTGAGCCAGGTGGTGCGCCAGAACGCGGTGACGGGCGCGTCGGGGGTCAGCGGCGGCACGTGCAACTCCGCGCCGACCTCCCGCAGCCCCAGTTCCCGCAGGAGGTGCGGGTAGCGCGTCACCCAGCCGGTGTCCGTGCCGATCCGTTCGCGCAGGACCTGCCACATGGCCGCCATGGCCCGCCGGTAGACGGGCTCCGGCGAGTCCGCCGTGGTCAGGTCGACGGCGTCGCCGACCACCAGCCAGCCGCCGGGCGCCACCCAGTCGGCCAGCCGCGCCAGCACCTCGGCGTGCTGCGGGAGGTGCATCAGGACGAACCGGCAGTGGACCAGGTCGAACCGGCCGGGCTCCAGCGACGGGTCGGTGAGGTCGGCGGCCATCGTGCGGAGCCGACCGGTCGGGCGGGCGTTCACGAAACGCGGGTCGCGGTCGAGCGCCAGGACCTCGTCCACCCCGGCCTCCTCGGCCAGCCAGCGGCTGATCGTCCCGGTACCCGCGCCCACGTCGAGGCAGCGCCAGCCCGGACCGACGCCCAGCGCGGTCAGCCGGGCGCGGCTCACCGCGTCGTAGGCCAACGCGCCGTAGTCGATGCGCTCGCCCTCGCCCGTCTCGTCCGGGGCGAAGAGGTCCGTTCCGTAACGCCCGTCCTCCGAGCCGGACGGCGTCCGGGACGGCGGGGTCGGGGGATCGGTGGGAAGTTCGGGCACGGGGACTCCTCTGGCCGTCGGCGAACCGACAGCAGTCCCCTCCGCGGTGATCGTCAAACGCCCGCCCGGCCGAACCGACCCGAACGGCCCCGTCAGAGCCGCCATCCGCGCAGGCTGTTCCGGGTGACGGCCAGCAGCCGGCCCGCGCCCAGGTCCCGCAGGGCCGTGATCCGGCCGCCCAGCCGCTCCCGCCCGGCCACCCCGCCGTCGCCGTCCAGGTGGACCAGCGCGCCGTCCTCGGTGGCGACCGCCGCGCCCCCCGTCGTACCGACCACCCCGCGCGCCAGGGGGCGCCCTTCCACGCCGATCCGCCGTCGGCGCGCACCGTCCAGCGGATCGACCGCGACGTACCCGCCCCCGGAGCGCACCTCGCGCAGCCACAGCAGTCCGTCCACCGGTAGCGGCGCCTCGCCCAGCAGCGCGCCCTCGTGGGCCGGCAGCCGCTCGGCCCGTCCGCCCGCCGCTCGGAGCACCAGCACCGTCCCGCCGTCACAGACCACCGCGCAGCGGTCCGGGTCCACCACGGTGAACACCGCGTTCCCGTCGGCACCCGTCAGGGGTGCGGGGAGCCACCAGGACTCCAGCTCCCGCCCGTCCCGCGGATCGACCAGCCACGCCCGCCCGCCGTCGCCCAGCAGCAGCCCGCCGGCCCAGGCGACCGGCCGCTCCGTCATCGTGCGCGCCGCCGCCCGCCACAGCGGCCGACCGTCCGTCAGGTCGAACGCGTGCAGCGGCGTGTAGCCGCGCCAGCCGCCCACCAGCACCACGCCGTCGGCGACCGCGACCTGGCCGGTCCAATGCGCCACCTCGGCCCGCCAGAGCAGCTCCCCGGTGCCGAGGCTCAGGCAGGACAGCACCGGCCGATCCTGGGGCAGCACCAGCACCCGCTGCCCCACCACGACCAACGCCCGCGGCCAGGCGCCCACCGGGGCGTCCCACCGCAGTGCGCCGTCCGCCGCGCCCAGGCACACCAGCCGGGTGCGCCGCTCGTGCACCAGCACCCGCTCGCCCGCGACCGCCACCGTCGAGTACGCGCCCCGCTGGTGCAGCACCCGCTCCCACAACTCCGCGACCACCACGGCCCTCCCCGCCCGCCGACTCCTCGTCGGCGCCCGCCGAGCGGCGAACCGGTCAGCATACACCTGACGAGCGATCACCCCGACCGTCCTCACCCGTCACCCACTCGGGTGATCCGGCCGACGCCCGGCCCAACAGTCGGCCACAGCACGGACACTGGGCATCCCGGCACCTCGCCGAGAACCGCCCGGACCCACTGCCCGTCCCCACCCGTCCTCCCCCGCGGCAGGAGTGCCATGACCCCGCCCCGCACCGGCCCGACGACGGACCACCCCCCGGTCTCCGAGAGCGAACAGCTGCTGTTCGGCGGCCCGATGCGCTACGACTACGGCTGGGCCCGGCACGAGTTCGCGGGCGCCAAGGTGACCTTCGGGACGGTCGCCCGCCAGATGCCCCGCTTCCTGAGGCTGGCCGGGCAGCTGGCCTGGGCCGCCGACCGCACCGCGCTGGTGGCCCTGGTGGCGGCCGAGGTGCTGCGCGGCGTCGGGCTGACCGCGGGGGACGTGTACGCCTACCCGGCCGGGGGCCCGCGCGGGTTCCCCACGGCCACCTTCACGTCGAGCGCGCAGGAGTTCCGCCACCTCGTCGACATGCCGCTGACGCACGGTGTCACGTACTACGCGCACGTCAGCACCCGGCCGCCCGGTCAGGGGTCGCCGAACGCGGTGAACAACCCCGCCGTCACGGGTCACTCGGTCGCCATCCGCTGATCACCGGCCGACGCCACGGGCCCTGGCCTTTCCGCCGTCGAGCCCCACCTGCGGGGCGGCGCTCCCCGAGCTCTCGGGCGGGAGGTGCCCCGTACCGGCCCGCTGGTTGTTCGGGCGGACGACGGGGAATTGACGACGACCCTGGCGCCGTCCGGCTCTCACGCGCCCCGGCCCGCGCCCGCCGCGTGGTGACCGGTGGCGCGGAGGCGGGTGGTGGCCGGGGTCGAGGGGAGGAGGGGTTCGAGGGACTGCCAGGCGGTGGTGCAGAGGTGGTCGGCGTCGTCTTCGGCGGCCGTGGTGGCGCCGCAGGTGAGGAGGGTGCGGCGGGCCGTGTGGATGGCGGCGTCGGTGGCGTCGCCGTCGCGGACGGTGGTCCACAGGGCCTGGGCGGTGGGGCCGGGGAGCAGGGTGACGGCGTGGGCGAGGGGGAGGGTGACCTTGCCGTTGCGGAGGTCCTCGGCGGGGTGCTTGGTGAGGGTGCCGTCCTCGTCGGTGACGCCGCGCAGGTCGGCGACGTCGTCGCTGATCTGGTAGGCGGTGCCGATCGCTGTTCCCCAGTCCAGCAGGGCCCGGCAGAGGGCGGGGGAGGCCCCGGCGGCGAGGGCGGCGATCTGGCAGCACGCGCCCACCAGGGCACCGGACTTCAGCCGGTGGGTGGCGAGGACGAGTTCCAGCAGCGGGCCGTTGTCGCCGGTGGCGAGGGCGTGGTCCATCTCGCGACGGTGGCCCTGGATGTCGAGGGCCTGGCCGGCGTGGGCCGCCCGCAGTGCGGCGAGCAGGGCTTCGCGCATCCGGCCCCGCAGCGCCGGGTCGTCGGGGGCGCACAGGTCGATGGCCCGGTCGAAGGCGAAGTAGGCGCAGGTGCCCGCGGTCAGGGCGACGGGCAGGCCGTACACCTCGTGCGCGGCGGGTCTGGCGCGGCGCATCGGCGAGCCGTCCTGGACGTCGTCGACGACCAGCGAGCCGGTGTGGGCGAGTTCGAGGGCGGCCGCGAGGACACCGAACTGCTCGGCGTCGCCGCCGAGCAGTTCGACGATCTGGGTGAGCAGCCGGGGGCGCCACCGTTTGCCGCCCGCGTCCACCATGTGGCGTACGGGTTCGGCGAGGGCATGGTGCAGGCGGCGGTCGAGGGCCTGCGCGGTGCCGGCCGACAGGCCGTCGCCGTGCCCGCCGGGGAGCCAGGTGGCGAGTCCGCCGGGGGCGGGCGGGTAGAGCCGGTCCAGTTGGTGCTCGATCCCGGTGGGTGCTGCCATAACCATGCACAAACCATAGGGTTGGGCGCGGAGAACGGCGTGGACGAAACGCGGGTGGCCGGTCCCCGCCGACGCCGACCGGGGCCCGGGCACCGGGCGGCTGCGGTTCCCCCGGTGTTCAACCGCGTTCCACCGCGTGCTCCGGACGGCACCCCGTCAACGCCCTACCCCCCTCGGGGACTGGCGGGAAGGGCCTATGGACGACACGCAACTGGCCGTACGCGCACGCGGGTTGACGAAGTGCTTCGGTGACGTCGCGGCGCTCGACGGCGTCGGGTTCGAGGTCACGCCCGGGCGGATCCACGGGCCGGCCGGGCCGAACGGCGCCGGGAAGGCGACGCTGCTCGGGCTGCTGCTGGGACTGGCCGTCGCCGACGGCGGCGAGCTGGAGGTGCTGGGCCGGCCGGTCGGGCGGGCGTCGGCGCCGGACGGGGTGGCCGGGTTCGTGGACGGCCCCGGGCTGTACCCGTCGCCGAACGCGCGCCGGAACCTGGCCGCTCCGGCGGCACTGCGCGGCCCGGGCTCGCGAGCCGGGCGGATCGACGAGGTGCTGGCCGAGGTCGGGCTGTCGGAGGTCGCCGACGACCGGGTGCGCGGCTTCTCGCCGGGCATGCGCCAGCGCCTCGGACTGGCCGCGGCGCTGCTCACGGGCCCGCGGCTGCTGGTGCTCGACGAGCCGTCCAACGGGCTGGACCCGGCGGGCAAGCAGCACGCGCACGGCGCGCTGCGCCGGCTCGCGGCCGGCGGGGTGACGGTGGTGCTGTCCGGTCACCGGATGGACGACCCCGAATCACTGTGCGACGAGGTGGCGATCCTCGCCACCGAACGGGTCCGCTACTCCGGCCCGCTGGGCGGACTGGCGGACGGGCGCCGGGAGTTGGACCCGCGGCACGGCAGGCCGTCGCGGCCGAGTGGGAGGCCTGGAAGGCGCAGCAGCGGCTGACCGGCCCGACCGCGGTGCCGGACCGCGCGAGCCTGGCGCAGATGGACCACCTGGGTCTGGTGCCAGACGCACAACTGGACCACTCCGTCCCCGGGGGAGTCGGTGATCCACGCGCCGAAGGACGTGCCCGGCGCGTACCTGCCCGCCGCGGAGAACGACGGCTGATCGGCGGGCTGACCGCCGGCCGATCGGCGGCAGCGTCCCGTCGGAAATTCAAGATCACGCCCCGCACCGGTACCAACTCCGTTCCGGGACAAGATCGTTCATGCCGCGGACGGCGCCCGGGCCGGAGCTGCGGAGCCAATCTTGGCGCGATCCTGACATCACATCAGGTTACCCTTGAGTAATCCATTGGTGTCGCCCGGGTGAACACCCCCGGCCTGTCATGAAGGACCCGTACGTGCTCCGTCACCAGCCCCGCCGTTCCGGCCGCCGACTCGCCGGTACGGCGCTGGCCCTCGCCACCGCCGTCTGCGCGCTGCCCGTCGCCCCCGCGTTCGCCGAGCCGGCACCCGCGCCCGCCCCGGCCACCGGGGCGGTCGGCGCCACGGCCGCCGCCGCGCCGGCCGCGCAGGCCGACGCCACCCCGTTCCTGGACGCGGTGGAGCGGACCCTGCGTCAGGTGTCGCCCGGCCTGGAGGGCACGGTGTGGCAGCGCACGGCGGGCAACCGGCTCGACGCGCCGGCCGGCGACCCGGGCGGCTGGCTGCTGCAGACCCCCGGCTGCTGGGGCGACCCCTCCTGCACCGAGCGCACCGGCACCCGCCGACTGCTCGACAAGATGCGCGAGAACATCTCCCGGGCCACCCGGACCGTGGACATATCGACCCTCGCCCCCTTCCCGGAGGGCGCGTTCCAGGACGCCATCGCGGACGGCCTCAAGGCGTCCGTGGCCGCCGGGCACACCCCGCACGTACGGGTCCTCGCCGGGGCCGCGCCGCTGTACAACATCACCGCGCTCCCGTCGAAGTACCGGGACGACCTGGTGGCCAGGCTCGGCTCCGCCGCCGGCCGCGTCACCATCGAGGTCGCCTCGATGACCACCGCCAAGACCGCGTTCTCCTGGAACCACTCCAAGCTGCTGGTCGTCGACGGGCAGAGCGTCATCACCGGCGGGATCAACAACTGGAAGAACGACTACCTCGACACCGCCCACCCCGTCACCGACGTCGACCTCGCGCTGACCGGCCCGGCCGCCGCCTCCGCCGGCGCCTACCTGGACACCCTCTGGGACTGGACCTGCCGCAACACCGGCGTGTTCTCGGCCGCCTGGTTCGCCTCCACCAACGGCGCCGCCTGCACCCCCGACCTGGAGAAGCGCGCCAACCCGACGGCCGACCGGGTGCCCGCCACCGGCGGACAGCAGGTCATCGCCGTCGGCGGCCTCGGCGTCGGCATCCGCGACAAGGACCGCAGCTCCGCCTACCGCCCCGAGCCGGTGCCCACCGCCGACGACCTCACGTGCGGCCCGATCGGCCTGCACGACAACACCAACGCCGACCGGGACTACGAGACCGTCAACCCGGAGGAGAACGCCCTGCGCGCGCTGGTCGCCGGCGCCGGCAGCCGCATCGACATCTCCCAGCAGGACGTGACCGGCACCTGCCCGCCGCTGCCCCGCTACGACGCGCGCCTGTTCGACCTGCTCGCGGCCAAGATGGCCGAGGGCGTGAAGGTCCGCATCGTGGTCAGCGACCCGGGCAACCGGGGCACGGTCGGCAGCGGCGGCTACTCGCAGATCAAGTCCGTGAACGAGATCAGCGACACCCTCGCCGCCCGCCTCACCACCCGCCTGGGCGACCCGGCCCGGGCCAAGGCGACCATGTGCCAGAACCTCCAGCTCGCCCCGTTCCGCGCCGCGCCCACCGCGACCTGGGCCGACGGCCACCCGTACGCCCTGCACCACAAGCTGGTCTCGGTCGACGGAGCCGCCTTCTTCATCGGCTCCAAGAACCTCTACCCGGCCTGGCTGCAGGACTTCGGCTACGTCGTCGAGAACCGCACCGCCGCGGCGCAGCTCGACGAGCGGCTGCTCGCCCCGCAGTGGCAGTACTCGCAGACCGCCGCGACCTACGACTACACCCGCGGCCTCTGCCAGGGCTGACACCGACCGCCGGCCCCGCCCGGGGCCGGCACCCCGGACACATCGCGCTCGCGGGTACGGCCCGGGTCACCCTGGACCGGATCCGGGACGCTCACGGGAAGTACAGCGCGGCCTTCTCCAGGACGTGCGAGGTGAACATCCCGCCCCACGCGGCCCGCCCCCGGTACAGGGTGACCCGGGCCGTACCCCGAGCGGCCGGCTCCACCACGACGGGCCGGGCTATCAGCGTCGTCCCGAGCACCCGCCCGTCCGCGGCGGCCCACTGCGCCGCGGACGGGTGGACGCCGCTGCTGATCAGCGCGGGCAGGACCATCGCCGCGTTCCGGGCCCCGGCCACGCCGCTGCGGATCCCCTTCGCGTACTCCAGCGCCCATCCCGTGAACTCGGCCAGCGAACCGCCGTCGACCCCGGGCACGGCGGCGGCGAACACGAACAGTTCCACCTTGGTGCCCAGCCACCGCGCCTTGCGGTCCGACCGGCTGCCGACCACCACCCGGTGGCCCTGCCAGCCGGCCCGGGTGAGGTGCGTGCCGTCCGCCGTCAGGCGCTCTCGGACCCCCGCCAGGTAGGCGGTCGCCGGGTCGGCCGGGGCTGTCTCGTCATCCTGATGCTGCGTCATACCCGGATCCTCCAGCACGGGTGTGACATCGGGAAGGCCGAGGGCCTTCGGACCCGGGGGCGGAGCGGCAGCCCGCAGCCGTCCCGCTCGCGTGGAGAACCGTCCGGAGCCGCACCAAGCCGGTGGGGTCAGCAGGCGCGGGCCCAGCCCTCGCGCCGCCCCGGACGGAAGGGTTCCCCGATGGCTGCCACCGACACCCCCCGCCCCGCCTCCCAGGCCTCCGGCACGTCACGCGCCGTCCTGATCGCCTCCCCGGGCGGCACGTCCGAGCTGGCCGAGATACCGCTCCGCGAGCCGGGGCCCGGTGCCGTGCGCATCACCGTCGAGGCGTGCGGCGTCTGCCACTCCGACCTGCTGATCGCCGCCGGAGCCCTGCCCGGCACCACCTTCCCGGTCACCCCCGGTCACGAGATCGCCGGCCGGATCGACGCCCTCGGCGAGGGCGTGGAGGGCTGGAAGCCCGGCGACCGGGTGGCCGTCGGCTGGTACGGCGGCAGCTGCGGACGCTGCGACGCCTGCCGCACCGGTGACGCCATCCACTGCCCCGAGCTCGCCGTCCCCGGCGCGGCCTTCCCCGGCGGCTACGCCGACAGCGTCGTCGTCCCGGTGATGGCCCTGGCCGCGATCCCCGACGAGCTGACGGCCGTCGAGGCCGCGCCGCTGGCCTGCGCCGGGATCACCGTCTTCAACGCGCTGCGCCGCTCCGCCGCCGGGCCCGGTGACACCGTGGCCGTCCTGGGCCTGGGCGGGCTGGGCCACCTGGGTGTGCAGTTCGCCCGGGCGATGGGCTTCCGCACCGTCGCCACCGCCCGCTGACCCCCCGCCTCCCCGCCCCCACCGCACCGCACCGTCGTCCTAGCCGATGGCGATGACCGGGTGGTCGGCGGGGTCGATCCAGCGCATCGTCCGGGTCATGAAGGCGGCGGGGACGGCGACGCAGCCGCCGGTGGCGTCGGCCCGGGTGCCGAGGTCGTGGAGGAAGATCCCGGCACCGCGGCCCTTCACGACGGGGGCGGTGTTGAAGTCGACGACCAGGACGTTGTCGTACTGGACCGGGTGGTCGACGAGGTGCTCGCTGCCCAGGGGACCCTCTTCGGTGAGGTGGAAGCCGCCCTCGGTGTCGGTGCGCATGCGGTTGTAGTGGGCGGAGGAGGGGTCCTGGACCCACCAGTCGTGCGTGGTGACGCGGTGGTAGGGCATCCTCGTGCCCGGGTCGGGGGCGAGGCCGAAGGCCTGGGTGAGGGTGTAGGTGCCGGTGGGTGTGGTGCCGGTGCCCTGGACGCGGGTGAGGCCGTCGCGGAGTCCGCCGTACCCGATCCGTGCCTCGGCCGTGGATTCGACGGGCCGCCAGGCGCCGTCCCGCCCGTCCCACAGGGTCACCGCGGCACGGGTGCCCTCGGCCTTGACGGTGATGACCTGACGGGCCGCGCCGAGTGCCACCGGCACGGGGAACGGGCCTCGGGCGGCCTGCGCGCCGTGGGCGGGGCCCGCACCGGCCACCGTGACGGCGATGCCGAGCGCGACGGCCAGCGCCGCGCAGCGGCCGGCCGCTGAGCCAGGGCGGGTGGCGAGGAGTCTCGGGGGGACGGTCATCGAGGGTCCTTTCCGGTGTGGACGAGGGGTCGGACGGGGGTTGGCACGCGTGCGGCGGCCGATGCCCCGCATCCGCCGGACCGACAGGCCGTCAGACCGGCGACGCACAGCACCCCGCAGCCGTGACACCACCCTCCGCAACGGGATCGTGTCCGGACACCCAGCATGGCGGCACTTCCGCCACTCCGCTTCCGGCCGACGCCGACGTGGGCCTGAACAGCTCAAACGCTGATGGCCGACGAGGATCGCGGCCTCGTCGGCCATCAGTGCTTGTGGCGTCAGCCGGGCGGGCGGATCTCGGGGACGAGCGCAGTGGCGCATCCTCGTCGTCGGCCCGCCGGAGGTGGTGTGGGCGGCGAGGGCTTCGGCCGGTCGCGCGAAGGCTCGGCCACCACGGTCATCAGGGTGACCACCGCCTCAGCCTCGATGTGCTCGCTCGCGGCGCCCAGGCGCAGCAGCTCCAGGTAAGGGTCGGGCCGGGGGTCCTGGCCGAGCGGGACCTTCAGGACCTGCTGCGCGGCTTCCTTCGCCCCCACCGGGTCCTCCTCGTGCGGCTGGGAACGCCGGGAAGGCCGGCCCGGTCAGCCTGGCTCACGCCACCCGGCGTGCGTCACCCGGCGCACGGGAGACCGGCCTCACGCCGACTGCCGCACCAGCCCCGCCCGCGCGGCGCCCGGCCGCAGCCAGACGAGCCAGGTGAGCGCCGAGCACGCCAGGTACGCCGCCAGGAAGCCGACGTACGCGGCGTCCCCGTTGTGGCTGGCCTGGAACGACTGTCGGAAGGCGAGGTTGACGAGCACCCCGCCGAACGCCCCGATCGCCCCCGCGAGCCCGATGAGCGCGGCGGAGCGCCGCCGGGCGTCGGCCTCCGCCATCGCCGGGTCGGCGCCCGCGGCGACGGCGGTGCGGGCCCGGCTCTGGTAGTGCGCGGGGATCATCTTGTACGTCGAGCCGTTGCCGATCCCGCTGAGCACGAACAGCGCGATGAACCCGGCGAGGAACAGGGGCAGCGAGCCCGCCCGGGATGCGGCGAGCACGGCGGCCGTCCCGGCGCCCATCGCCGCGAACGTCGCGAGCGTGACGCGCGCCCCGCCCCAGCGGTCGGCGAGCCGCCCGCCGACGGGCCGCAGCAGCGAGCCGAGCAGCGGTCCGAGGAAGGTGAGCGCGGCGGCCTTGACCGGGGTGTCGAACCGGTCGTGGAACTGCACCTGGAGCACCTGTCCGAAGGCGAAGCCGAACCCGATGAACGAGCCGAAGGTGCCGATGTACAGCGCCGACACGGCCCAGCCGTACGGGTCCCGGGCCACCTCGCGCAGCGCCCGGCCCTCCTTCGAACCGGACAGCGGCACCGCCAGGTTGTCCATCTTCCACCACGCCCCCGCCGCCGCGAGCACGATCAGCGGCAGGTAGATCAGTGGCAGTAGCCGCGGATGGGCCGCGCCCGCGGTGCCGAGGACGAGCAGCCCGAGCAGCTGCACCGCCGGTACGCCGAGGTTGCCGCCCCCCGCGTTGATGCCGAGCGCCCAGCCCTTGAGCCGGTGCGGGTAGAAGGCGTTGATGTTGGCCATCGAGGAGGCGAAGTTGCCGCCGCCGACGCCGGCCACGCAGGCGACCGCGAGAAGCGTCCCGTACGGGACGCCGGGCTTCAGGGCGAGCGCCGCGAGCGTGGTCGGCACGAGCAGCAGCAGAGCGCTGATCACCGTCCAGTTCCGCCCGCCGAACCGCGCGACGGCGAAGGTGTACGGCAGGCGCAGCAGCGCGCCGAGCGCGGTGGGGAGCGCAGTGAGCGTGAACTTGCCCGCGGTGTCGATGTGGTACTCGGGCCCGAGGAACAGCACGAGCACCGACCACAGGCTCCACACCGAGAAGCCGATGTGCTCGGACAGGACGGAGAAGACGAGGTTGCGCCGGGCGATGCGGGCGCCGGAGCGCTGCCAGAACTCCTCGTCCTCCGGGTCCCAGCCGCGCAGGTCGGCCGGTCTGGTCCCGACGGCGGTCGTCACCGCGCACCTCCCGCGACCCGGACCGGCCACACCTTCAGGACGGCCGGGCTGCCGTCGGGGGCGGTGTCCTCGTCGAGGCAGCGGCCGTCGGTGAGGTCGAAGACGTGCTTGTACATGGGCGAGGCGAGGGTCGGCCGGTCGCCGCGGCTGCCGAGCAGGCCGCGGGAGAGCACCTGGGCGCCGCTGAACGGGTCGAGGTTGTCGACGGCGTACAGCGTCCCGGCGCGGTCGACGAACACGGCGACCTGGTGGCCGTCGGCGGCCCCACCGATCAGGGCGGTGACGCCGCGGCCGGGCTGCAGGTCGGCGAGGGTGCAGACGGCGTGCCAGCGGGTGCCGTCGTGGATCTGAACGGTCACGGGGTGAGCACCTCCAGTCGGGCTCCGGCGACGAGCACCGGGGCGGTGGGGCCGGTGAGGGTGGAGAGGGGCCGCCCCTCCTCGCCGGGGCGGGCGGGGCGGATCTGGCCGCGTTCGGGGACGAAGGTCACGGCCGGGTCGGGCGTTCCGGGGGCGTTGACGAAGGAGGAGAAGCGACGCATCCGGTCGGGGTCGGCCAGGGTCTCGGCCCATTCGTCCCGGTAGTTGCCGATGTGGCGGGCCATCAGGTCGTCGAGCTCGGCGGCGATGCCGAGCGAGTCGTCGAGGACGACGGCCCGCAGGTGGTCGAGGCCGCCCTCCAGGCGCTCCAGCCAGACCGAGGTGCGCTCCAGCCGGTCGGCGGTGCGGATGTAGAACATCAGGTAGCGGTCGATGGTGCGGATGAGCGTCTCGCGGTCGAGGTCGGCGGCGAGCAGGTCGGCGTGCCGGGGCGTCATGCCGCCGTTGCCGCCGACGTAGAGGTTCCAACCCGCCGAGGTGGCGATGATGCCGAAGTCCTTGCTCTGCGCCTCCGCGCACTCGCGGGCGCAGCCGGAGACGGCGGCCTTGAGTTTGTGCGGGGAGCGCAACCCCCGGTAGCGGAGCTCCAGTTCGATGGCGAGCGTGGTGGAGTCCTGGACGCCGTAGCGGCACCAGGCATCGCCGACGCAGGACTTCACGGTGCGCAGCGACTTGCCGTAGGCGTGCCCGGACTCGAACCCCGCGTCGACCAGCTTCCGCCAGATCACCGGGAGTTCGTCGACGGTGGCGCCGAACATGTCGATCCGCTGGCCGCCGGTGATCTTGGTGTAGAGGCCGTGGTCGCGGGCGATCTCGCCGATCGCGATGAGGCCCTCGGGGGTGATCTCGCCGCCGGGCACGCGCGGGACGACTGAGTAGGAGCCGTTGCGCTGGAGATTGGCGAGGAAGTGGTCGTTGGAGTCCTGGAGGGCGCCCTGCTCGCCGTCGAGGATGTGGCCGTTGCCGAGGCTGGCCAGGATGGAGGCGACGGTGGGCTTGCAGACCTCGCAGCCCTCGCCGCTGCCGTGCCGCTCTAGCAGGTCGGAGAAGGCGGTGATGCCGGTGACGCGGACGATCTCGTACAGCTCGGCGCGGGTGTGCGCGAAGTGCTCGCACAGGCCCTTGTCGGTGCTGACGCCGGCCGCCTCCAGCTCCTCGGTGACGACGGTGCCGAGCATCTTGACGCAGCTCCCGCAGCCGGTGCCGGCCCGGGTGCACTTCTTGACGGCGGCGACGCTGTCGCAGTTCTGGTCACGGACGGCGGCGCGGACGGCGCCCTGCGTCACGTTGTGGCAGGAGCAGAGCACCGCGTCGTCGGGCAGCGCGACCGGCCCGGTGTCGGCGAACCCGGCGGGCAGGACGAGCTGTTCGGCTGGGACGGTGAGCGGCTTGCCGGCCACCGCGAGCGAGCGCAGCGTGCCGTAGGCGTCGGTGTCGCCGACCAGGACGCCGCCGAGCAGGGCGCCGTCCGGGCCGATGACGAGCTTGCGGTAGACGCCGCCGCGGCTGTCGCTGTAGAGCACGTCGCACGCGCCCTCGGCGGTGCCGTGCGGGTCGCCGAAGCTGGCGACGTCGACACCGAGGAGCTTGAGCTTGGTGGAGGTGTCGGCACCGGTGAAGCCCCCGGCGGGCAGTTCCGCGAGGGTACGGGCGGCGGTCTCGGCCATCTGGTAGCCGGGGGCGACGAGGCCGTAGACGCGACCGTCGACGGCCTGGGCGCACTCGCCGATGGCGAGGACCGCCGGGTCGACGGTGCGGCAGTGCTCGTCGACGACGATGCCGCCGCGGGCGCCGACCGGCAGGTCGCAGTCCCGGGCGAGCTGGTCGCGGGCGCGCACGCCGGCCGAGAACACCACGAGGTCGGCGGCGAGTTCTCGGCCGTCCGAGAGAGCGAGCCCGGTGACCCGGCCGTCCTCGCCGGTGACGACGCCGCTCGCGCCGGCGCTGGTGTGCACCGTCACGCCGAGGTCCTCGATCTTGCGGCGGAGCACGGCGCCGCCGCCGTCGTCGACCTGCACGGCCATCAGGCGGGGCGCGAACTCGACGACGTGGGTGGTGAGGCCGCCGGCCCGCAGCGCGCCGGCGGCCTCCAGGCCGAGCAGGCCGCCGCCGACGACGACGCCGGTGCGGGCTTCCTCCGCTCCTGCGCGGATCGCGTCGACGTCCTCGATGGTGCGGTAGACGTGGCAGCCGGGGGCGTCCTTGCCGGGTACCGGCGGGACGAACGGGACCGAGCCGGTGGCCAGCACGAGCGCGTCATAGCGGAGTTCGGCACCGGACCGGGTGGTGACGGTCCGCCCGGCCCGGTCGATCGCGGTGACCGGGTCGCCGAGGCGCAGGTCGATGCCGTGCTCGGAAAGGAAGCCGGGCGGGCACAGCGAGAGGTCCTCGGCGGTGCGGCCGTCGAACAGCGCGCTCAGGTGCACCCGGTCGTACGCGGGCCGGGGTTCCTCGGCGAGCACGGTGACCCGCCAGTCGGCCGCGGCGGGGTGCGCGGTGAACGCCTCCAGGAAGCGCTGGCCGACCATGCCGTGGCCGACCAGGACCAGGTCCCGGATGCTCCGGGGGGCTGGGGTCATCGCGATACTCCTCGGGTGAGCAGGTGCAGGGGGTGGCCGCCGAGCGGTCCTCCGCTCTCGAAGGCGCCGGCCAGCGCGTCCACGGTGGCCAAGTCGCCGAGCAGGATCGCGCCGACCAGGCGGTCGCCGCGCAGGACCAGCTTCTTGTAGCTGCCGCGGGTCGCGTCGGCGATCCGCAGGACGTCGAGTCCGGGGTCGAGGGCCTCGTCCACGGCGCCGAAGGCCGCGTACTCCAGGTCACCGGTGCTGAGCCGGGTGCGCCGGAGGCTGCCGGTGTAGCGGGCGTCCGGGTCGGCGCCGGACAGCCGCCGGGCGAGCACGTCGGCCTGCTCCCAGGCGGGGCCGGCCAGGCCGTGCACGGCGCCGCGGTGCTCGGCGCAGTCGCCGATCGCGGACACGTGCGGGGCGGCGGTGGCGAGCCGGTCGTCCACCAGGATCCCGGTGCCGACCGCCAGCCCGGCGCCGTACGCGAGGGCGGTGCGCGGGCGGGTGCCACAGGCCAGCACCACCAGGTCGCAGTCGAGCCGGTAGCCGTTGGCCAGTTCCACCGCACCGACTCTCTCCCCGCCGCGGACGGCGCGGGCGCGGTTGCCGGCGTAGGTCTCGACGCCGAGCGCGAGCAGCCGCTCCCGCAAGACCTCGGCCGCCCCGCCGTCCAGATGACGCTCGATCAGATGCGGTCCCTGGTGCACGATTTCGGTGCGGACGCCGAGCGCTGCGAGCGCCCGGGCGGCGCTCACGCCGAGCACCCCGCCGCCGATCACCACCGCGCGTTTCGCGGTGACGGCCTCCTCGGCGAGCCGCCCGCAGTCCGCCAGCGTGCGCAGGGTGTGGACGCCCTCGGCGAGGCCCAGGCCGTCGGGGCGGCGCAGCCCCCGCACCGGCGGCAGCACCGGGTTGGAGCCGGTCGCGAGGACGAGCTCGTCCCACGGCTCGACGGTGCCGTCGGCCAGGGTCAGCGTGCGGGCGGCCGGGTCGAGGGCCACCACCTCGCAGCCGGGCCGGGCCTCGGCGCCGCCGAGCGGTAGCGCGATCGACTCGGCGTCGTAGCGCCCGGTCAGGACGTCCGCGAGCAGCACGCGGTTGTAGGGCGCGCGTGGCTCGGCACCGTAGACGGTCGCACTGCCGGGCCCGCCGAGCGCGCCGTAGCGCTCGGCGAAGCGGGCGCCGGCCATGCCGCCTCCGACGACGGCGATCCTCGGGGTCATCGGGTCACCGGGGTCTTCTGGGTCACCGGGGTCATCGGGCTGCCTCCTCTTGGATCCGTTCCACGCGGACGGCGCACAGCTTGAACTCCGGCATCCGGGACACCGGGTCGAGCGCGGGGTTGGTCAGGCTGTTCGCCCGGCCCGCGCCCGGCCAGTGGAAGGGCATGAACACCGTGTCCGCCCGGATCGCGTCGGTGATCCGCGCCGGGGCCACCGCCCGTCCGCGCCGGCTGGTCACCGCCACGGGCTCGCCCTCGGCCACCCCGAGCCGCTCGGCGAGCCGCGGGTGCAGCTCGACGAACGGGCCGGGCGCGGCCCTGGTCAGCTCGGCCACCCGGCGGGTCTGCGCGCCGCTCTGGTACTGGGCCAGCACCCGGCCGGTGGTCAGGAAGAGCGGGTACTCCTCGTCCGGTTCCTCGCCGGCCGGGCGGTGGGTGACGGCCGCGAAGCGGGCCCGGCCGTCCGGCGTCGCGTACCGGTCGAGGAAGAGCCGCCTGGTGCCCGGGTGGTCCTCGGACGGGCAGGGCCAGAACACGCCGTCCTCCGCCGCGATCCGCTGGTAGCTGATGCCCGCGTAGTCGGCGTCACCGCCGGCCGAGGCACGGCGCAGCTCGTCGAAGGCCTCCTCGGCGTCCGTCGGGAAGCCGGTCGCGACGCCCAGGCGGGCGGCCAGTTCGTGCAGCACCCACAGCTCGCTGCGGACGCCCTCCGGCGGGTCGAAGGCGCGGCGGCGCAGGATGACCCGGCCCTCCAGGTTCGTGGTGGTGCCGTCCTCCTCCGCCCACTGCGTCACGGGCAGCACGACGTCCGCGAGGCGGGCCGTCTCGGACAGCACCAGGTCGGCGACGACCAGCAGGTCCAGCGTGCGCAGGCGCTCGGTGACGTGGCCGGCATTCGGCGCGGACACGGCCGGGTTGGAGCCGGCCAGCAGCAGCGCCCGGACGCCGTCCGGTCGGCCGAGGCCCTCCAGCAGCTCGTACGCCGACACGCCCGGGCCGGGGATGCTCTCCGCCGGGACGCCCCAGACGCCGGCGACGTGCGCCCGGGCGGCCGGGTCCTCGATCGAGCGGTAGCCGGGCAACTGGTCGGCCTTCTGGCCGTGTTCGCGTCCGCCCTGTCCGTTGCCCTGCCCGGTCAGGCAGCCGTAGCCGCTGAACGGGCGGCCGGAGTGGCCGGTCGCCAGGCACAGGTTGATCCACGCACTGACGGTGTCGGTGCCTTTGCTCTGCTGCTCGGGGCCGCGCGCGGTGAGCACCATGCCGGTCGCGGCGGTGCCGAACAGCCTTGCAGCCTCCCGCATGTGGTGGGCCGGCACGCCGGTGATCCGCTCGACGCGGTCCGGCCAGTGCGCCATCGCGGACTCGCGGGCCGCCTCGAAGCCGGCGGTCCGTCCGGCGACGAAGTCCCTGTCCACCAGACCGTCGGCGATCACCAGGTGCAGCAGGCCCAGCGCGAGCGCCAGGTCGCCGCCGGGGCGGGGCTGCAGGTGCAGGTCCGCGAGCTCGGCGGTCCGGGTGCGGCGCGGGTCGACGACGATCAGCGTGCCGCCGTTCTCCCGCAATTCACGGAAGTAGCGGACGGCCGGCGGCATCGTCTCGGCCGGGTTGCCGCCGACCAGGATCAGACAGCCGGTGTGCGGGATGTCCTCCAGCGGGAACGGCAGGCCACGGTCCAGTCCGAAGGCCCTGCGGTGCGCGGCCGCCGCCGAGGACATGCAGAACCGACCGTTGTAGTCGATGTTCGCGGTGCGCAGCACCACCCGGGCGAACTTGCCCAGCAGGTAAGCCTTCTCGTTCGTCAGCCCGCCCCCGCCGAACACGCCCACCGCGTCCGGACCGTACCGCTCGCGCACCCGGGCGAGCCCGCCCGCCACGCGGTCCAGCGCCTCCGGCCAACCCGCCGCCCGCAGCGGCCCGCCGGGGCGGTCGCGCAGCAGCGGGCCGGCGAGACGGACGTCCCGGGCGAGCACCGCCGCCGCCGAACGGCCCTTGCCGCACAGCGCGCCGCGGTTCACCGGGAACTCCGGCCGCTCAAGCACCTCGGCCACGCCGTCGACACCGGCCAGCCGCATGCCGCACTGCAGCGAGCAGTACGGGCAGTGGGTGTCGGTGGGCGGCGGCGGGGCCGGTGATCCGGTGGGGTTCATGCCGAGGAATGTCGTCCTCCGCTGTTTCGCCGCCGCGTCACGCGTGTTGCGGGCGCGGTACGCCTCCCTCACGCCCGTGGGGCCGCAGTGTGCGCAGCAGGGGACATTGGCCGTAACCGGAGCAGCGGGTTCGCTTACCCGGGGGTGACGGGCGGGCAACACCCCCGTAACGTGTGCGCCGCACGCTGACCCGCATGGCGAGCATGGCAAACCCCACCACCCGGCCCGGGCCACTCACCGGCTTCACCGTCGGAGTGACCGCGGCGCGCCGCCGCGAGGAACTCGTGGCGCTCCTCACCCGACGCGGCGCGCAGGTGATCGAGGCGCCCGTGCTGCGCATCATGCCGCTCGCCGACGACCTCGCCCTGCGCGAGGCCACCGAGCGGTGCCTGGCCGCCCCGCTCGACTACGTCGTCGCCACTACCGGCGTCGGCTGGCGCGGCTGGATGAGTGCCGCCGAGGGGTGGGGCCGCGGCGCCGCCCTCGCGGAGGCCTGCCGGGGCGCGGTCGTCCTCAGCCGGGGCCCCAAGGCCACCGGCGCGGTCCGGGCCAGCGGCGTCTCCGAGGTCTTCTCTCCCAGCACCGAAGCCACCGGCGAGCTCCTCACCTGGCTGCTCGGCCGCCCCCTCGACGGCCGTCGGATCGCGGTCCAGGAACACGGCCTGCGGCTCGACGCCTTCGCGGCGGCGCTGCGCGAGCGCGGCGCCGAGGTGATCTCCGTTCCCGTCTACCAGTGGGCCCCGCCGGACGACATGGCCCCGGTGCGACGGCTCGTCGACCAGACCGTCAGGCGCCAGGTGCACGCGCTCACCTTCACCAGCGCACCCGCCGTCGCCGCCTTCCTCGCCACGGCGGAGGCCGAGGGCCTGCGCGAACCCGTCCTCGACGCCCTGCGCGGGGACGTCCTGTCCGTGTGCGTCGGAGCCCTGTGCGCCCGTCCGCTCGCGGACCTCGGCCTGCCGACGGTCCACCCGGAACGCGGCCGGCTCGGCTCGCTCGTCCGCCTGCTCGCGGAGACCCTGCCCACCCTCGGCAGACGCGAGATCCCGCTGTCCGACGTGGTGCTGACGCTCCAGGGCAACGCGGCCCTGGTCGACGGCAGGAGCCACGTCCTCAGCCCCCGCGGCGCCGCTGTCCTCCGCGCCCTCGCCGAACGCCCGGGCCGCGTACTGAGCCGCGCCGATCTCCTGCGCGTGGCCTGGCCTGACGTGACCGCGGACGAACACGCGGTGGAGGCGGCCGTCGGACGGCTGCGCGCGGCGCTCGGACCGCACGCGGGGCTCATCCGGACGGTGCCCAAGCGGGGCTACCGGTTGGCGGCCGGCTGATGCTGCTGGCCGTCGCACACGGGAGCCGGGACGCTTCCTCCTCCGCCACGATTCACGCCCTGCTGCGTCGTGTTCGCACGCTCCGTCCTGAACTTCAGGTCCAGTACGGCTTCCTGGACCTGAACCGCCCGTCTCTTCCTCGCGCCTTGTCCCAACTACGCGGCGAGCAGCCGATCCTGGTCCCCCTGCTCCTGAGCACCGGCTACCACGTGCGCGTGGACATCCCGGCCGCAGTGGCCGCCGCCGGCCTCCCCCCATCCCAGGTCGCCCGCGCACTCGGCCCACACCCGCTGCTCGCCGAAGCCCTCGCAGCGAGGCTGGCCGAGACCGGCGCCAGGCCCGAAGCCCCGGTGGTCCTCGCCGGCGCGGGCTCGTCCGACCCGACCGCCATCGCCGACACGACCCGGATGGCACACCTCCTGGCACGCCGCCTGGGCCGCCCGGTGACCCCCGCCCACCTGTCCGCCACGGGCCCCACCCCACACGAGGCAGTGGCCGCCCTGCGCGCGGCCGGCCACCCCGACGTCGCCGTAGCCACCTACCTCTTGGCCCCCGGCTTCTTCGCCCGCCGAGCCGCCACGACGCAAGCCAGGTGGACGAGCCCTCCACTGGCGGCCCACGACGCCGTAGCCCGCCTCATCCTCCACCGCTACGACGAGGCCCGCGCCGCGACGGCACTGCCCCGGGCCGCCTGAGTCCGAGCTCTCCGCGAGTCCCGTCGCGACCATCCCGCGCCAGACGACCTGATCCCGCTCATGAGCAAAGAGATCCAGCACCTGTTCACCGCACCGATCGCGCGACGAGTCCACGACTTCCGGCACCGGCTCCGCTGGTCGCAGTGGCGAGGACAGCGACGACCTCCACCGCCCTGTCGGCGCTCCCGGTGACCACACGCCCGACCAACGCCGCCGGCAGAAGACCGACGCCCCGCGTCACCGGGCCGGCACCCTGCACGGCTACCCGGCCGTCCGAGTCCACACCCCCGTACGGGTCTCCAGGTGGGCCATTCCCAGGGCCTCGAAGGCCTGCAGCCATCCCTCCATCGGCCACCACCCCCAGCGCCGGTGGAAGAGAGCGGCGTTGCGGAGGATGCTGTCGAGATGCCGCACGGGCGGGTCCTCCACCGCATGGTGCTGGTGGAAGGCGGTGGCGCCGCCCGTCCAGTAGAGGGGGACGCCCGACCGGCGCAGGAGCTGGCCGAAGTCGGTGTCCTCGCCGCCGTATCCGGTGTAGTCCTCGCAGAATCCCCCGACCGTGCGCCAGGTCCGTGCGGTGAGGGCGAACGAGAGGGACCAGAACAGCAGGTAGTCCTCGTCTCCGCCGAGGAGCACGTGACCGGGGAGGGGAGCCGGGCGGGCCGGATGGGGGCGCGCCAGGTCCGCGAGCCCGGTGACGGGGTAGCCGTCCGCCGGGGCGGGCGGCAGGTAGGCGACCGGCCCGCAGTGCACCCCCGTGCCCCCGGTCAGTGCGAGGGAACGGGTGTAGCGGTGCAGCAGTCCGCCGGACGGGATGCAGTCCACGTCGAGGAACACGAGGACGTCGGCTGCTTCGCGGAGCGCACGGCGGGCGCCCTGGTTGCGGGCCGCGGCGAGCGGAAGGCCCGTCCCGGCTCCCGCCTCCAGGTGAGTGATCAGGGGCTGCGGCGTCGGTTCGGGAAGCCCGTCGGCGATGTGCGGGTCGTTCACGGCGACCACGACGTACGTGTCGGCGGGCAGCGAGCTGCCGGCCAGGGCCTCGTGCTGGCGGCTCAGATGCCGGTGCCGGCCGTGTGCCAGGGTGATGACGGCGGTTCGCACGGTCATGCCGGGACCGGGGCGCGGTCGGAGGCCAGGCGTTCGAGGGCGTGAGCGGCGCGCTCGGCTCCGTCGCCGGGGGCGTACCGGGCCCAGCGGCGCCCGTCGTGGGCGGCGGCCCGCGCCAGCAGACCGGGCCACCGCTCCGGTGCGGGCCACCCGTCGGGGACCACCACGGCGAGTCCGGCGTGTTGGAGCGCTCGTGCGGTGGCGTGCTGCTCGTGGTACGGCCGGTCCTGCGGAAGGACGATGGTGGGGCGGCGGGCGGCGGCGCATTCGGCGATCGCGTTCTGTCCGCCGTGGGTGACGATCACTTCGGCGGAGGTGAGGACGGGCCAGGGGTCGGGCGTCCATCCGGCCGGGCCGCCGAGGACCTGCCAGTGCCAGTTCGGGGTGGCGTCGCGGGCGGCGTCGATCTGCGCCTCGGTGATGTCGTGGCCGCCGGCGCCGAGCATCAGGAGGACGGTGCGGGGGTGGTGCGGGTGGCGGTGGAGGCGGTGGTCGAAGCGGGAGAACCCGCCGGTCCAGAGGGTCTTCTTCGTCCAGTGGTCCGGCCAGCCGGGTTCGGGGAGGGCGGCCGGCCACGGGGCGAGGAGGGCGTCGGCGATGTCGTAGGCCAGTTCGTGGGCGGGGTCGCGGCGGTCGCCGCGCATGGCGACGGCGACCACGGGTACTCCCAGCAGCCGGGCGAGCAGCGTGACCTCGACGGACACGTCGCTGACGAGGAGCGTCGGTCGCCGGCGCTCGATCCAGGCGGAGACCGTCGACATGCGGGTGCGGAGTCCGGCGTGGTGGACGGGTACCCAGTGCAGGCGCCCGTGGGCGGTGGTGTCGTCGGAGCGCGCGGGCGTGTCGTCGCGCGGCAGCTCCACCCACTCCGCCTGCCAGTGGTCGGGGCGCTCGAGCGAGGAGAGGACGGTGACCGGTGTCGAGCAGTGTTCGGCGACGGCGAGGGCCCGGTGGAGGTGTCCGCGGCCCTGGTGGTGGACGTAGTAGCCGATCATCGGGAGGCCTCCGTGCTGCCGGTCGCCGGTCATGCTGTCAGCTCCCGGTACAGCCGTTCGTAGCGGTCGATCATCGCGGTGACGGAGCAGTGCTGTTCGGCCCGCCGCCGGGCTTCGGCGCGCGGGAGTCCGGTGGTGGAGGCGATCGCACGGGCCAGGGCGGTGGTGTCGTCCGCGGGCACCAGGCTGCCGCAGCCGGGGGTGAGGATCTCGGGGAGGGCGCCGCGGGCGAATGCGCAGACCGGGGTCCCACAGGCCAGTGACTCCGCGACGACCAGACCGTACGGCTCGTCCCAGCAGGGGGTCACCAGTGTCGCGCTGGCTCGGCCGACCAGGCGGGCGAGCGCGCGTTGGGACAGGTGGCCGAGGTAGCGCGCGCCGTCGCCCAGACGGGGGCGGACGGCCTGCTCGAAGTAGCGGCGGTCGCTGATGGGCCCGGCGACGAGCACGCTGCGGTTCGCGGTGCGCGCGGCGTCCAGGGCCAGGTGCGGCCCCTTCTCGGGGACGATCCGCCCCGACCACACCAGTGGGCCGCCGCCGGGCCCCGGGGTCCACCGGGCGGTGTCGACGCCGTTGGGTACCACGGTCGCGCCGTCGACGACGTGGGCCCAGGCCCGCGCGGTGTGCTCGCTCACCGCGGTGAACGTGACCGGGCACCGGGCGGGCGCCTCGATCGCGGACTCCAGCCACGGGGTCGGGGGAGTGTGCAGGGCCGTCACCACGGGCATGGGCAGGGCCGAGGCCATCGCGACCGGTAGGTGGTGCAGGCTGTTGTTGTGGACGAGGTCGAAGCCGTCGACTCCGTCGGCCAGCCGGAGCATCAGCTGCAGGTAGGCGTGGTGCTCGGTCATCCACTCCGCGGACGGCATGCTCCGGTCCGAGCGGGCCGCATCGCTCAGGACCGGCCGGTGGACCGGCAGTTCGTCGACACCGAGCGTGGTGTCCGACCCGGGCGCGGCGAAGAGCGTGACACGGTGGCCGCGCCGGGTCAGCCCGTGGGCGAGGGCCCAGGTCTGAGCCTCCAGACCGCCGGCGAAGGGCTCGCGGATCGGGAAGCGGATCGAGGCGACCAGCGCGATGCGCAGCGCTCTCATGGCATGACGGCCCGGTAGATGCCGTAGTGGCTGCGCGCGAGCTGCTCGCGTTCCGCGGCCCGTCGAGCCGGCACCGCCCGCCACCGGGGCCGGCGGCGATGCGCGGTCGTGACCGCCGCTGCCAGTGATCCGGCGTCCAGACCGTGGCGGTCGTGCCGGTAGGACAGGCAGGGGCGCTGTTGGGCGTAGTAGCCGCAGCTGGGCGCGCACACCGGAGTACCCAGGTCGTAGCAGGCTTCCAGCCAGCCCGAGTGCGTGCCGAACCGGTAGGGCAGGACCGACAGGTCGAGGCCGGAGAGGTAGCCCCACAGCTGGTCGTCGTCGAAGTAGTCGTGCACGTGGAGGTCGAGCCGCCGCTGCTCCGCGAGCTCCCGCAGGCGGGGCAGGACGGCGGGGGAGTACCAGTGGCTGCCCGGGTCCTCCACCTCGGGGTGGATGTCGACCCGGAGCCGCGCGTCCGGGAAGCCGGCCACCGTCTCGGCCAGCACCTCGACCACGGGCAGGACCGCCATGTTCGGCCGGATGCTCTTGGCGTGGACGCCGACCGTGAACACCTCGTGCCGCTGCCGCGGAAGCGCCAGCTCAGGTGGGTCGACGACGTGCGGGTGCGGCAGGACGGTGGCCGAGCGCCGCCAGCCGGCGGCGACGGCCCGGGCGGCGCCCGGGGTCAGGGTGATGAGGTGATCGGCGGCAGGGATGAGCACGTCGAGCTGGCGCCGGTGGGGGCCGGGGTCCTCGTGGTGGGGGTTCTCCAGGTCGTGGACGGTGTACACCAGCGGCTTCGCCTGCCGGCGGAGTTCCTCGACCAGGTCCGCCAGCTCCTCCGGGGTCTGGGCGTCGAACCCGAAGTGCAGGTGGAAGACGTCGAACTCGTCGGCGTGGGTGCGTATCCAGGCCGGATCGAGCATGACCGGAGGCCACCAGCGCTGCGACCCGCTGGGCGCGCCGCACGGCCGCGGGTCCGTCAGCCGTTCCACCGGCCACCGTCCGTGCAGTGATCCGAGGTGCCGGACGTAGACGTGGCCCGCCGGGACGGAGGCCACGCGGATGGTCTCCAGTCCGGTTCCGCGGTGGCCGCTTCCGGGTGTCTGCGTGCGACTGGTGGTGGGGGGCAGCACAGCCGTCACCTCTCGTCGGGACCAGCGGCCGGATCCCCGGCGGGCACCGCGCGGATGCGCTGGAGCCCGCCGTGCGGATCGCTGTGCCCGCGCGCCTGCCCGGCCGCGTGGCCGTGAAACCCCGTGCCGCGCCGGTGCCCGACGGCGGTGGGTCAGGGTCGGACCATCGCGGCCCGAGGGCGCCGCTGACCCCCGCGGGTGCGGGGAGGACTGCCTGGTCCGCGTCGCGCGGCCGTCCTCCCCGCACCCGCGGGGGTCAGCCGGCTGGTGTCAAGGATCTATGTCCATCGTGTCACGGTCGGCTTGGTGCGAGCCACTGCCGAACTGGAGCCACCGGTGCGAGACACGTGCGCAGACCGGTGGAGGGAGCGAGGTGTCTTGCACTGGCAGTGGCTCCCCCGCGGGTGATCGCACCGGCGATAGGGGCTTGCGGTCTGCTTTCCCCGCGACCGTGAGGGCCTTCGTTCCGGCGAGCGAATCGCCGCAGCCCGTGCCGGCTACGCGCGGCTCGCCCGGGAGGTGCTGGAGCGGATCGAGTGATCGCGCCGGCTGAGGTTGTGCTGCGTACAACCCGGAGATCGTGGGCAGGCAGCGCACCCTGTGGTACAGGCTCGACCCGGCCGTCCTCGAAGCCTTCCGTGTCGCGGTCCGGAAGCCCGACGCCGCGTAGCCCCACCCGAGCGGGCATGCTCCCGCAGACACGGCCGACCGGCGCCAGGCGACAAGCAGCAACTATTCGCTGGCGCAGACACACAGCTCCCAGTTCACTGATGTGATCGGCGTGCGATGGGATCCCACGATCACGAGGGGGTATGTGTGACCGACCTGCCTTTCAGCCGACCCGGACGCTTCTGGCGCGGCAATCTGCACACCCATTCCGACCAGTCCGACGGCGCACTGTCCCCGGAGGAGACCGTCCGCCGCTACCAGGATGCCGGCTACGACTTCCTGGCCGTGACGGACCACTTCCGAGCCGAGTACAACTTCCCGCTGACGGACACCCGTTCGCTGCGCAGCGCCGGGTTCACCACGTTGCTGGGAGCCGAGCTGCACGCTCCGCGGACGGAAGCCGGGCAGTCCTGGCACATCGTCGCGGTCGGCTTGCCACTGGGTTTCGCCCCTCCCGGCCCCGGCGAGACCGGGCCGCAGCTGGCGCGCAGGGCGAGGGCGGCGGGTGCCTTCATCGGGATGGCTCATCCGGCCGCGTCGCTGCTGACCATCGCCGACGCGGAGAGTTTGGACGCGGCCCACGCGGTCGAGGTCCACAACGCCCTGGCCGACCGCGAACACCGGGGCGACAGCTGGTACCTGACCGATGTCATGCTCAACCGAGGGCATCGGCTGACCGCGTATGCCGCCGACGACGCTCACCTGCAGCCCCAGGACCCGTCGCCGTGCGCGGCCTGGGTGCAGGTGCGCGCCGAGGCTCTTGAACCGGAGCAGCTCCTGGCGGCGCTCAAGGCCGGGTACTACTACTCCAGTACAGGGCCGGAGATCCACGACATTCGGCTCGACGACGGGCTGGTCACCGTGCGGTGCTCGCCCGCTCGCAAGGTGATGCTCACCGGCGGCGCCCCGGGGGCCAAGGTGCTGCAGGGCGAAGACCTGACGGAGTGCTCCCTGCCGGTGGAGATGTTCGGCAACGGCTACTGCCGGGTCACCGTCGAGGATGCCTCTGGCGAACGCGCCTGGAGCAATCCGATCCACCTGGACTCGTTCGGCCGCCGCCATCAGGGTGTGGTGACCGCCGCAACGGCGCATGCCGCCGTTCCACGGCCGAACAGCAAAGTCTTCCCGTGCTTTGGCCCGTACGGCGCGCACTGTCCTCCGGAGACCTGACCTCGAACCAGGTGCAGTGGCTCGTCGGAACCCCGCACCTCACACCGTTCCCCGCACGGAAGGGCCTGGTGCCGCTGGAAGCGTGGCCCACCGCGTCTTCGTCGACGAGAGCGGCAGGCCCGAAGGCTGCCGGCTCGCGCGTCTTCTCCCACGGTGCCCACGGGGATCTGCCTGTGAACGGAGGTTCGGGGATGTGGCCGGCCCCGGAGGCGGGCGTAGGCGTAGAACGCGGCGAGGGCGACCAAGCGCCGGGCGGGGTGGTGCAGGGAGACGCGCGGCGCGAGCGGGCCCCGTGGGAGCCGGGCCTCATGGGGCAGGGCAGTGCGAGGTCGTACCAGTCCGTGTTGAGTCGCTCGACCAGCCGCGGGGTGTCGTACGGGTGTGAGAAGCCGTCGGTCAGTCGCCATGGTCGGTGCGGGCCGGTCCGTGGACGGATCTGTCCGCACGCGGTGCTGGGGCCGGGGTGTGCGCGGGCGTGTGCCATCGAACCTCGGACGGGTGCCGCTCCGTGCACCGGAATCGGTAGCTTTGACGTCTTGGCCCCGCATACGTTCGGCCTCATGGCTGACGAATGTTTCGGGCATCCGCGGCTCGCCGCGATCTACGACCCACTCGACCCCGAGCGCAGCGACCTTGACGCCTACCTCCGGATAGCGGGAAAGTTCAAGGCGCGCCGAGTGCTGGACATCGGCTGCGGCACAGGGGTGTTCGCACTTCTCCTGGCTGACCGCGGGATCGAGGTCGTCGGCGTCGATCCCGCTCGGGCGTCCATCGACGTCGCCCGGGCCAAAGCAGGCAGTGGCCGAGTGCGCTGGATCTGCGGCGACGCGACGGACCTCCCGTCGCTACAGGTCGACCTGGCGACGATGACGGCGAACGTTGCCCAGGCTGTCACTGAGCCGCAGAGATGGCACAAGACGTTGCAAGGAACCTACGGAGCACTGCGGCCTGGCGGACATCTGGTCTTCGAAACCCGAAATCCGGCCGGACGCGCCTGGGAGCAGTGGACCCGCGAGCTTTCTTACCGCGTGACGGAGATCCCGGACGTCGGCCCCGTCGAGAGCTGGGTCCAGCTTCTCGAGATGAACCTGCCTCTGGTGAACTTCCGCTGGACCTACGTCTTCGGCGCGGACGGACAGGTGCTGACATCGGACTCGACGCTGCGTTTCCGAGAACGAGAAGAGGTCGAGAGCGATCTGATCACCCACGGCTACGTGGTGGAGGATGTTCGCGATGCACCCGACCGCCCAGGAAGGGAGTTCGTCTTTCTGGCACGACGCCCGTGATCTTCAGTGATCCACATCAAGGGCTACGTGCGCGATGCCGAGGCGGGGGAGGAGGGCGCCACCGAGGACATCGGCCCGTAGCCGGGCATCGGAGTCGGCCACGGCTCTGGATCCCCGCACGCCCGGCGCGGCTCCTGCCGGGCGGGGCTGGAAGCCGTCGCGGACCGGGTTCCTGCAGGTGAGCGCTGGGCGGCCTCGCTGTGATCGAGGTCGTTTCCGGCTGTTACGGTCCTGCCATGAATCGCCGTGATCGTGCCCTGGAGCTGCTGCGTCGACACCCGGAGCTGGCTGGGCTCGCGGCGTTTCCGTTCGACTTCGACCTCGGTCGCGCCGAGCACTGCGAGGCGGTGCGGCTGGCATCCGGTTCGGCTCTGCGGGCGGTGGCCGGAGACGATACCGGTGGGACCTTCTTCCTGTGCTCGAACGGCGAAGTGCTCCATGCGAGCTCCGAGGGGGAGACCGGGCTGGTCGGCGACAGCGTGGACGAGGCCCTCGAAGTACTGATCGGGCTGCCTGGCTGGCGGGACTACATCGACGCCGACCTCGAACCCGACTCTGCCCAAATGACGGCTGTCGTCGCCAGGACCGAGGACGGCATCCGCAGCTCCTACGCCGCGCAGCTCGACGTCGATCGCAGCAGACTCCTGGCCGGGCTCGGACTGCGCCAGCTGCCACAGGCGGAACTGATCCAGCGGTTGCACCGGTCGCTGCGACGCACGGAACCGGACTTCGTGCTCCTCAACGCGGACGAGGGGTGCGCCTATGCGCTGCTGGGCCGGCTCCCGCGCCCGCCACTTTGGCACGCTGTCCTTGCTCCAGGACAAGCCGACCTCGCCATGGTCCGCTCGGACCAGGCGCGCTGGGCTGACATCGCGGCCGATCCGGCACGCCGGGCAACCTTGCTGAGAGCGGCCCAGTACGACCGGCAGACTGCCGACCTCCCGTTCCTGCGCAGCCTGCTCCGTGCCGAGGCCGCGCTCGGCCACACCGAGGAGCTGAGGTTGGCGGCGGTCCTCGTGGGTCTGCAGGGTTACGCCGAGGACCACGAGGTGATCCAGTCACTGCGCCAGGCCAATCCGGACGTCTCCTACGGGTTGGGAGGCTTCCCGGAGGCAGCAGAGGACTTGAGTGGTTGGGCGTCCGGTTTCGATGACTCCAACTACGGGCTCGAACCGGCGGACGAGGATGAGTTCACGTGGGCCGAGTTGGCCCGTCGACAGGGACGAACCGAGCTGGCTCGCGTCATCCTGCTCCGACTGCTCGACGACGCAGGACCGCGTGACGCACCGCTGCTCGGGCACCTCGCTTGGCATCTGGCGAGGCTCGGGGACTTCTTCCAGGCCGCACGCGCGCGGAAACTGCATGCCTGCCTCCAGGACGACCCACAGAAACGCGGCGCTTCCCTACTCAGCCTTGCGTCGCTGCAGCGGCGGGCCGGCGACGTCGAAGCGGCCTGGAGTTCGTTGCAGCGTGCCGTCGCAGAGCTCGACGGCCCTCTGCCCACGCCCCCTATGGACCAACTAGCCCTTGACCTCGACCTTCCGGAGCAGGATCGGCGCACCCTGACGTGGCGTGGCCTCCAGCTCGGCCACAGGGCGGCGGAGGAGTACTTCCTCGTCGCTCGTGCCGCAGCAGCGGCTGGCCTGTCCGCAGCCGCCACCGCGGCCCTGGCGGGGGGCAACGCCGTGCTGGGCACACTCACCAGCCCACCCGACGGTCTCGGCAAGCTGGCCGACGCGGTGACGGAGGAGCTGGAGGGCAGCGCATGTGTCAGGCCTGTGGTCCTTCCCGAGGAACGGCATCAGTAGCCGTTTGCTTCGCCCTTCCTCGGTCGTGGCCGGCTCGCGCAGGGTATCCGCGCGCCCACATCCCCAGTTCCAGTGGCCAGTGTCCACGGGAGGCGAGTGCCATGGTCTTCAACGTCGGAAGTCAACAGGCCGGGGTGGTCAACAACGTCGCGCACGACCAGCACGTCCACGACGGGCAGTCCGGCGCGATCGCCGTCGGCGCGCCGGAGCTGACCGGACTGCTCGGCGCCCTGCGGGAGGCCGTCGGCCGGGAGCAGCTGCCGCCCGCCGTCGCGCCGCTGGTCGAGACCGAGCTGAACGCGATCGACCAGGAGGCCGCCCGGCCCGAGCCCGATCGGGAGGCGGTCGCCGCCCGGCTCGCCCGGGTCACCCGCCTGCTGCGCGAGGCCGGAGCCGCGGTGGCGGCCGGCACCGGACTGTTCTCGGCGCTCTCCGGCGTCGCCGGCTGGCTCGGGGCCCTGGGGCAACCGATTCTGCACCTGCTGGGCGGGTGACCCGATGGGGGCCCGTGACATCCTGTGGCCGTGCTGTTGAGTGATCAAGCGAGCAGTGTCGAGCTGCGCCCCCTGCGCTATCAGTTCTCCGGGGTCCGGGGCGACGCGTATGACGACAACTGGCTGGTCGTCGCCGGAACGGTGACGACGCCCGAGGGCAGCTGGTCCTTCGCCGATCCGTGCCTGCTGAGCGATGAAGCCCGTGAGGTGTCCGCGTGGTTGCGTGCGGTGGCCGCGGGGGCGGTGGCCGTGACCGGACCTGATGCCGAAGGCTGGTTGGATCCGGACACGGACTTCGTCGAGCCGGTGCTGGCCGTGAGCCTCGCCGAACGCAGCGGCAGTGAGGCGGAGATTCGGGTTCACCTGTCCCTGGAGGCGGCACCTCCGTGGCTGCAGGGCGATGACGGGGCGGACATCCATCAGTACGTCGTGGAGGTGCGGCTGGATACGGCTGCGCTGCTTCACGCTGCCGACCAATGGGATCTTGCTCTGGTGCCCTTCCCGAGTCGTTGACCAGCGGGGTCGTCGAGGGGCTGTACTTTTCGTGTCGACGTGGTCACGTTCCGAGAAGGTCGGGTGGCGGGTTGTCCACTGGTTTGCGGGCGCTGATCGTGGTCGTGGCGACCACGGCGGGCTTCGTCGTGGCCTACGTCATCGCGCAGTGGGCCACTGGGAAATGGGGCGTACCCCGGCATCCATCGGCCTCACAGTCCGATCGCAGCAACTTCTCGCTGGGTCTCGCGGCGGCGTTCTCCGCGGCCGTCCTCGGTGTGACGACCTGGGCGACCGCGGGTACGGCGACCGCGCCCCAGCCCGCGACCGCCACGGCGCCGCAGCCCCCGACCGCCACCAGGACGGTGTCGGCCGCCGGGGGGTGGCAGGACAGCGGCGTGGCGATGGCGGCCGGCGGAGAACTCGACGTGACGGCCACCGGAACCTGGCGTCCCTTCGGCAACGGGTACGCCGTCGGACCGGATGGGTGCACCGACCCCCAGGTCTGCGCACAGGACCCCGGCCAGCCGAACAACATCTGCTGCATTCCGCACGCCGGTCTCCTCGGGCGGATCGGTGAGGGGCAGCCGTTCGCGGTCGGGGCCAAGCGCCTTGTCCACAACGGCGGCGCGGCGGGGGAACTCTACCTCAGGATCAACGACGCCGTGCTGACCGACAACGAGGGCGAGTTGACGGTGACGATCCGGCGCCTCGGCGGCTGAGCCACGGGCGCCTGGCCCCCTGGGCGGTGCCGGGGTGACACGACCGGCGCCATGACGCCAGGCCCTGCCGGAGCCGCCCCTCACCCCGGCAGGGTGGTGTCAGTGGAAGCGCTCCAGGCCGACGGGCGTGAGCTCGCACCCGTCGAGGAAACCGTCGTGGATCCGGACCGCGAGCAGGACGGCGTTCGCCGGAGTCGGGCCTGCGGCGCCTGGGGCCGGTTCCCGGGGCGTCGCGGTGCCGAGGTGGAAGGCGACGACGGGGGCCTCGGGATCGGCGGTGGCGTAGCTGAGGGTCTTGGGGAGCGACGGGTCGGGGGAGCCGAACGTCACGGACGGCGGGCCGAAGGCGGCCAGGACGTCGGGCAGGGCGCGGTCGACCGCCGACCAGGTCAGCGCGGTGTCGACCAGGGCGGAGTGTTCCGCGGGCGTGAGCGTGCGGTCGAGCCGCAACCAGCCCCGACGGTGGGCGTCCTCGCCGTACTGCGACGCGATCAGGGGCACATCGGCGTCAGGGAAGGCACCTCGCAGTATGCCGGAGGCGGCGAGCCGCGCGTTGGTGTCGGGAAGCCACACCGCGCCCTCCGGGTTCGGTTCACCCGCCGCGAGCAGATCGAGCAGGCGGGCGACAGTGGACAGACCACCGGACTCCTCCGGATCGCGCACCGCTTGGTTGAACCGCTCCAGGAGCCGGTCGCGGCTCCCGGTCACCCGGTTCGGTGCGGTGGGCGGGGCAGGGACCTCTTTGCTCGGGTCCTGACGCGGCATCAACAAGCATCCCGACAGTCTCGCAGCGTCGACGGGGTGCGGCCACGGGGCGAGCGGCAGTAGAAGGGCCGACGGCCGTGACCCCGCCCGGTCTGCCGGCCGGCGGCCGGTGCGTACGATGCTCCGGTGCTGGGGAAGTGGGGGAGGGACGTCCGGGTGCGGCCTGCGCGGGCGTTGGTGGTGGCGGTGGCTGTCGCGCTGGTGGCGGTGCACCTGTTGAAGGGGCTGGCGCGGGTGCCGGCGGAGCCGGGCGCCGGGGCGGTGGTCGTGGCGCTCTGCCTGGTGCTGGTGGCGGTGCAGCTGCGGCACACGCGGGCCGAGCCCGCCGGGGCCGTCGAGCCCTCCGAGGCCGCCGGGTGGGCGGGTTGGACGGTGGTGGAGCTGGCGGCCGGGTTCCTGGCGGTCGGTCCGCTCGGTGTGTCGATCGGGCTGCTCTGCCTTCCCGCGGCCTCGCTGCTGCTGGAGCGGCGCAGGCCGCTGCTCCTGCCGTTCGCGGCGGGCGCCGCCTGGGCCGGCGTGGCGCGCTCCGGGTCCGTCCGCGACACGGTCGACCTGCTGCTGACGGTCGCGCTCGGCGGCGTCATGCTGTACGCCGTCACCACGCTCGCGCTGCTGGCGGCCCGCGTCGACACCGCCCGGCTCACCCTGGCGGCCTCCGCGGTCACCGACGAGCGGCTGCGCATCGCGGCGAGCCTGCGCAGCGAGTTGTCCGAGGGCCTGGCGCGCATTCGCGGCCTGGCCGCGACGGGGGATCCGTCCGTGCTCGGCCGGCTGATCGGCGTGGCCCGTGGGACGCTGGCGGCCGCCCGGGCCACCACCGCCGAGCTGCGCAGCCTCTCGCTCGCCCCGGAGGCGGCCAGCGCCCGGGCGCTGCTGGCCTCCGCGGGCATCGCGGCGGACCTGCGCATCGGGCACCGTGAGCCGCTCGGACCGACCGGGACGGTGCTGGCGACCGTGCTGCGCGAGGCGGTCACGGCGGTCGTGCGGGTCGGCGACGCCCGGCGGTGCGAGGTCAGCACCGGTGAGCGGGCCGGGCGAGTGGTGCTGCGCGTGGTCAGCGACGGCGTGCCGACGGCGGCGCTCGGCGCGGACGTCCTGGACGGTCTGGCGGAGCGGGTCCACGCGGTGGGCGGGCGGCTGACGGCGGGTCTGGAGCCGGACGGGCGCTTCGCCGTGGAGGCGGTGGTCGCCGCGACCCCCGCGCCGGCGGCGGCCGCGGACCCGCCCGAGCTGCGCGCCGCGCTCGGCCTCTACTACTTCCTCCTCGCCGCGTTCTGCGGCAAGGCGCTGCTGTCCGTGCCGGCGTCGGTGTCGGGCCTCGGCTTGGGCGCGGCCTGCGCGTTGGCGTTCTGCGCCTTCCAGGTCCGCTTCTCGATCCACGACGCCACGCGGCACGCCCGTCCCGCCCTGCTGGTCTCGGCGGTTCTCGCCCTCGCGCCGCTGCCCTGGCTGGGGCGGAACTGGATCGGGGCGGCGGGCATCCTGGCCGGCTCGCTGCTGATCGCGCTGCCGCGGCGCGCGGGTACGGCCCTGGCCGCCGCCCTGTCGGTGGCGGCCGGGGTGGTCGCCGGGGTGGCCGGCGGGGGCGGCGCGGCCGCGGTGCTGCTGGCCACCGTCAACGTGGTGATCACCTGCGTGGTGGTCTTCGCGGTGCTGCGACTGGTGCGGCTGGTGCGGGAGTTGCAGCGGGCGGGGGCCGGCCTGGCCCGGGCCGCGGTCGTCACCGAGCGGCTACGGGCGGCCCGGGACCTGCACGACCTGCTCGGGCACGGTCTGGCCGCGATCCTGCTCAAGGCGGAGCTCGCCCGCCGCCTGGCGGCGGACACGGAGACGGGGACCGGAGCCGCCGGGGGCGCCGTGGACGGCACGGTCGACGACCGCTGCCGGGCCGAGCTGGCCGACATCGCGCGCCTGGCCGAGCGGGGGAGGGCCGAGCTGGGAGCCGTGGCCGGCGACAGCCCCCGGTTGTCCTTCGACGCCGAACTCGCCTCCGCCGCAGCCGTTTTGGAGGCGGCCGCGATCACGGTGGAGCTGGACGACGTCCCGGTGCCGGCCCGGGCGGGTGGCGTGCTGAGCGTGGTCCTGCGCGAGGCCGTGACCAACATCCTGCGGCACAGCTCCGCCCGTCACGCGCGGATCGCCACCACCGTCACCGGGGACTCGGTGCGTCTGGAGGTGGAGAACGACGGCGTCCCGGGTGGCGTCACCGCGCCCGGCTCGGGGATCGGCGGCCTGACCGTCCGGCTCACCGAGGCCGGCGGCACCCTGAGCGCCGGCCCGGACGACGGCTGGTACCTGCTGCGGGCCGAACTGCCGCTGGGCTGACCGTACCGAGCACCGAGCTGACCGCACCCGAGCGCCGAGCTGACCGTACCGAGCACTGAGCTGACCGTACCGAGTACCAACCTGACCGCACCGAGCACCGAGCTGACCTTACCGAGCGGAGAGCGCCGATCACGCGGCCCCCGCCAGCCCGCCCTACGAGGACGCCAGCCACCCCGCCTCCCGCGCGACCCGCACCGCGTCCGTCCGGTTGCGGGCGTTCAGCTTGCCGACGACCGCGGTCAGCACGTTGCGCACCGTCCCGGTCGACAGGTGCAGCCGCGCGGCGATCTCGGGCGGCTCCGCTCCCTCCGCAAGTTCCCGCAGCACGTCGTTCTCGCGCGAGGTGAGCGGATTGTCCGCCAGGTCCCAGGCCGCCACGGCCAGCGACGGGTCGAGCACCCGTCCGCCGCCGGCGACCCGGCGGATGGCCGCGACGAGCTCGGCCGGGGGAGCGGTCTTCAGCAGGAAGCCGTCGACCTTCGCGTCCAGGGCGCGGCGCAGCAGTCCGGGGCGTCCGAGCGAGGTCAGCATCAGCGTCCGGCAGCCCGGCAGCCGCTCCTTCAGCGCCGCCGCGGCCTGCAGACCGTCCGTCCGGCCCGGCATCTCGATGTCGAGCACCGCCACGTCGGGCGTGAAGACCAGTGCGCGGTCCACCACGTCGTCGGCCGAGTCGGCCTGGGCGACGACCTCCAGGTCGGGTTCCAGTTCCAGCAGCGCCACCAGCGCGCCGCGCACCACGTGCTGGTCCTCGGCCAGCAGGAGTCTGATCATGTCCCGACCCTACCCGTGACGATGTCACGGGTGCGCCGTGATCGGCTCCCTGGGAGGGGAGTTCGCGGCTCGGCAGGCTGGAGGACATGAACGAAGCGATCACTCTGGACGCCGTGAGCAAGGTCTACGGCAAGGGGCGGGGCGCGGTGGCGGCCCTGCGCGAGGTGACGGTGCGGCTGCCCAAGGGCGGCTTCACCGCGGTGATGGGGCCCTCCGGTTCGGGCAAGAGCACCTTCCTGCACTGCGCGGCCGGCCTGGACCGCCCGACCTCCGGCACGGTCCGCCTCGGCGGCACCGACCTGTCCCGGCTGAACGAGACCAAGCTGACCGAACTGCGCCGCGAGCGCGCCGGGTTCGTGTTCCAGGCGTTCAACCTGATCTCCTCCCTGACGGTCGAGCAGAACGTCGCCCTGCCGCTGCGGCTGGCCGGCCGACGCGCCGACGCCGCACGGCTGGCCGACCTCGTGCGCCGGGTGGGGCTGCGGGAGCGCGCCGGGCACCGGCCCGGGCAGCTGTCCGGCGGCCAGCAGCAGCGGGTGGCGATCGCCAGGGCGCTGATCTCCGACCCCGAGGTGGTGTTCGCCGACGAGCCCACCGGTGCGCTGGACACCATGACGGCCCGTGAAGTCCTCACCCTGCTGCGGCAGACCGTCGACGACCTCGGCCAGACCATCGTCATGGTCACCCACGACCCCGTCGCCGCGTCCTACGCCGACGAGGTCCTCTTCCTGGCCGACGGCCGGGTCGCCGACACCATGGCCGGCCCGACCCCCGCCAAGGTCGCCGACCGCATGATCCGCCTGGGAGCGTGGAACCGATGATGCTGAGCCTCGCCCTCACCACCGTGCGCCACCGTACGGCCGCCTTCGCGGGCGCCTTCGTCGCCCTGTTCTGCGCCGCCGCCCTCGTCTGCGGCTGCGGGACCCTGCTGGCCACCGGCCTCACCGGCACCGTCCGCCCCGAACGCTACGCGGCCGCGCCGATCGTCGTCTCCGGGGACCAGGACGTGCACGCCGTGGAGTCCAAGGGGAAGGGGAAGGTCAAGGAGAAGGCCAAGCCGATCGCCGGCCACGCCTGGGTGCCGGCCTCCCTCGCCGACCGCATCGCCGCCCTGCCCTCGGTCCGGGCCGTCGCCACCGAGGTGACCTTCCCGGCGCTGCTGCCCGGCGGCCCCACCGGCGGCTCCTGGGGCCACGGCTGGGAGTCGGCCCCGCTGGCCGGACTCACCCTCGCCGCCGGCCGCGCGCCCGCCGGCCCGGACGAGGTCGTCGTCGACGCGTCCACCGCCGCCCGCGCCCACCTGGCCCCCGGCTCCACCACTGCCGCCCGCACACCCTCGGGCACCCTCGCCCTCCACGTGGTCGGCGTCACCGCGCAGGGCTTCGACAGCCAGACCACCCTCTTCTTCGCCTCCGACCGGGCCCGCCGCCTGGCCGGCCACGACGGCCTGGTCGCCGCGATCGGCGTCTTCCCGGCCGCGCCCTCGGCGGCCGACGACGTCCGGGCCCTGCTCGCCGCCACCCCGGCCGTCCCGGCCCCCGTGGCCCGCACCGGCGACGACCGCGGCCGGGTGGAGTTCCCCGACGCCGCCAACGCCCAGGTCCGCCTGGTCAGCATGGGCGCCGTCCTGGCCGGCACCGCGTTGCTGGTGGCACTGCTGGTCGTCGTCGGCACCTTCGGCCTGTCGATCCAGCAGCGGCAGCGCGAGATCGCCGTCCTGCGGGCCGTGGCCGCGACCAGCCGTCAGGTCCGCAGGATGATCGGCGGCGAGGCGCTCGCGATCGGTCTGACGGCCGGGATCCTCGGCGCCGCCGCCGGCCTGCCGCTCGGCGACTGGCTGCACGGCCGCTTCGTCGCCCTGCGCGTCATCCCGGCGAACCTGCCCGTCGTCCTCTCGCCCTTCCCGGCCGTCGCCGCCGCGGCCTGCGCCGTGCTGGCCGGCTGGGCGGCCGCCCGCGTCTCCGCCCGGCGCGCCACCGCCATCAAGCCGGTCGAGGCCCTCGGCGAGGCCGAGCTCAAGCCGCCGCGCCTGGCCTGGCCCCGGATCGTGTTCGGCGTGCTCGCCGCCGCCGGCGCCGTCACCCTCACCGCCCTGCTCACCGCCCTGCACTCCGACCAGGCCTCCACCCCGGTCTGCTTCATCGCCGTCCTGCTCTGGTGCACCGCGCTCGCCCTGCTCGGCCCGCTGGTGGCCCGCGGCGGCCTCGGGATCCTCGGCCCGTCGCTGCGGCTCTCCCGCGTCGGCGGCTACCTCGCCGCCCACAACCTACGCGCCGGGGCGCACCGGCTGGCCTCCGTCATCACCCCGCTGACCCTGCTGATCGCGATGGCCTGCACCATCCTGTTCACCCAGACCACCATCGACGGCGCGGCGGACGCGCAGCGCGAACGCGGCAGCACCGCCGACTTCGTGGTCGGGCCGCGCGCGCCGGGCAGCGCCGCCGAGGCGCTCGCCGCCGTCCCGGGCGTGCGCACCGTGACCCGGGTGCTGCACACCCAGGTCCGGGACGGTCTGACCAAGCGCAGCGTCCAGGCCGTCACGCCCGAGCGCCTGTCCGACACCCTCGACCTCGGCGTCACCGCCGGCGACCTGGGCCGCCTGACGGACGGTACGGCGGCAGCCGCCGACGGGCTGGGCTACCGAATCGGCCAGCGGGTGCGCCTGGTCCTCGCCGACGGCACCCCGGCCGAGGTGACCGTCGTCGCCCTCTACAGCCGCGGCCTCGGCTTCGGCGACCTCACCCTCGCCCACGCCCAGGTCGCGGCCCACGTCGACGTGCCGCTCGACGACGAGCTGCTCGTCCGCGGCACCGGCCGTCCCGATGGCCCCACCCGGCAGGCCCTCACCGCCGCCCTGCGCGCCGAACCCGGCCTCGGCGTGCTCGACCGCGCCGCCGCCCAGGCCTCGCAGGACCGGGTCAGCGCCCAGATCGGCTACGTCACCCTCGGCCTGATCATCGCGTTCGTCGCCATCGCCGTCCTCAACACCCTGGCCATGGGCATCGCCGACCGCCGGCACGAGTTCGCCGCGCTCAGCCTCACCGGCGCCACCCGCCGCCAGATCCGCCGCATGCTCGGCTGGGAGACCGCCGCGTCCCTGGCCATCGCCACCGCCCTCGGCCTCGCCATCGCCTACGCGGTCCTCAGCACCTACGCCCAGGGCATCACCCGCGGCACCGCCGGCCTCACCGCCCCCACCACCACCCTCGCCACCGTCCTCGCCGGCACCGCCGCCCTCGCCGCCCTCGGCACCTGGCTCCCCGCCCGCACCACCCTGCGCACCCTGCGGCCCCGCGCCTGACCGGCGGCCCGGCGAGGCCCCGCGGGCCGATGCGACCCCGGTGCCCGGGGGGCGCATCGGCCCGCAGGGCCGTAGGGCGCTGGAGGAGCGACGGCGGTCGTCGGCCGAGCACCGTCGGCTGCTCTGGAAACGGGGCATCAAGCCCCCTCGCCAGCGGGTGTGCGTGCTCCCCGCCGCGCGGCGGATCCGGTTGCTCAGTCCGCCGATCCGGCGGCGACCGTCTCGTAGGCGTAACCGTCCCGGCGAAGTGCCCGCACGACGGCTTCGACTTCGACGGCGGTTCCGAGGGCGTCCCCGGCCTTCGCCGCCTTCAGCCTGCCGATCGCCTCGGCCGGGCTGTGGTCGAGGATCCCCCGCAGGTGGCGGGCCGCCGCGACGGTCCCGTCCCGGCCTTCCACGAGCCGGGGCCGGAATCCTCCGAACTCCGGCGCGCCGGTCGGCGCGCGGCCGCCGTGGCGAGTGCCGCCGTCATGGCGCCCCAGGGGCATCGAACGAGGCCTCTACCATGATCGGGTCGATTGGTTCGGGAGAGGCGGGATCCGACCGTGGCATACCAACTCATGTTCTTCTGCCGGTCGGACGAAGAGAACGGGCAGGCCGCGGTCAGCCGCCTCCTGAACGAACTCCTGCCGGCCGGTGATCTGCTGGTGACCGAGCGGTCCGGGCCGTTCGTGGCGGAGGTTGCCGTGTGCTCGCTGGCGACGAGAGGACCCGCAGGCAAACCCGTAGCCGACTGGCTGACCCTTGAGGTGCATGTGGGAGTTGCGTGGATCGCGGAGTCGGTGATCGCTGCTTCGCCTGACGACGAACACGGCATCTGGGGCTGCGACCTGCTCGCCACGGTCACCCTGAGCGGGGACAACCCTGACTGGACGCTCGTCAGTCGCCTGTGGACGGCCCTGGCCCGCCTCTGGAGCGCAACCCCTTGGGATGAGATGTCCGGGTTCGCGATAGCAGAGAGCGTGCCGTAGACCGGAGGGGTGCAGGGGCGGGGCCATGGGGTGGGGGCCGGCGACCAGCCCATTCCCCGGCCGCGCAGGGGGCCGGTCACCCGGCGCGCAGGGCCAGGGTCTGCCGGGTGCGGTGGAGCAGCTCGACCGCGGCGTGTTCGGCGGCGGGGCTCGGGCCCAGCAGGCGGTTGCAGTGCAGGTGGACGTAGCTGTCGCAGAGGTCGAGGAGCGGGCGGCCGAGCAGTGCGCGCCGGTGCAGGTCGGTGAGCCGGGCGGCGACGGGGGTCAGGAGGCGGCGGCGTTCGGCGAGGACGTCGGCGACGGGAGGCGGGGGCGGGGTGCTCAGCAGGGTGCAGAACTCGGCCTTGCGGGCGCGGAATTCGGCGCCGGCGAGGTGGGCGTGGTGGGCCCGTCGGCGGTAGAGGTGCAGCCTGGCCTGTTCGTCCAGGCCGACGCCCGCCAGCAGGTCGTCGATGCTGAGCAGGGCGAGCGCGGTGTCGTCGAGCGCCAGCGTGCCGGTGCGGCGCAGGGCCAGCAGGTCGAGGACGGCCTGGCTGTCGGCGGTGTAGAGCTCCTCGGTGGCGTCCATGGCGGTGAGGCCGCCGTAGCGTTCGACCTCGCGGTCGTAGACGTCGAAGCCGAACCGGGTCAGGTGCCCGGCGGCGAGGAGGGCTGCGGCCCGGTCGGCGAGGGCCGGGACGAGGAGGGCGGGGTCGCCGCGCAGGCGCAGCCGCAGGTGGGGTTCGGGGTCGGCGTAGCGCAGGAAGAAGCGGCGGTCGCTGTGGGGGGCCAGGTCGGCGACGAGGTCGCGGACGGCGCCGGCGAGCAGGGCGTCCTCCTCCTGCCGGTCGCCGTAGAGCTTGAGGTAGGTCCAGTCGCTGCCCGGGGGCCGGAGGCGGTCGGCCCGCGCGACGGGGGCGGAGCGGGCGCGGGGCGGTGGCGCGGGCGGGGCGGCGGTGCGGCGGGTCATGGAGACGACGAGTTCCACGACGCGGGGGCCGTCCGGCCCGGTGGCCCAGGCGTCGTCGAGGCCGGGGAGGGCCTCCTGGAGGATCACGGCGCCGCCGGGCGGCAGGCGGGTCAGGGCCCGGCGGATCTCCTCGGTGTGGGAGGGTCCGGTGGTGTCGAGCAGGAGGCGGTGGTCCGCCGCGTCGTCGCTGCTGGTCAGGTAGGTGTGGCGGGGCACGCGCCAGTGGCGGCGCCAGGCGTCGAAGGCGGCCGGGAAGCCGTCCGGGCTCCCGGTGAGCCGCTGGGCCAGGCGGTGGTCGACGCGCCACTGGGCCGGGCGCAGCACGATCCGGCCGCGGGTGACCCGGGGGAGGTAGGGGAAGTGGCGGGCGGGGCCCCAGTCGAAGCCGGTGAGCTGCGCGGTGCCGTCGTGGCTCAGGTCGGCGAGGAAGCGGCAGACGGCGGGCGCCCGGCTGTGGTTGAGCATGTGCCCGGAGCAGACGGTGACCTCCCGGACGGTCCGTGGGGCGGTCCGGGAGACGGCCCGTGTGCCGTGTTCTCCGGTGCCTTTCGCCCCAGGCCCGCCGCCGCTTGCCCCCTCGTCCCAGACCAGGGTGAGCCTGCCGTCGGTGATCCGGACCGCGAGTTCGACGAGGGGGATGGAGCGGGCCGGGCCGTCCTCGGCGCTGGTCCGGATGCCGATCTCGTGGTCGCGGACGGTGGGGCGCACGACGACGTTGGCGGAGCGGGTCTTCTCGGGGAGGTAGACGAGTTCGGCGAGGACGCGTCCGGGGTCCAGGGCCCCTTCCGCGGCGGCGACTTCGGCGAGGGCGGGGACGGCGCCCGGGAGCATGCCGGCGAAGCGGCCGAGGTTGCGTCCTGCGGCTCCCGCGCCGATGTTGGCGCCGACCACGAGCCGGAAGTCGCCCGCGTCGACGGCGGCGGCCGACGGGGCGGCGACCATGGCGTAGAGGTCGAGCGAGAGGGGCAGCCGGGTGGGGGCGACGTTCCGGAGGGTGAGCCGGTCGAGGGTGTCCGGGTCGAGGTCGACGGCGGTCAGGTGGTCGTGGAGCGCTTCGGTGGCGAGGCGCAGCAGGGTGTCGGACCGGTCGGTGTCGAGGGAGGCGATCGTCGCGGTCGGGGACGGGGTGCCGAGGCCGGTGACGGGGTCGAGGAGTTCGAGGAGGGGAACGTCGCGGTCGGTTCCGTACCGGGCTTCGAACGCGCGCCGGTACGCGGTGATGTGCGGCGGCCCGTCCGGGAAGGGGGTGAGGCGCAGCAGCAGGTCGGCGGCCTGGACGGCGGCGTCCGCGACGCGGTGGGACACCGTCCCGACCGCGAGGGGCAGGGCCGTGTCCACCTGCAGGGGGGTGTCCGTGTCGAGGCCGGTGACGCGGCAGGCGTGGTCGGCCAGCTCCGGGAAGGTGTCGGCACCGGCGTCGGGGGGCTGCTTCTGCCAGTCCTGGATGGCGGCGAGCAGTGCGGCCAGGTCGGCGTGGGCGGCGGCGGCCGCGGGGATCCGGCCGAGGTGGTCGAGGACGTGGCCGCAGGGGTCGAGGTGGGTCAGCGGCGGGTGGAGGTCCGTCAGGAGGAAGGCGTGCCGCCACAGCCGGTGGAGCAGCTCGTCGACCTTGTCGGGGGTCGCCCCGGGGACGGTTCGCAGCAGCTCGACGGCGAGGTCGGCGTGGCTGATGGGGGTGCGGGCGAGGGCGAGGGCGCGCAGGACGGCGCCGGTGGCGCGCAGGGTGACGTTCTCGCCGCCGGTCGCCGTCCGCGGTGCCTCGACACCGCTGAGGGTGACCCGGCCGGCCCGGTGCAGCACGGCCGGGTTGGTGATGACCCGGGTCGCCCGGCGGATCGGCGGGGTCGATTCGAGGGCGGTGACGAAGTGCAGCAGGGCGTGCATGTCGAGCCGGGCGTGGACCTCGGGCGACCGGTCGTCGGCGAGTCGGACGTCGGTGTCCGGTCCCCACCGCCCCAGGGCGGCGCCCGCGTTGAGCCCGAACGGGGTGGGACGGGTGCTGAGCCGGACGAGGTAGCGGAGCAGGCTCGCCTCGAGCCGTCGCCGATCGCGTTCGGTGGTCGGCGGGCGCCGCAGCGCGGCCGCCAGCGGCAGCGAGGAGACGGTGACGGCGCACCGCGCCAGGTCGTCGGCCCGTACGCGCGCGGTGGCGGGTTCGGGCCCGGGGGTGTCGGGCGCGGGGGTGTCGGGCGCGGGGTAGCGGCTGACGGGCAGGATCGGGGTGCGGATCATGACGAAGTCGAGGGCACGGTAGCGGCTCGGCGCTCCCGTGGACGGTCGGCGTCTGGCGCCCGGGGTGGGGGAGGAGGCGTCGGTGGTCATGGCGACGGGTGGGTGGTCACGGGGGTGGGTGGAGGCCTGGCAGCGGGTGCGTGGTCATGGCGACGGGTGGGCGGTCACGAGAGCAGGAGGAACCGGTCCCAGGAGGGCGGTTCGGGGGTGGCGGCGGCCAGCAGGGCGAGGGCGATCCCGGGGGTGCCCTCCAGGAGGCCGACCCGGTCCGCGCGGGTGCCGTCGGGTTCGACGCTGCGGTAGCCGAAGGGGGATCGGGGCCGGTACTCGCCGAGCAACTGGTCGACGAGGCGCTGCGCCGCGGCGCCGATCGCCTCGTCCCCGGTGTCGGCGGCGAAGCGGAGCGTGACCTGGAGCAGGCCCGCGACGCCGTGGCAGAAACCGGGCGAGTCGATGCGGCGCCACGCGATCGGGCGTGCGAGTGCGGCCCGTAGGGCGGCGGTGGCCGCGGCGGTGAGGGCGCGGTCGCCCAGGGCGGTGCCGGCCAGCCACAGCGCGCGGGCGACACCCGGGCTGCCGTAGCACCAGGCGTCGCGGGCCGGTGTCGGAGCGGGAGCAGGTTCACGGGGCGCGGCAGCCGGGGTGTCCGCGGCCGAGGGCTCCGCGAGCGCCGGGTCCGCGAGAGCAGACGGGTCCGCGCGAGCAGACGGGTCCGCGAGCGCCGACGGGTACGCGGCCACTGCCGGGTACGCGGCGACCGACGGGTAGCCGCCGCCCCGGGCGTCCGCGACGTGCCGGGCGGCGAGCCAGGACGCGGCCCGGCGGATCGCCTCGGTGTGTCCCGGCACCGCCGGACCCCGGGCGTCGGAGAGGGCGATGGAGAGCAGCGCGAGGGGACCGGCGATGCCGTGCGCGAGGCCGCAGTTGGCGACCGCGCCGGGGTACCTCGCGCGCATGCCCTCGTCGGCGATCAGGGCGTGCGGGGTGTGCCAGGCGGGCATCCCGTCGGGGTCCGGACAGCCCCGGCACAGGTCGACCAGCCAGCCGAGCAGGGAGTCCAGGGCGCGGTCCCGGTCCGGTCCGGGCGGCCGGGCGAGGAGGTGAGCGGCCACGCCGGTCCAGCCGGACACGACGTCGAAGGTGCCGACGGCCAGTCCCCGTCCGTCGACGGCGGGGAGCCGATGGGGGATCCGCGCGTACAGGCTGTCGTCGAGGTCGCCGAGCAGCGTGCGGTACCGGCCCCGGCCGTCGGCCAGGTAGGCGGTGGTGAACGCCACCCCGGCGAGCCCGGAGAAGAGCCCGACGCCCGTGACGGGGTCGCGCGCGGTGCCCTCCACGGCGCGGGCGAGGTGACGGTGGGCCACCAGGTCCCAGCCCTGGCCGGGCAGGCAGCGGTCGAGGTGCCCGAAGGCCAGCGCGAGGCCGCCGGTGCCCTGCGCGGTGCCGTACGGCGTCCACCGCGGCCGTTCCCGGCGCGCACCGTTGCGGCCCGCAGCCTCCGCGGTGTCGGGATCGCGCAGCCGGGACAGGACGTCCGCGGCCGCGGCGCGGACCCGTGCCGCGGTCCGCGCGTCCCGGACCGCCGGCTCCCAGGCGGCCGCCCGCCGCGCCGCTACGGCCATCAGCCGTCCCGGGACGGCCGGGACTCCCGCTCGACGCGGCGGATGACGTGTTCCCCGGCGACCTTGCGGGTGATGCCGTCGGCACGGACCTGGCTGACCTCCAGGACGTAGTGGTCCTCGAAGAACCGGACGGGGACCGTGTCGCACTCCGAGGTGCACGAGCCGCAGGTCGAGCAGGTCTCGGTCTCGCCGACGGCGCCGCCCGCGGGCAGGCTGACGACGGTACACTCCTCACCGCAGGTGCTGGCGCAGCTGTTGGTGCACTCGTCCCCGCAGGTGCTGGCGCAACTGGCCGTCTCGCCCGCCTCGGCGGCGAACCCGTCGACCGCCTTGGTGACCACCTTGACCCGGATGTCCAGGTCGAACTGGTCGTCGCTGATTCTGGCGTCTACTTGCCTGTCGTTCATGGCGCAACCCTCTGGGACCGGTTGCCGAGTATGGTCACTCGTTTCCACTATGGCACCGCGACGGATGGCCGCAAACGGGTGACGCCACCGCAGGAGGCGACTGTCCGTGACATTGTGACGCTCCGTATCCACAGTCCTCGACGCCGTGGTCCTCGACCGTCCAGGGCGCCCACAGGTTGCCGTCCTCGACCACCAGCGTGCCGTCCGTGGTCAGGACGCCGATCCGGGTGTCGGCCGGCTGGGCCCTGACGCCGCCGCCGTAAGACCGCCGTCACGAGCCGTCGCCTGGCGGCTCCTGAGGGGAGGCCACCCGGGGCTCTCCCCCCGCCGCCTTCGTCAGTCGGCGGCGTCCCCGCGGCCCGCGAGGTCGGCCCGCAGGGCGACCACGGCCCGGTCCGCCACGTCGTCGCCGCCGACCAGCTCGACCTGTGCGGCCGGCTCCTCACCGGGAATGTCCGCGACGTTCAGGTAGGCGATGCCGTGCCGGGTCAGGATCGTGCCGACCACCGCGGCGTCGGCGCCCTCGGGCAGGTTCACGCGCAGGATCTGCCGCCCCTGTGCTCCTCCCCGGTACACGACCGTGGGCCACTCGTGTTCGCCACCGTTCCCCTGCGGACCTGGCATTTCCCGCTCCCATCACGAACAGTCACAGTCACGAACAGTCACAGTTGGGAGATCACCGCCGCGAGGACGAGGGAGACCTCGGCCAGCAGCAGAAGGACGGCGCACTGGTAGTACCTGGCCAGCCTGATGATCTGTGCCTTGTTCTCCTGCAGGGTGTCCACCAGTTGCCGCACCAGCTCCCGGTCCACGGGAGAGGTGTCCGCCGCACCCGGCCGCGGGTCCAACACACGGAGCACGCTGTGGCCGAAACGGAAGGTCCGCGGCCAGAGCACCATCATGACGAAGCAGCCCTGCACCAGGACGACGCAGAGCAGGGAGACGGCCGCCCAGAGCGGGAACTCGTTCGAGTCGCGGCTCCCGACCAGGTGGACGGACGACGAGAAGGTGACCACGAAGGCCGCGGTCGCGAAGATTCCGGTCGCCCTCGTCCGAAGGTTTCCGACCGTGCGGTCCTGGGCGGTGAACAGGTCCATGGCCACCTTGTAGGCCAGCTTCACCCGCTCCTGCTCGGCCTCCCGCGCGGCGACCGCGTCAGCGGCGGCCCTGTCGATCGCGGCCCTGTCGATCGTGGCCCTGTCCGCTGCCGCGTCCCCTTCCGTGGACTTCTGAGTGGCGTTCATCCTGCGCAGGCACCACAGCGCGTGCAGGCGGTTCATGCCGCCGCCTCCTGGGATCGCTCCGACCATGCGAGGAGCGCATGCGTGCGTCCTTGTCCCGTTGTTTTCACGATAGCCGCAGCTCCGCGGGGTGTCGACGGACGATCGCCCGGCCACGAAACCGCCGGCGGCACCCGCCCGGGCACGCGGACTCAGGCCGCGTGGGAGAGGTCCGGCGACATCGGCCCCAGCGGGTCCCAGGCCCGCCGGGAAGCGCGCGTCCTCACTCGGGGGGCTGACTTCCCTGGCGCTGCCGCTGGCGGTAGTTGCGCATGGACACCTGGGAGCCGCAGCCGGGACTGCAGTACAGCCCTGCCCCGTTGCGGGTGCGGTCGAAGAAACCGAAATGGCACGGGGGGTTCCGGCACGCCTTGACGCGCCCCCAGTCGCTGCTCTGGGCGAAGGTCGTCACCGCGGCCAGGACGGTCCCGAACACACGCTCCACCCCCGCCTGCGGCGACGCCAGCTCGACACCACCGGCCGTCACCACCGGCGCCAGCGGGTAGAGCGAACCCGCGCGCCGCAGGTGCCGCTCGGCACGCTGCAGCGGCTCGCCCTGGCCCTCGTCGTCGCCCGAGTGCGCGAGCAGCACGGTCACCAGGGCGTCGCGCAGCTCGCGCGCGACCGCGGCATCGGCATCGGTCGCCACGGTTTCGCCGCCGAACTCGCCGTGCTCCGCCACCCACGCGGCGAACGAGTTCCCGTCCGCGAACAGCTCCCGCCGACCGGACCCGTCCGCGCGCGTGTTGACGAACGCGAGCACGGTCTCCACCGCCGGTGTGACGGTGCGCGGGCTGAGTCTGGGAGATCCGGCTGCCGCATTGCTCATGCCCTCACCCTACCTCAACAGGAAGAGGCACTAACCCGCCTAACGGGCAACCTGGGGCGCCCGCGTGCTTGACGCGTTGCTTGCTAACTCGTTACGGTCGCAACATGAATGGAACATCAAACCGGCAGACCCACCCCCGCACATGGCTGATCACCGGCGCGACGTCCGGCATCGGCCGCGAACTGGCGCTCCAGGCGCTCGAGAGCGGCGACGCCGTCGCGGCCCTCGCCCGCGACACCGCCTCCCTGGCCGAACTGACCGAAGCGCACGGCGAGCGCCTCCTCCCCATCCAGGCGGACGTGCGCGACGAACAGGCCGTCCGGGACGCGGTGGAGCGCACGCTCGCACGGTTCGGACGCATCGACGTGGTGGCCAACAACGCCGGCTACGGACTGTTCGGAGCTGTCGAGGAGGCCTCCGACGCCCAGATTCGCGCGGTGTTCGACACCAACGTCTTCGGCGTGCTCAACGTGCTCCGCGCGACGTTGCCGGTGCTCCGCGCCCAGCGATCCGGGCACATCCTCCAGGGCTCGTCCGTCTACGGGCAGTCCGCCCACCCCGGCGTGGGGCTGCTGGCCGCGACCAAGCACGCGGTCGAAGGGCTGTCGGACGCGCTGGCGGCCGAGGTCGCGCCGCTCGGCATCAAGGTCACCCTCATCCAGCCCGGGCTGACCGCAACCCCCTTCCTGGCCAACCTCGATGTCGCGGACGGACTGACCGACTACGACCAGACCGTTCGTGAGGTTCAGAAGGGCATCGGAGAGCTGCCGGCATCCGCGTTCTCCTCCGCGGCGCGGATCGCCGCAGGCATCCGGACCGCGGTCGACAGCCCCAACCCCCCGCTGCGCCTGGCCCTCGGCACCTCCGGTGCCACGGGCATGCGCGCCGCATGGGAGGCACGCATCGCCGAGCTGGACAGCTGGCGGCGCGTGACCGACGCCGTCGACGCGTAACCGCAAGTCCTCCCGGGAGCCGAGGCGCTGAGGCCGGCGGCGGTGCGGATGCCGAAGCCGATGCCGATGCCGATGCCGGCGAGGATCTGCCGCCCCATGGTTGTTCGGGGCCCGGTGGCCCGGTGTACCTCGCGGTGCACCGGGCCACCGGCGTGACCGCCGGGCGGTCCGGACGACGGCGACGTCGGCCGTCATCGCCAGGTCCCCGTGTTCGGGGTGGTGGCAGTGTGCGGCGCGGAGGCGGCCCCGATCGACTGCGTACGGCAGAATCCCGGACCAGGGCCTAGCCGTGATCCGCTCCGGGGACGATGATGTCGCGGTGCCGGCCCCTCGGCCCGGCCCGGACCCCGTCATCGGAAGGCGCCCATGCTGAACCTGTCGGTCCTGCTGGAGGATTCCGCCCGTACGTTCCCGGACCGCGACGCGCTGGTCCTCGGTTCGACGCGGCTCACCTACGCCCAGGTGGACGCCGCCGCGAACCAGGTGGCCAACCTGCTCGTGGAGCGCGGGATACGGCCCGGCGACCGGGTGGCGCTGAGCTGTCCCAACCTGCCGCAGTTCCCGATCGTCTACTACGGGATCCTCAAGGCCGGCGGGGTCGTCGTCCCGCTCAACATCCTGCTGAAGGCGCGCGAGGTGGCCTACCACCTGCGCGACGCCGAGGTGCGGGCGTACTTCTGCTTCGAGGGGACGCCGGCCCTACCCATCGGGGAGGAGGGCCGGAAGGCCTTCGACGAGGTGAAGACCTGCGAGGACTTCTTCCTGATCACCGCCGACCCGGCCGCGCCCGCGTCGATCGAGGGGGCGGAGACCCTGGGCTCGGCGCTCGCCGACCAGGCGCCGGTCTTCGACCCGGTGACCACCGAGGCGACCGACACGGCCGTCATCCTGTACACCTCGGGCACCACCGGCCAGCCCAAGGGCGCCGAACTCTCCCACGTGAACACGGTGATGAACGTGATGGCGTGCAACCGGATGTTCCGGAGCACGCCGGGCACCGACAGCCACGTGCTCTGCCTGCCGCTGTTCCACACCTTCGGTTCCACCGTCCAGATGCACACCGGCTTCTCGACGGCGGCGACCCTCCACCTGGTGCCGCGCTTCGACGCGGAGGAGGTGGTGCGGCTGATGGACACCGAGGAGATCACCTTCTTCGCCGGTGTCCCGACCATGTGGTGGGCCCTGCAGGGCGCGCTCACCGACGCGGTCGACGTCGACCGGATCGCCCGCAACCTGCGGATCGGCGTGTCCGGCGGTGCCCCGCTGCCGGTGGAGCTCCTGACGCGGCTGGAGGAGCGGCTGCACATCCGGATCCTGGAGGGCTACGGCCTCTCCGAGACCTCGCCGGTGGTGACCTTCTCCGACCCCGGCCGCGAGCCGCGCCCCGGCTCGATCGGCGTGCCGATCTGGGGCGTCGAGGTGAAGCTGATCAACGAGGACTGGTCGGAGGTGACCGAGCCCGGCGCCGTCGGTGAGATCGCGGTCAAGGGCCACGTCGTCATGAAGGGCTACTACAACCGGCCCGAGGCCACCGCCGCCGCGATCAGGGACGGCTGGTTCCGCACCGGCGACCTCGCCCGCCGGGACGGGGACGGCTTCTACTACATCGTCGACCGCGCCAAGGACATGATCATCCGGGGTGGCTTCAACGTGTACCCGCGCGAGGTCGAGGAGGTGCTGATGACGCACCCCGCGATCAGCCTGGCCGCGGTCGTCGGGGTGCCGCACGAGAGCCACGGCGAAGAGGTCAAGGCGTTCGTCATCCTGAACCCCGGCGCCGAGGCCACCCCGGACGAACTGGTCGCCTGGGGCCGGGAGGAGATGGCCGGCCACAAGTACCCGCGCATCGTGGAGATCGTCGAGACGCTGCCGATGACGGCCACCGGGAAGATCCTCAAGCGCGAACTCAGCTGACCGGCGGACCGGGAGGCGTGGGAGCCGGCCCCCTGCCCCACGCCACCCGTCGGTACTTCCTAGGCCGGGAAGCTGTCGATGAACGCCTCCCGGCCGCCGGCCAGGTCGAGGGGTTCGAGTTCGGCGTCGTAGTCGACCCACCACACCACCGGGACGGTGGGCGCGAGTTCGTGCAGCGCCTGGTAGATGACGGTGAGCGGCGCGGAGTGCGGTGCCCGGTCCTCGAAGGAGAAGGCGGCGTGCCGCAGGTTGTACGAGACCTCCGCCCACCGGCCGGGTTCGACCTCGGCGTGGATCTCCAGGAAGTTCTCGAAGGCGCCGCTCACCGTGGCGTCCGGCCAGTGGCGGCGGACGCAGTCCTTCAGCTGTTCGCCGGTGAAGGTCCACGGTCCGGCCTGCTCACGGTCGGCGCTGACGTAGAAGGTGGCTCCCACGGGGTGTTCTCGCTTCTCTCGGTGGTGCGGATCCGGTCTCGCACCGGACACGGACTCGGACAAGGACGCGGACGCGGACTCGGACAGCGTCACCGTCACGGTACGACGCGGACGTTGCCGGTGACGCCCTTGGCGGTCATCAGCGCCTGGAAGTAGCCGCTGGCCTTGCCGTCGTTGGTGATCAGCTCCAGGTGGTCGACCTTGTTGCGCGGGTCGTTCAGCGCCGAGGCGTACTTGTCGAGCTTCTTCGCCTCGCCGTCCATCGTGTTCTCGTACACGAAGTCGAAGACGCCGTCCGCGTTGTCCAGCCGGAACGGGGACTTGCAACTCTTCTGCTGGCCGATGTACTTGGCGTCGATCGCCGCGCCGTCCTCGGGGCGGACGCCATCGGCGTCCATGCCGAGCTCGCGGCCCGTCTCCGGGTCGGTCACCGTGGTGTACAGCCGGTACTCCGTCGACCCGGCCACCCGGACCTGGTAGCCCCGGCGGGCGTCGATCTTGGGGTCGCCCTTGGCGGAGGGGCCGAGCGCCGGGAAGGTCCGGCCGCCCTGCTCCATCTGCGTCATCCAGGCCCGGACGGCGGCCTGGTCCTGCGGGGACAGCACCGGGAAGGGGCTGTTGGGATCGCGGGGCAGCGGCGGCATGCCGGGGGTGACGGTGAACGGCGGGGGCTTGGGCCCGGGAGCCGCGGCGGCGTCGGTCGCGCCGGCCAGGACGACGGCGGTGGTGGCCGTGGCGGCCGTCACCGCCGCACCCACCGGGATCAGGTTCGCCGCCGCGGTGTCCACCACGGCCGCCGCCTCGGCCAGCACGGCGAGTTCGGCGCTGCCCTCGACGGCGGCGGTCATGGCGGCCGCCGCGGTGCCGGCCTCGGCGACGATCGCCGCCTCGCCGCCGGCCGCCGCCACGTCGGATCCGCCGAGCGTGAAGACCGTCAGCAGGATGCCCGCCCCGGCGACGATGCCGGCCGCGATCGCGAGGTCCTCCAGCTCGTCGCGCAGGTTCTCGACGTGCTGGGCGTACGACTCGCAGGCCTGGCCGAGCTTGTACGCGGCGTTGGTGATGCTGTTCAGCAGCGGGCCCTCGGTGGCGCAGCCGTCGTGCACCTTCGCCCAGTTCTGCGCGAAGGAGGTGACGGCGCCGGAGGTGCTGGAGGCGGTGACGCGCAGCACCCGCTTGTCGCCCTCGGCGCCGAGCTTGCTGACCAGTTGGGCGAAGTTCTTCCAGTCGGCGGCCGCCTGCCGCAGCTTGCTGGGATCGCCCTGCGGCCAGAACTCCTTGAGCAGGTCGTGGATGGCGCCGCTGTCGTTGTGGCCGGCCGCGGAGTGGAGCTTGGCCTTCGCGACCTCTTCGTCGCACTGCGGGTTGGCCGACTCCGGGAGCTTCTGCGGGGCCATCATCGAGGCGGCGATGTCGGCGTCGGTCGTGAGGTAGCTGATCGCCATCGTGTAGAGGCCGTTGGCGGTGCCACCGAGCTGGCCGACCACCCTGGCCATCGCGTCGACGAGCTTCTGCGCCGCGGGGTCGTAGCCGGCGGCGAACTTCTTGCCCGCCTCGTCGTCTCCCGCCATGCCGGCGGTGCCGTCCGTGGCGAACACCAGGCTGCGGTAGATCTGGGCGGCGGCGCCCTGCAAGTCGGTGAACCCGGCGGACGACAGCAGCATGTCGGTCGGTTTGACGTGAAAGTCCGTCATGGCGTACCCCCGAAATGTCCTGACACAGCCACGGTAGCAAGCGGCACCGACAGTGACAGGCCCTCGGAACGGAGCAGGCACCGGAGCCGGGGCGGGCTCCGGTGCCGCACGGGTCAGGACCGGTGAACGCGCTCCTCCCGGTGCTCACACCCTCGGCGCGGGTCCTCCGCATCGAGGCTGTGGGCGGTGGGGGAGCGCCGGGGGTCAGCGCAGTCCGGCGAAGAGGTCGGTCTCGGGCAGCGCCGCGCCGGTGGAGTCCTGGACCCGGACGAAGGTCTCCACGCCCCACAGGTCGGTGAACCGCTCCTTGCCCATCCGCAGGAAGAAGATGTTCTCCCCCTGGCTGGCGTGCGCGGCCAGGGCGTCGAACTTCTGGTCGCTGAACTGGGTGGTGTCCACCCAGGTGGAGATCTCCTCGTCGGGCAGGCCGATCCCGGGCAGGTCGTCGCCGGCCTCGGCCGGCTCCGCCTCCTCGAAGTCCTCGCCGAACTCCCGCATGACCTCCCCGAACTTCCGCACCATCGAGTGCGGCGCGGTCGTCCAGTAGACCTTGGGCGCCAGGTCGGTCATCGTCAGCGCGGCCATGGTGATGCGGTGCGCCTGGATGTGGTCGGGGTGGCCGTAGAACCCGTTCTCGTCGTAGGTGACCACCACGTCGGGCCGGTAGTGGCGCATCAGTTCGGCGAGCCGGGCGGCGCCCTCCTCGACGGGCGTCTGCCAGAAGGAGCCCGGGGCTTCGTTGGTCGGCCAGCCCATCATTCCGGAGTCGGCGTACTCCAGCAGCTCCAGGTGACCGACCTTCAGCACCTCGCAGCTGGCCTCCAGCTCCTGCCGGCGCATCGCGGCGACGGCCGCCGGGTCGTGCCCCGGGTCGCCGGGCTTGACGCCCCCGGGCCCGTCACCGCAACCGCCGTCGGTACACGTCACCAGGACCGTGCGGATGCCCTCGGCCGCGTACCGCGCCAGGACACCCCCGGTTCCGCTGGCCTCGTCGTCGGGGTGGGCGTGCACCGCCATCAGCGTCAACGGCCGGTCAACCATGAAAACCATCCTCCGGTCTGTAAGTGCTCGCAACGAGTCTGCGGTACGGCGGTGGACAACCGCCCCGCATTATCGGGGTGACCGGGGGTTAACCAGGGGAGGGCTCGGGGAATTCCGCCGAATCCGGGGCGTCGGGCTCGGGGGCCGGGCCGTTTCGCGCCCTTCGCCCCGGGCGGGATCAGTCCGTGGCCTCCGCGGTGTCCGGCGGGAAGGGGACGGGGTAGGCCTCGGCGAAGTCGGCCGAACGGGAGACCTCGCGCCACCTGGTGTCCTCCGCCAGCAGCCGGCGGTCCATCGCGATGGAGCCCTCGGCCGCGTTGACGCCGAGCGGCAGGTGGTGCGGGACGTCCTGCCGCTTGGCCATTCGGACCAGGATCTCGGCGGCGCGGACGGGGTCACCGGCCGCGCCGGCACCCTCGCTGTTCTGCCGCAGCAGCCGGTGGACGGCGCCGACCGTCTCGTCGTACGCCTCCGGGACGTCGTGGACGGTCATGGAGGACCCGGCCCAGTCGGTGCGGAAGCCGCTGGGCTCGACGACCAGCACCTTCACCCCGAAGGGGGCGGTCTCGGCCCGCAGGACGCGGCTGAACCCGTCGATGGCGAACTTGGCGGCCTGGTAGGAGGCGATGCCCGGCGAGCCGCCGACCCGCCCGCCCATCGAGGAGAACTGCATGACCAGGCCGCCCTTCTGCTCGCGCAGCAGCGGGAGAGCGGCCTTGGTGACGTTGTAGACGCCCCAGAAGTTGGTCTCGAACTGGGCGCGGAAGTCGGCGTCCTCGGTGGTCTCGATCGGCGAGACGTTGGCGTAGCCGGCGTTGTTCACCAGCACGTCGATCCGGCCGAAGTGGGCCTGCGCCTCGGCGAGGGCCGTACGGGCGGCCGCGGGGTCGGTGACGTCGAGGGCGATCGGGCGGACTCGGTCGCCGAACTCCTCGACGAGGTCGGCGAGTTGCTCGGGCCGTCGGGCGGTCGCGGCGACCCGGTCGCCGGCCTCCAGGGCGGCGCGGACGAGGGTGCGGCCGAAGCCGCGGGAGCTACCGGTGATGAACCACGTCTGTTCCATGCCGTTAGTAAAACACCGTTGCGGTAATAGCGCAACGGTGTTGCGGTAATACGGCAACGGTGTTGCTCTACGATGGGCGGGTGGAAGCAGCAGCGGAGTTCCGGCGGGCTCGGTCGCCCGAGGCCAAGCGGCAGCGCGAGGCCTCGATCCTGGAGGCGGCCCGGGCGCTGGGCCGGGAACGCGGCATCAGGGACGTCTCCCTGACCGACATCGCCGCCGCCGTCGGGATGCACAAGTCGGCGCTGCTGCGCTACTTCGAGACGCGCGAGGAGATCTTCCTGCGGCTGACCGCGGAGGGCTGGCAGGAGTGGTCGGGTGCGCTGGCCGAGCGGCTGCGGGACGCCCCGGACCCTGGCCCGACCGCCGTGGCGCGGGCCTTCGCCGGTACCCTCGCCGCCCGCGGACTGTTCTGCGACCTGCTCGCCCACGCCCCGCTCAACCTCGAACGCAACGTCTCACTCGACGCGGTGCGCGACTTCAAGCTCGCCACGCTCGCCGCCCGCGAACCGATCACCGAGGCCGTCCGGGAGCAGTTGCCCACCCTGAGTGACGAGGGCGTGATCGACCTGATCGCCACGGCCGTCTCATTGGCCGGGGCGCTGTGGCAGATCGCCAACCCGGGCGCGGAGGTCGCAGCCCTCTACCGCAGCGACCCCCGCCTCGGCCACGCCGTCATCGAGGTCGAACCCCGGCTGGCCCGCATCCTGACCGCGACGATCACCGGTCTGGTCGCGGGGACGGATCCCGCCCAGGGCTGACCTGCCCCCACGACCGAGCCCTGACGGGCCTGCCGTCCTGCCGAGCCCGCCCCGATCACGGGCCTGCCGCCCTCACGACCCCGCCACGCTCAGGACCGCGCCGGGAGCGGACCACCGCTGGTCAGGGCGGTACCTCTCGGGGATCCCGGGCGATCGGCCGGACGGCCCGTGGAGCCGGTCTTCACGATCGCTGGACCGCGCTCGCCAGGGCTTCGGCGATGCGATTCCCTGATTGCGGGCCGGAGACCGCCGGTGGGAAGCACACCGCGGCGCCGACCCCGTACCACCGCACCTCCGGCAGGCCCGGCCTGCGATGAACAGCCTTCCAGGACTTTCCAGGACAGCGGATCAAGGGAGAACGCGCGTGAAGATCAGCCGGAAGCTCGTCGTCAGCGCCGTCGCCGGCGGCATCCTCGCAGGGACCGTCGCGCTCGCCGCGCCGGCCAGCGCCGAGGTCAAGCCCATCGACTGCGGTGCCGCCCAGGGCCGTGGGGTGACCGTCTACTCGGGCGGCCCGAACAACTACCACGCCGTCCGGTGTTTCGGCTTCACGGGCAGCGGCTCCCAGACGCTCAGCGTCTGGATGACCGGCACCTCCGCCGTGGGCTCGGGCGTGAACACCGGTTACACCAACTACTACACCAGCGGCGGCCGTGACACCGGTGCGCGCTTCAACCCGTGGAGCATCACGCCCTACATCGACATGAACTCGACCACGTACTCGGTCAACATCTGGTCCTGAGTCATCTGGTCCTGAGCCACACGCCCGGTCTCACCGCGGCGGGCGCCGGGCACGACGCCGGCGCCCGCCGCCGTTCCCAGGGACGGTTCACCATGAGCGCAATGCGCGGAACGACCCGACGCGCGGCCGGGCTGCTGGCCCTGGCGGTGTCGGTCGCGGTGTCGGCGGCGGCCGCGACGGGCTGCGGACCGGCCGCCGGCGGCGGTACGGCGGCGCCCGCCGCCGGCCCGGTCGCGACCATCACGGCGGTCGAGCAGATCGCCCGGCCGATCGACCGCTATCTGGTGACCCCGCAGCAGGTCACCACCCTGCAGGCGGCGGCGAACGCCCTGAACGAGACGTGCATGCGGGCGTACGGACTGCCGCCGGTGGCCTCCGACCTCATCGGCTTCGACGAGCAGGCGCTGCGGTACGACCGCACGCACGCCCCGCTGTACGGCTTCTTCGACCCGGAGCGGGCCGCCGTGAGCGGGTACGACCGGGTTCCCGCGCAGTCCGTACCGGCCTCGCCGGCGACCGCGACCGCGGCCGCGCCGCCCTCGCCGGAGACGCTGGCGGTGGAGCACGGGGTGGACCCGACGGGGAAGGCGGTGCCCGCGTACGCCGGCAAGGCCGTTCCGGACGGTGGCTGCAAGGGGGAGAGCACCCGGGGCGCCGGCGGCGCGCTGCCGCTGCCGGATCCGCGGGCCCTGCCGGACCACGGTCCCGAGGTCGCCACCGGCGATCCGCGGGTCCGCGCCGCCTTCGCCGCGTGGAGCGCGTGCATGCAGGGCAAGGGCTACCGCTATCCGACGCCGCAGGACGTCCTCGCCGACACCACGTTGCTGCCGAGGACGGCCGAGGTGAACGGCGTGGTGTCCGTCGAGCACTCGCCGCGGGAGCTGCGGCAGGCCTCCGACGACGTGGCGTGCAAGCTGTCGACCAACCTGGTCGGCATCGCGCTGGCCGTGCAGTCGGCCTACGACACCCGGTACATCGAGAGCCACGGCCCGGCGCTGGCCGCCTACCGGCAGCGGATCGAGGACCGGGTCCGGGCGGCGGAGCGGATCCTCCGGGAGCAGGGCAAGGCCTGACGCCGGTGAGGACGGTCGGCCCCGGTCCTGGAGGGACCGGGGCCGAGGGGCGGCCGTCACGGAACGGGGCCCCAGCCGAAGTCGGGCCTCAGCCGAAGTCGGGGATCGGGTGGTCCGGGCTGAGGGCGGCGGCGATCCGCTGGGCGATGACGTGGGCGCTGTGCCCCCCGGGGGCGTTCGGGCCGTTGGTGGTGGCGACGGCGATGGCCAGGTGCTCGCAGGGCAGGTAGTCCTGGGAGGCGGAGTAGCCGAAGAACAGCGGGTGTTGGGAGATCCAACCGCCCACCACGAGGACGCCCATGCCGTAGTGGGTGGCCTCGGTCTGCGCGAGGCAGATGTCCGCCGGGCACTCCTTCGTCGGCGTGCCGAGCCCCACCGTCCCCGGGTTCAGCAACTGCTGGTAGCCGGCCGGGGAGAGCAGCTCGCCGGCGCCGATGCCGACGGCGGAGCGGGCCAGGTCGCAGATGTCGGTGGTCTCCACCGCGCCGGGGGCGGTGGTCCACGAGGGGTTCCAGAAGGTGGATTCCTCGTACGTGCCGCGCTCGGCGGTGAAGGCGTGCAGGACGGGCGCCGGGATGTCGGGGGTGTGGCTGTCGGCGGTCTCGCGCAGGCCGAGCGGTCCGAGGACCTCCCGCTGGAGCAGGACCTCCAGCGGCTCGCCGCTGATCCTCTCCAGCGCGGCACCGAGCAGGACGAAGTTGGCGTGCGAGTAGCTCCAGTCGGTGCCCGGCTCGTACAGCAGGTCCCGACCGGTGGAGAGCGCGACCAGTTCCTCGGCCGTCCACTGACGGAACGGGTCGGCGTAGACGGCCTCTTGGAAGCCGGGCACCTTGACGTAGTCCACCAGGCCGGTGGTGGAGGCGCCGAGCATCCGCAGCGTCATCCGCCGGCCGTAGTCGTCGGGCAGGCCGGGCAGCCACCGCCCGATCGGGTCGTCGAGGCCGACCCTGCCCTGGTCGACCAGCCGCAGCAGCGCCGTGCCCATGTAGCTGATCGCGATGTTGCCGTTGCGGAAGTGCATGTCGGGCCGGGCCGGGACCTCCGTCATCGACTCGCCGAGCGCGGTGGTGAGGAGCTCGCGGCCGTCGACGGTGACCTTCAGGATCACGGATTCGAGGTCCAGTTCGGTCTTGGCCTGCTCGGCGATCCGCAGCACGTCGAGCGCCGGACCGCGCTCGGGCCGCGGGGAGCCGACGCAGGGCCGGCGGTGTGGCTCGGTGGCGTCGGCCGTGGCACCGGCGGTGGTGACCGGGGAGCAGAGGGCGAGGAGCGCGGTGGCCGCGGCGAGGCGCAGCAGGGAGGTCCGGCGGGAGGGTCTCATGGCCGGAGTATCGGCCGGGCCCGCTCCGGCACCCGGACGGCGGCCACCGACCCGCCCCAACATCACCCGTCGGGCCCGCCCGCACGGGCGGGTGCGGCGAACCGACGGGCGGCGGTGCCGGCTCATCGGCTGCTGAGCAGTCCGTCCACCAGGGAGCGCAGCCCGTCCCGGTAGGTGTCCTCGGCGGTCAGTCGCTCCCAGTGCTCGCCGACTTCCGCGAGCCGGGGCAGCTCGGCCGGGTCGAGTCCGGCGAAGACCTGCGCGCGGTGGGTCGGGCGGTCGTCGGCGCCGCGGCGGCGGGCGGCCGCCACCCGGACCACGATCTCGCCGGCGGTGTAGTACCAGATCGCGCGGTAGCCCCGGACGGCCTGGTCGAGCGACAGCCCGCACCGGACCAGGCCGTCGACGATCTGCTCGACGAACCAGAGGGCGTGGGTGGACAGCAGGTCGTCGGCGGTCAGCACCTCGACGATCCAGGGGCAGTCGACCAGCGCCCCGTGGATCGCGGCCGAGGCGGCGACGACCCGCTCGCGCGGCTCGGTGGGCAGCTCGCGGGGCCGCAGCGCCTGCGCGGCGTGGTCGTCCAGCAGCAGCAGGAGCAGCTCCTCCTTGTTGCGGACGTGGTGGTAGAGCGCCATCGGCGTGCTGCCGACCTCGCCGGCCAGGCGGCGCATGGTCAGTTTCCCGACGCCCTCCTCGGTCACGATCCGGCGGGCCGCGCCGACGACCTCCTCCCGGGAGATGCGGGGAGGTCGGCCGGTGGCCTTGCGCGGTGCGGAGGGCTGCTGCATGCCCCCATCATCCCCCGGGCCTCGACAGCGGCGGCCCTCCGGGGGTACTTTCCTTACATGTACAAAAATGCACGGGGTCGCCCTGACCCGACCGTCGCCCATCGCCCCGGAAGCTCCACCGACCCCGCCGCCCCGGCGGAGAAGCACCTGGAAGGAACCCGCTCATGACGACGACTCCGATCGCCGCGGTCGACCTGTTCGCCTCGGCCCTGCACATCCGCCCCGACGGTGAGGTGCGGGCCACCGGGCGCCGGATGACCGGAGGCGAGCGCGGCGCCTGGCAGATCGCCACCTTCCACGTGGAGACCGACGCCGACGTCCACGCCGACCACTGGGAGATGCACCCCGAGGCCGAGGAGGCGGTGTGCTGCCTGGCCGGCGGTGTCCGCGTGCACTTCCGCCCCACCGGCCCCGACCAGCCGGAGGAGACGGTGCGGCTGGCGGCCGGCACCGCCGTGGTGGTGCCCCGCGGCCGCTGGCACCGGCTGGAGCTCGACGCGCCGAGCGACCTGATGTCGATCACCCTGCGCGCCGGCACCCGGCTGGAGCGCCGCACCGAGGCCGGCTGACCGCCCGACCGGCCCGTCGCCGCAGCGCCGCGTGGTACCGCGGTACTACGGACGCGTCGATGATCGGCCCCCGGTACCACGGATCGGGCCGCACCCGCCCCTAGCGTGGAGACCGAGGGCGGCCGGGACGGCCCGGCGCCCCGGACCACAGGGATGACCGATGATCGAGGCGCACCAGCTGACCAAGCGGTACGGCGAGAAGACCGCCGTGGACCGGCTGGACTTCACGGTCCGGCCGGGCACGGTGACGGGCTTCCTCGGGCCCAACGGCGCGGGCAAGTCGACCACGATGCGGATGATCGTCGGACTGGACGCCCCCACCAGCGGCACCGTCCGGGTCAACGGCCGCCGCTACGCCGAGCACGGCGCTCCGCTGCAGGAGGTCGGCGCGCTGCTGGAGGCCAAGTCGATCCACCCGGGCCGCTCCGCCTTCCACCACCTGATGGCCCAGGCCCACACCCACGGCATCCCGCGCCGCCGGGTCGAGGAGGTCATCGAGCTGACCGGACTGCAGTCGGTGGCCCGCAAGCGCGCCGGGGCGTTCTCGCTCGGCATGGGCCAGCGGCTCGGCATCGCCTCGGCGCTGCTGGGCGACCCGGCCACGGTGATGCTGGACGAGCCGGTCAACGGCCTCGACCCCGAGGGCGTCCTGTGGATCCGCAACCTCCTCACGGGGCTCGCCGCCGAGGGGCGCACCGTCTTCGTCTCCTCGCACCTGATGAGCGAGATGGCCCTGGTCGCCGACCACCTGATCGTGGTCGGACGGGGCCGGCTGCTGGCCGACACCACCGTGCAGGAGCTGGTCCGCCAGGCCGGCGGCGACGTGGTCAAGGTCGCCAGCGCCGATCCGTCCCGGCTGCGCGCCGCGCTGGCCGGACCGGGGGTGGAGATCACCGGCCGGGCGGGCTCGGAGGAGCTCCTGGTCACCGGGCGCACCGCCCGCGAGATCGGCCTCGCCGCCGCCGAGCAGGGCATCGCCCTCTTCGAGCTCACCCCCCGGACGGTCTCCCTGGAGGAGGCGTTCATGGACCTGACCCGCGACGCCGTCGAGTACCACGGCACCACCACCACCGCGGACGGCATCACCGCCGCCGAGGGCACCGACACCCCGAGGAGCGCGGCATGAGCGTGACCGCACCGAGCCCGACCGCCGCGCCCGCCGGCCCCCGGCCCGACCGCCCCGCCTACAAGGTGACGGCGCTGCGCGTGCTGCGCTCCGAGTGGGCCAAGCTGTGGTCGCTGCGCTCCAGCTGGATCACCCTGGGCCTGGCCCTGCTGTTCCTGATCGGCTTCGGCCTGATCGCCGCGTTCCAGTTCAAGTCGCGGCTCTCCGAAGGCCGTCCGATGGACCGCGACTTCGCGGCCGCGGGCGCGCTGAGCCTGTCGCTGTTCGGCACCAACTTCGCCCAGCTGGCGCTCGGCGTCCTCGGCGTGCTGGTCGCCGCCGGCGAGTACTCGACCGGCATGATCCGCTCCACGCTGGCCGCCGTCCCCCGCCGGCTGCCGGTGCTGTGGTCCAAGGCCGCGGTGTTCGGCCTGATCGCCCTGGTGCTCGGCACCGCCGGCGCGTTCGTCACCTTCCTCGCCGACAGCCGCATCCTGGCCGGCACCCGGGCGGCGATGGGCCTCTCCGACGCCGGGGTGGTGCGCGGTCTGTTCGGCGCCGGCCTCTACCTGGCGCTGGTCGGCGTGATCGGCGTCGCGCTCGGCGCGCTGCTGCGCTCGGTGGCCGGCGGCATCGCCGTCCTGGTCGCCACGCTGATGCTGATCCCCGGGCTGACCGCCCTGCTGCCCAGCTCCTGGCAGGACCACATCTCGCCCTACCTGCCCAGCCACGCGGGCCAGGCGATGTTCGCCCTCCAGCACGACAGCGGCACGCTGTCGCCGACGGCCGGGCTGCTGGTCTTCCTCGGCTGGACGGTGCTCGCCCTGGCGGGAGCCGCCGTACGCCTCACGCGCAGCGACGCCTGAGCCGGGCGGGAGGCCTGAGACACTCGGGGTGCGGCGCCGGGCGGACCGGCGCCGCACGCACGTGCTCGGGACACACCGGTGATCCCGGAAACAGCCGATCGACATGGCCGAGCAGGGAGGTGCCACCGGTGAGCGACCACGCCACCGCCACGGGTCCGTTCACCGGGGCCGAGACGCTGTCCGGCCACCCGCTGTTCGCCCGGCTGGCCCGGATCGGCCAGCGGATCCGGGAGGCGGACCGCGACCACCCCTGGGTGCTGGACGTCGCCGTGGTCGCCGCCGTCGTCCTGCTGTTCTGCCTGCCCGACCTCGTCCCCGGGCACGGCGAGGGCGGTGCGCGCGAGCACCGGATCGTCCTCACCCGGCTGCCGCTGCCCGCCACGCTGGCGCTGCAGGCGGGCCTGGTCGTCCCGCTGCTGTGGCGGCGGCGCCGACCCGCGGCGTCCTTCGCCGCGATCATGGCGGTGTTCGTCCTGCAGTGGTCGATGAACGTCGGCCTGCGCGCCGACGTCGCCCTGCTGGTGGCCCTCTACAGCCTGGCCCTGCACGGCCGGCTGCGGCACCTGGCCTGGTCCTGCGCGGCGATGGTCGGGCCGTCGCCGTGGTCGCGGCCGCCGTCTCCGGCGGCGGGCTGCCGGTCGGGGACGCGCTGTTCTTCCTGTTCAGCGCCGCCACGGCGGCCGTCGCCCTGGGCATCGCGGTGCGCATCCGGCGCGCCCAGCTGGCCGGACTGCGGGAACGCGCGGCCCGGCTGGAGATCGAACGGGACCAGCGCAGCCGGCTGGCCGCGGTCACCGAGCGCACCCGGGTGGCCCGCGAGATGCACGACATCATCGGCCACAACCTGTCCGTCATCGTCACCCTCGCCGACGGCGGCGCGTACGCGGCCCAGGCCGCCCCCGAACGTGGCCGGGAGGCCCTGCTGCTGATCGGCGACACCAGCCGCCAGGCCCTCGGCGAGCTGCGCCGGATGCTCGGCGTGCTGCGCGAACAGGGCGACGAGGCCGCCGAGTTCACCCCGCAACCGGGCATCGCCGACCTCGACGGGCTCTGCGCCCGGTTCCGCGCCGCCGGGCCGCAGGTGGTGTACACGGCCGCCGGGGACCTGGACCGCCTGGACCGCGGCATGCAGCTGATGGCCTACCGGATCGTCCAGGAGTCGCTCACCAACACCCTCAAGCACGCCGGCCCGGACACCCGCGCCCACGTCACCCTGAGCGCCGACCCCGACCGGCTGCGGGTCCGCGTCCGGGACAGCGGCCCGCCCCCCGGCGCCCGGCCGCCCGCCCACCCCGGCGGCGAGGGCCAGGGCCTCACCGGTATCCGCGAACGCGCGGCCCTGTACGGGGGCACCGTGACCGCGGGCCCGGGCCCCGGGGCAGGATGGACCGTGGAGGCCGTACTCGACCTCACCCCCGACCCGACAGGCGGCCCGACGTGACCACCGTCCTCATCGTGGACGACCAGCCACTGCAGCGCTACGGCTTCCGCATGCTGCTGGAGAGCCAGCCCGACACCGAGGTCGTCGGCGAGGCCGCGCACGGGACGGAGGCCGTCCGGCTGACCGCCGACCTGCGGCCGGACGTGGTGCTGATGGACATCCGGATGCCCGGCATGGACGGCATCGAGGCGACCCGCCGGATCGTCGCCTCCGGCGGCCGCTCCCGGATCCTCGTGCTCACCACCTTCGACCTCGACGAGTACGCCCACGCCGCGCTGCGCGCCGGGGCCAGCGGTTTCCTGCTCAAGGACGCCCGCCCCGAGGACCTGCTCTCCGGCATCCGCTCCGTCGCCGAGGGGGACGCCGTCGTCGCCCCCGCCATCACCCGGCGCCTGCTCGACGCGTACGCCCACCGGCTGCCGGTCCGCCCGCCCGGCGCGGAGCCCGTCGCCGACCCCCGGCTGGAGGCCCTGACCGAACGGGAGCGGGAGATCCTGGTCGCCGTCGCCCGGGGCTGGACCAACGGCGAGATCGCCCAGCGCCTGGTGCTCGCGGAGTCGACCGTCAAGACGCACGTCAGCCGGGTGCTGGCGAAGATCGGCGCCCGGGACCGGGTGCAGGCGGTGATCTTCGCCTACGACCGCGGCCTGACCCGCCCGCAGCCGCCGGTCTGAGCCGGAGCCCGACCGCTCAGCCCACTGGCATGATCCCCAGGTGCCGCAGGGCGGAGCGGGCCGCGTGCACCCCGCACAGGCCGTGGACGCCCGCACCGGGCGGGGTGGCGGCCGAGCACAGGTAGACCCCGGGGATGCCGGTGGCGTACGGATCGAGGGCGGCGCGCGGGCGCAGCACGGTCTGCAGCGGGGTGTTGGCGCCCGTGCAGATGTCGCCGCCGACGAGGTTCGCGTTCCGGTCGGCCAGGCGGAGGGTCGGGGTGACGGCCGTGGCCAGCACCCGCTCCCGGAAGCCGGGGGCGAAGCGTTCGAGCTGGGCGAGGACCGGCCCGGAGGCGTCCCCGTCGTAGCCGTGCGGCACGTGCGCGTAGGCGTACACGGGGTGGACGTCGCCGCGCGAGCGGCCGGGGTCGGCGAGGTACTGCTGCGCCACCAGGACGAAGGGGCGCTCGGGCAGCCGGCCGAGGGCGGCCTCGCGTTCGGCGTGCGCGATCTCCTCCAGGGTGCCGCCGAGGTGGAGGGTGCCGGCCCGGCGGCAGTCCGGGTGGCGCCAGGGGACGCCGTCCTGGACGGCGAAGTCCATCCGGAACGCCGCCGGCCCGTACCGCCAGCGCCGGTAGGCGCGCCGGACGCGCGGGGGCAGCTCCTCGCCGCAGAGGTCCGCGGCCGCGCCGGGGGAGAGGTCCAGCAGGACGAGCGGGCAGGGCCGCAGCTCGGCCAGCGAGCGCACCTCGTGGCCGGTCTCGACGCGTCCGCCGAGTTCGGTGAGCCGGCTCGCGAGGGCGGCGGCGATCCGGCCGGAGCCGCCCCGGGCGACCGGCCAGCCGCGGTGGTGCGCGGCCGCGAGGAGCAGCAGGCCGACGGCCGAGGTGAGCGGCCGGTCCAGCGGCTGGAAGGCGTGCGCGGCCGCCCCGGCGAACAGCGCCCGGGCCCGGTCGGTGCGCCAGTGCCGGGCGAGCAGGGTGGCGGGCCGGACGGCCCGCAGGCCGAAGCGGGCGAGCGGCAGCGGGTGCCGGGGCAGGTGCGGCAGCGGGCGCAGGGCGTCCTCGGCCAGGGCGTCGAAGTCCGAGCTCGGCCGGGTGAACACCCGCAGCCAGGCGTCGGCGTCGGGCCCGAGCGCGCGGGCGGTGTCCCGGAGGGAGCGCGTCGCCACGGCCGCGTCGCCGCCGTCCAGCGGGTGGGCCAGGTCGACCTCGGGCCAGGCCCACCGCAGTCCGTGCCGGGCGAGGTCGGGGGAGCGCAGCAGCGGGGAGGCCACGCCGAAGGGGTGGACGGCCGAGCAGTGGTCGTGCAGCAGGCCGGGCAGGGTCGCCTCGCCGCTGCGGGTGCCGCCGCCGATCTCCTCGGCGGCCTCCAGGACCGTGACGGCGAGTCCGTGCCCGGCGAGCGTGACGGCGGCGGCCAGGCCGTTGGGCCCGGAGCCGACCACGACGGCATCGGTCATGCGCCGGCTCCCGCCCGTGATCCGGCGGGCCGGCGGACGGCGAGCAGCGCGGTGTCGTCGCCGAGGCGGCCGCCGGTGTGCCGCATGACGGCGGCGGCGACCTCGTCCACCAGGCGCTCCGGGTCGCCCGCCCCGGGCACGCCGACCAGCCCGGCGAGGTGGGCGCCGAGCGGGAAGAACCCGCCCTGCCGGTCGCGGGCCTCGGTCACCCCGTCGGAGACGATCAGGACGGTCTCGTCCGCGCCCAGGGGTACCCGCAGGACGGGCGGCAGACCGCCCGCCAGGTGGGCGAGGCCGATCGGCGCACCGTGGCCCGGCGGCAACTGCCGTACGCCGCCGGGGCCGAGGACGTACGGGCTGTCGTGGCCGAAGTTGACCACCTCGATCTCCCCCGGCGCTTTCCTCGGGAAGGAGATCACGACGGCCGTGGTGAACCGCTCCTCCTGCGCGCCCAGCCGGACGGACAGCAGGTTCTGCCGGTGCAGCCGCTCCTCCAGCCAGGACGCGACGGTCGCCAGGTCCTCCTGGTGGTAGGCGGCCTCCCGGAAGCAGCCGACCAGGGCCGCCGCGGTGGAGACGGCCGGCAGACCCTTGCCCTGGACGTCGCCGAGGATGACCCGGGCGCCGTACGGGGTGGACAGCACGTCGTAGAAGTCGCCGCCCACCCGGGCCTCCACGTCCGCCGCCAGGTAACGTGCCGCCGAGTCCACCCCGCCCCAGCCCGGCGGCACCGGACGCAGCACCACCTGCCGGGTGGTCTCGGCGGTGCCCTGCAGCCGGTGGACGTAGGCGGCGGCCCGGGCGCGGTTGACGCTCAGCGGGACGGCGAGCGCGGAGCCGGCGATCACCAGCAGGTAGTCCTCGATGCCCTGGTCCTTGGCCCAGATGCTGTCCAGCACGGGGTACCCGGCGATCGCGACGCCCGCGAACACGGCGGTGAGCGGCGGGCCGCAGAGCCCGGCGGCGACCACCGGCACCAGGGCCAGCCAGCTGACGGACGAGAAGGTGGTGGGCGTCGCGGCGGCCACGCCCACCACCGCGCCGAGCAGCGCCGTGGGCACCAGCCAGGAGCGGTGGCCGTACCGGACCAGCAGCGGCAGGGACGGCTGGGTCGCGCCGACGGATCCCGAGCCGGCCCCCGGGCGCCACCGTTCCGGGAACCGCCCCGACCGCAACCGCCCCCGCCCGGCCCGACGTCGCTCGGAACCCACCCGTGCCGTCCCTCCTCGGCCCGACGTCGCGCGGGGCCCTCCGCAGGGCGCGGCGGTCGTGGACGTCGCGTTCCTGGTCTCCACCCCCGCGCCAGGTGCGAAGCCGTGGGGCGGAGCCGTCGCGCCCCAGGCTAGGCCCTCTCTTTCGGATCGTGTCGGATCAGCGCGCGGGGTCGGGCGCCCGGAGGGCCCCGCTTCCGGCCGGGGGCCGCTCCGACCGGCCCGGGAGCCGTCAGCCGTCCAGGGTGTCGCTGACGTTCACGGCGGTCAGGACCAGCCAGCCGACGACCGGGACGCCGAGGGTGATCGCGAGCGGCCACTGCATGCCGATGAGGAAGAGGCAGCCCATCGCGGAGAGGAAGGTGACGATGGAGCCGAGCGCGAGCGGGCTCACCCGCGGGCCGACCCGCGGCCAGACCAGACCGCTGGTGGTGAGCGCCGACCCCAGACCGACCAGCAGGGCCACCTCGACGGAGGTCAGCCAGGGCGTGATGGGGTTGTCGGAGCTGTGCCCGCGGTAGGAGAGCTCGGCCACCCGGTTCCGGAAGACGGTCAGGTCCAGATCCGCGCCGACCTTCGTCTCGTAGTAGAGGTCCGGGTCGACCTGGTAGGTGTCCTCGGGTGCGGTCTCGCGCGCGACGGTCAGGTGGTAGTCGGTGGAGTCGCTGCCGCCGGCCGTCTTCCGCGCCGTCACCCGGCCTGTCTCGTGCCACACGCAGTCCGTGCCGGGCGTGGCCGCCGGAGTGCCGCAGGCCGGGGCGACGCGGTGGGCGCCCACCCGGTGGTAGGCGTCGACGTACCAGCTGAAGCCGAGCACCGTGGTGGCCAGCCCCGCGAGGAGCACCAGCAGCGGCGTCAGCGCCCGGGCGACCCCCACGGCGGCCCGTCGGGCCCTGCCGGGCGGCCTGACGGCCTCCCTGATCCGCGTGTTCATCCCCACCCCCGTCGATCGGGTCCCGGACACCTCCCCGGTGCCTTGGCCCTCTCTTTCGGATCTTGCCGGGCGCACGACAAGATCCGAAAGAGAGGGCCTAGTCGGGATGATTCCAGCGACGTGACGCCCGGGGGAACAACGCGGCTGCTTTGTAGCGGAGTTGTGAAGGAGCGTCGGCCGGGCGGGGGTGGGGCGGAGCGGTCAGGGGAGCAGGAGGGTGGCGAGTTCGTCGAGCAGCTCGGCGACCCGGCGGGCCTGGGCCGGGTCCGGGACGGCCGTCGCGATGACCGGCTCCGCGGGCTGGGCGACCCGGGCGCGGATGGCGCCGCGGGCGCGGTCGGAGACGGTCAGCAGGGTGCGCCGGCCGTCGGCCGGGTCGGCGGTGGCGTCGAGCACGCCGGCCTCGCGCAGCCGGGCGACGGAGGCGGAGACGTGGCTCTGGGCGAAGCCGGTGCGCACCCGGATCTCCTGCGCGGAGGTGCCGGGGTGGCGGTACACGTCGGAGACCACGGCGATCTCTCCGGCGGTGTAGCGCGCGGATGCCGGGTCGGTGATCATCGTGCGGCCGAGGTCGGTCAGCCGCTTGCCGAGTCTGAGGAGTCGCACGCCGTCCATGACCGCAGAATACATCTTCACCGATGCATCGGTGGCGATGTAGATTGCCGACATGACGACCTCCGACCAGGCCTCAGGACCGACCTCCGACCAGGCCTCCGGCTCGACCTCCGAACCGCTCAGCCCGGTCTCCCGCACCGCCCTGTCCGTGGCCCGGGTGCGGGCCCACGAGAGCGCCCGCCCGGAGCCGCTCTTCGTCGACCCGTACGCCGCCGCGTTCGTCGCGGCCGCCGACCTGCCGGCGCCCGCCGCGGACCGGGGCAGCGCCCTCGCCAAGTCCCTGGTCGCGCACGGCATCCTGCGAACCCGCTTCTACGACGACCGCCTCCTCGCCGCCGGCGCCGAGCAGGTGGTGCTGCTCGCGGCCGGCCTCGACACCCGGGCCTACCGGCTGGACTGGCCGGCCGGCACCCGGGTCTTCGAACTCGACCTGGCTCCCGTGCTGGCCTTCAAGGACCAGGTCCTGGACGGCCTCGGCGCCCGCCCGAGCAGCGACCGCAGTACCCTGCCCGCCGACCTGCGCGACCCGGACTGGCCCGCCCGGCTGGTCGAGGCCGGCTTCGATCCGGCGCGGCCCTCGGCCTGGCTGGCCGAGGGCCTGCTGGTCTACCTCACCGCCGAGGAGGCCGCCGGGCTGCTCACGGCCGTCGCCGACCTCGCGGCCCCCGGCAGCCGCCTGCTGCTGGAGAAGGGCGGCGACCCGGCCGCCGCCCCGCAGGACCCGTCCCTCGCCCACATCACCGACCTGTGGCGCGGCGGCCTCGGCCCCGACACCCACGGGTGGCTCGACCGGCACGGCTGGACCTCCGAACTCACCACCCTGGACCGGATCGCCGAGACCTACGGCCGCCCGCTGTCCCGCGCCACCACCCGGGGCTTCATCGAGGCCGTCCGGCGCCCGTAGCGCCCCGCTGCGGCATGTCCATGCGCTGGTCGATCGTCCAGTCCGGCCGTTCCCGGCTGGTGCGCGCGACCACTCGTTGCGCCAGGACCGGCTCGACCTCTGGGCGGCGCTGCGCTGCACGCCGCCCGAGTGAGGGAGTCCGGCAGGACCGGGGCCGCTCAGGCCGCGACCGCCTCGACCACCGACAGCACCGTCGGCGTGGGGATCACCCGGGACAGCCGCAGGCCGGCCCGGGCGAAGAGCTCCGCGAAATCGGCCTCGGTGCGCTCACGGCCGGTCAGCGAGGCCATCATCATCAGGTCCAGCGCCTTGGCCTGGTGCGGCGCGTTCCCGGACGGCACCACGGCGTCCAGGACCAGCACCCGGCCGCCCGGCCGCAGCGCACGGCGGCAGTGCGCGAGCAGGGTCACGCACTCGTCGTCGTCCCAGTCGTGCGTGATCCGCTTGAGCAGGTGGACGTCGCCGGAGGGCACCGAGGCGAAGAAGTCTCCCTCCTCCGGCGACCAGCGGCCCGCGACCTCCTCGTGCGCGCCCAGCACGTGCCCGGCCAGGACGTGCCCGTGGTCGTAGAGGACGCCCTGCAGGCCCGGGTTGCGGCGCAGCACCTCCAGCAGCAGGCCGCCGTGGCCACCGCCGACGTCCACCACCGTGCCGGTCGACGGGAACGCGTACGCGGCCGCGATGGGCGCGTTCTCCGGGTCGGACATCGCCGCCATGCCGACGTGGAAGACGTCGGCCGTCCGCTCGTCCTTGGCGAAGTGGTCGAAGAACGGCATGCCGAAGAGGTTCTCGAAGGCCGTGGTGCCCTCGGTCAGACAGTGCGTCAACTCCCCGGCGGGCCGCCACATGGTGATGTCGGTGAGCATCCGTACGGCCGCCCGGGCGGAGTACGGGACGCCGGTGCGCAGGGCCTGCCCGGCCTCGGCCAGCGCGAAGCGGCCCTGTCCGTCCTCCGTGACGACGCCCCGGGTGGCGAGCAGTCGCAGCACCCGGTGCAGGTTGCGGGCGTCCGTGCCGGTCGCGGCGGCGAGTTCGGCGGGCGTGCGCGGGCCGTCCGCGAGGTGGTCGGCCACCCCGACGTCGGCGGCGGCGCGCAGCGCGGCGGGGAAGAGGAAGCCGAGGGCTTCGTCGATCAGGAAGGCGGCGGAGCGCCGGAGGGCGTCCTCCCGCTCGGCCTCCGTCCGCCCGTCCACCGTCCGCCCGTCCTCCACCCGGTCGCCGGCGGTCCGGTCCTCGTCCTGGCGCATGCCGTCCTCCTCCTCCTCGGTCAGTGCGTTCGCCCGGGGAGGCTGCCCAGGGGTAGCCGGGCCGAAGCACAGCGTCACCCTTTCGGGCTGTTTCGCCACCGGATCCGGCCGGATTCCGGGCCCGGCGCTCCCCGGGTCAGGTCGGCTCCGGCGGCCAGGTGCCGGCCGCCAGCACCCCGGTGGCGTAGGCGCGGGCGACCAGGGCGGTGCGGTTGGGCACCCGCCAGCGCCGGGAGAGCCTGGCCAGGTGGTAGTTGACGCCGTCCGCGGTGAGGCCGATCTCCCGGGCGATCTGCGCGGTGGTGGCACCCCGGGCCGCCGCGGCGAGGATCCGGGCCTCCACCGGGCTGACCTCGACCCGAGGGCCCGGCGGCGGCTCCTCCCCGGCGGCCTCCACGCTGCGCAGCGAGAGCAGCAGGTTCGGGGTCTGCTCGGGGGTGTCGGCGACCAGGTCGACGGTCATCACGCCGTACCGTTCGCCGCCGTGGGCGGGCTGCCAGGAGACCCGGGCCGGGTACTGCGAGCGGCGGTGCAGCCGGACGGCCTCGGCGAGCGCCTGCAGGGTGTCGCTGTCCCGCAGGGTGAAGAACTCCAGGATCTTCCGGTCGCGGAACTGGCCCGGCAGCAGGCCGAACTCGGCGGCCATCGCGCGGTTGACGATCAGGGTCCGGCCGCCGAACTCGACCACCGCTATCGGCAGCGGCACGTGGTCCATCAGCCGCAGCGCCCGGTTGCGCCAGACCACCGCCGCGTCCTGGGCGTTCCCCGGCACCGGACCGCAGCCCTCGGTCGCTTCCATGGTGTCCTCTCCTCCCGTGGCGTCCGCGCAGCCAGAACTGACGGTCCGTGGGCAAGACCGGGGACGCTCCGCGTACTACACAATCATGTAGTGATCACGGCCGGGCCTCCCTCCCGGTGGGCACAGAGTGGGGGGAGCCGAAACTTCAGCTGCGGGAGGGACCCACGATGACCGAGACCACCATGACCGGGGCCGCGAGGGCCGGGGCCGCCGTCGCCGAGCAGGGAGCCGGAGCCGTCCCCCTGGTGGACATCTCCTCGGCTCCGCCGCTCGCCGCCCCCATGCTGCGGACCATGGAGCTGGCCAGAGAGCACGGCCCCGCCTTCGTGCAGCGGCTGCACGGCCGGGACACCCTGATCGTCAGCGGCCTGGAGCTGGTCGAGGAGCTCGCCGACGAGACCCGGTTCACCAAGTCGATCGGCCCGGGCCTGGAGAACGTCCGCCAGTTCACCGGTGACGGCCTGTTCACCGCCTACAACGAGGAGCCCAACTGGGCCCGGGCGCACGACATCCTGATGCCCGCCTTCGCGCTCGGCTCGATGCGCACCTACCACCCGGTGATGCTGCGGGTGGCCCGCCGGATGATCGACTCCTGGGACCGCCGGGAGGCCGCCGGCCTGCCGGTGGACGTGCCCGGCGACATGACCCGGATGACCCTGGACACCATCGGGCTGGCCGGCTTCGGCTTCGACTTCGGCTCCTTCGAGCGGGACGAGCCGCACCCCTTCGTGGACGCCATGGTGCGCTGCCTGGAGTGGGCGATGCACAAGTTCACCCGCGACCCGGAGCTGGACCACACCGAGCGCGACGCGGCTTTCCGGGCCGACGCCGACTACCTGGCCGGCGTCGTCGACGAGGTGATCGCCGCCCGCGCGGGGGAGGACCGCCAGGGCCCGGCCGAGGACCTGCTCGGCCTGATGCTCGGCGCGGTGCGACCCTCCGACGGCACCCGGCTGGACGCCGAGAACATCCGCAACCAGGTGATCACGTTCCTGATCGCCGGCCACGAGACCACCTCCGGCGCGCTCTCCTTCGCGATGTACTACCTGGTCAAGAACCCGACCGTGCTGCGGCAGGTCCAGCGCGAGGTGGACGCGCTCTGGGGCGACCGGACCGACCCGGAGCCCTCGTACGAGGACGTCGGCCGGCTGCGGCTCACCCGCCAGGTGCTCAACGAGGCGCTGCGGCTGTGGCCCACCGCCCCCGCCTTCAGCCGCGAGGCGCGCGAGGACACCCTGCTCGGCGGGCGGATCCCGCTGCGCGCCGGGGAGACGGTCTTCGTGTCGACCCCGATGCTGCACCGCGACCCGGCCTGGGGCGACAACCCCGAGCTGTTCGACCCCTCCCGGTTCGACGACGAGCCCGAGGCGGCCCGCTCCCCGCACGCCTTCAAGCCCTTCGGCACCGGTGAACGCGCCTGCATCGGGCGGCAGTTCGCGCTGCACGAGGCCACCATGCTGCTCGGCATGCTGGTCCACCGCTACCGGCTGATCGACCACGCCGACTACCGGCTGACCATCAAGCAGACGCTCACCATCAAGCCCGACGAGTTCACCCTCGGCCTCGCCCGGCGCACGCCCGCCCCCGTGGCCGCCGAGCCGGTGACCGGCTCCGAGGCCCGGGCAGGTGCCGCCGCCGAGCGCCCCGGCCGGGTCCGGCAGGGCACCGGGCTGCTGCTCCTGCACGGCTCCAACTACGGCGCCAGCCGCGAGTTCAGCCGGCAGCTCGCCGAGGCGGCCGCCGACCTCGGCTGCGACACCGCCGTCGCCCCGCTGGACGCCTACGCCGACGGGCTGCCCACCGACCGCCCGGTGGTGATCACCGCGGCCTCGTACAACGGGCAGCCGACGGACGACGCCGCCGTCTTCGTCCGCCGCCTCCAGGAGGCCGAGGACGGCGCCGCGGCGGGCGTGGCCTACGCGGTGCTCGGCATCGGTGACCGCACCTACGCCGCCACCTACCAGCGCGTCCCGGTCCTGATCGACGACCGGCTCGCCGCCCTCGGCGGCACCCGGCTGCTCGGCCGCGCCGAGGCCGACGCCTCCGGCGACCTCTCCGGCACCGTCCGGCAGTTCACCGAGGCGCTGCGCGACGCCCTGCTGGAGCGCTACGGGGACGCCGACGCCCCCGCCGCGCTGCGCCAGGAGGCCGCGTACACGGTGACCGAGGTGACCGGCGGCCCGCTGGCGGCGCTGGCCGCCCGGCACGACATGGCCGAGCTGACCGTCACCGCCGTCGACAGCCTGACCGACCCCGACTACCACCGGGTCAAGCGCCTGGTCCGGCTGGCCCTGCCCGAGGGCACCGGCTACCGGACCGCCGACCACCTCACCGTGGTCCCGGCCAACGACCCGGCCCTGGTCGAGCGCGCAGCCAAGCTGTTCGGCGCGGACCCGGAGACGGTGCTCAACATCGTGGCCCACCGGCGCACCGGCCTGGCCGTCGACCGCCCGCTGACGGTGCGCGAACTGCTCACCCACCACGTCGAGTTGCAGGACCGCCCGAGCGCCGAGCAGCGCGCCGCGCTGGCCGCCCTCAACCCCTGCCCGCCCGAGCAGGCCGCGCTCCGCGCGCTGCCCGAGGACGACCCGCGCACCCTGCTGGACCTGATCGAGGACCACCCGGCCCTGCACGGCGGCCTGAGCTGGCCGGTCCTGCTGGACCTGCTGCCGCCGATCCGGCCCCGGCACTACTCGATCTCCTCCTCGCCCGCCCGGGACGCGACCGAGGTGGACCTGATGGTCTCCGTGCTCAGCGCCCCCGCCCGCTCCGGCCGGGGCACCTTCCGGGGCACCGGCTCCGGCTACCTCGCCCGGCTGGCCGTCGGCGACACCGTGCTGGCCCGGGTCCAGCCCTGCCGGGAGGCGTTCCGGATCGGACACCGCACTCCGGTGATCATGATCGCGGCCGGCACCGGTCTCGCGCCCTTCCGCGGCGCCGTCGCCGACCGCCGCGCGCTGCTCCGCGCCGGCACCGAACTCGCCCCCGCGCTGCTGTACTTCGGCTGCGACGCCGCGGAGGCGGACTACCTGCACCGGCCGGAGCTGGAGGCCGCCGAGCGGGAGGGCGCGGTCTCGCTGCGGCCCGCCTTCAGCGAGCGGCCGCAGGACGGGCGGCGCTTCGTCCAGGACCGCCTCGCCGCCGAGGCGGCCGAGGTGTGGGAGCTGCTGGCGGCGGGCGCGGAGGTGTACGTGTGCGGCGACGGCGCGCGGATGGCGCCGGGCGTGCGGGCGGCCTTCCGGGCGCTGTACCGGGAGCGCACGCCGGGCGCCGACGAGCAGCGGGCGCAGGCCTGGCTGCAGGACCTGATCGAGGCCGGCCGGTACGTCGAGGACGTGTACGCGGGCTGACCCCGCCCGAACGGCCCCGGCCCCGCCGCTTCGTGCGGCGGGGCCGGGGGCTCGGCGGCTCGGTGGCCGGCGGCTCGGGGCTCAGTAGACGTGCACCCCGTACGCGGTGAGCGCCGCGTTGACCGGCTGGAAGAAGGTCGTCCCGCCGACGGTGCAGTTGCCGCTGCCGCCCGAGGTGAGGCCGAGCGCCTTGGTGCCGTCGTAGAGCGGACCGCCGGAGTCGCCGGGCTCGGCGCAGACGTTGGTCTGGATCAGCCCGCGCACGGTGCCGCCGCCGCTGTAGCGGACGGTGGCGTTGAGCCCGGTGACCCGGCCGCCGTGGGTGCCGGTGGTCGAGCCGGTGCGCTTGACCGCCTCGCCGACGAAGGCGTTCGGCGCGGAGGTGAAGCCGCCGGGGTGGCTGAGGGCGGCGTTGTCGTAGCGGACCAGCGCGTAGTCGTGGGTCGGGAAGGTCGAGGCGACGGTCGGTCCGATCGGGGTCGTGTGGGCGGCGTCCGTGTACCACTCGGGCGCGATGTTGCCGCAGTGGCCGGCGGTGAGGAAGTAGTGGGTGTCGCCGTCCACCACGTTGAAGCCGAGCGAACAGCGGTACTGGCCGCCGTAGACGGCGTCGCCGGCGGCGAGCAGCGGGCGGAAGGCGCCGGGGACGCGGTGGACGGTCAGGACGGACGCGTCGCCGCCGGAGAGCCGGGTGATCCGGTCGAGCGCCTCCGTGGAGACGGTGCTGTCGGCGGTCACCACGACGCGCCCGGCGGCCTCGTCGACGTACCACGCGGTGCCGTCGACCTCGGCCTTCAGCACGGCGTCGCTGAGGGCGGAGAGCTGGGCGGGTTCGGGCCTGTGGGCGGGGGCGGCCGCGGCGCCCGGCACGGCGACCGCGGTGGCGGTCAGCAGGCCGAGGGCGACGGCGAGCAGGCGGGTGCGGCGTCGGGTGGTGCCGGTGCGGGGGGTCCTGCGCGTGGTCCTCACCGTTCTCCTCCGGGAGTGAGAGGCCCCCGGGGTTCGGGGGGCCGTGAGGCGCGGTCAGACGGCGGGCGGACTCCGGCGCGCTGTCCGGAAGCACGGCGGATGATCTGCCCCTGACAGGCGCTGACCGGAAGTATCAGGAAACGGGCAGTTCGGTACAAGCTTCCTGACCGGGTGTCGGCGGACCCGCGCGCGGTCGGCGGAGTGCGCGGGTCCGCCGTTCGGAGGTCCGGGACGCCCGCCGTGCCGCCGCCCGACGGGGCGGTCGCAGGAAAGTGTTATCGGCGCGGCGCGGTGAGGTCTCCCAGGTACGGGAACGGACGCGCGAAGCCGCGGGTGAGGGTCCGCGGCGGGCCTGCGGGGTTCGACAAGGGGCGCTCCGCGCGGAGGCTTCGGCCTCCCATCGCGTCCGTTCCCGGCGCGCCGCCGGACCGTCCCGTCCGGCCGGGCGTGCCCGGCGGTCCGCCCGCTCCCCCCACGGCGGCGGACCGCCGGGGTCACCGGCCCGGGCCCTCACGCCTGGTCAGCCGCCAGACCTGCTCCTCGCCGGACTCGGCCGGGGCGACCGCCCCGGCCGGGCGGCGCAGGTGGGCGGTGAAACCGAGACGGGCCGGGACGGCGCCGCTGGCCCGGTTGGCCGGGTCGTGGACGATCTCCACGTGCTCCACCCCGGGCAGCCGGAAGGCCTGGTCGACCAGGGCCGCGGCGGCCCTGGTCGCGAGGCCCCGGCCGGTGGCGGCCGGGTGCAGCCAGTAGCCGATCTCCAGCACCTCGGCCGGGGAGTCCTCGCGGCGGTACAGCCCGCAGGCGCCGACGATCGCGCCGTCCAGCACGATCGCGTAGGCGAAGTCCTCGCCGCTCGCCCAGCGTTCGGCCCGGGAGGCCAGGTACTCGACGGTCTTGGCGCGGCTGTGCTCGGCGACCCAGGGCATCCACGGCCGCAGGTGGTCCACGGACTCCTCGATGACCGCGAAGAACTCGGGGAGGTCCGCCTCGCCCGCGAAGCGGCGCAGCGTCAGCCCGTCCACGGCGATGACCAGTTGGGGGGATGCGGTGGGTTCCGTGGGTGCCGCGGGTTCCAGGTGTTCCATCCGCCGAGGATCGTCCGTGCCCGGCTCAGCCGGCAAGCGGGTTTCGCGGCGGAGGAGGCCCGGGCGGGCGGCGCGCGGTGCGGCCGCGGGCGAGGTGGAGCAGGGCGCCGAGGCCGGCCGCCGTGCCGGCGACGACGAGCAGGACGACGTCGAAGAACCCCGCCAGTGCCAGGTCGCCGCGGGCGCTGCCGGCGGCGGCGGTGAACTCCGGCTCCACCAAGCCCCCCGGGTCCTCGGTGACGCCGACCCGCTCGCCCACGGTGTCCCCGGCGCCGCACGTCACCGAACCGCCGTGCCCCGGGGCGTCCTCGTAGCGGACGGCGCACCGATAGGTGGTGGTCCGGCCGTGGCTGACCCGCACGCCGGTGACCGTACCCGGGTGCGCGACACCGCGCAGGTCCAGCACGGTCGCCCGGGTGGCCTCCAGGCTCAGCAGCGGGACCGCGATCAGCGGGGCGAGGACGAAGGGCAGCGCGACGATCCGCAGCGGCCGCGACCGGCAGAGGCTGAGGAGGGCGTGGACCAGGCCGACCAGCACGGCGATGATCAGCGCCACCGACGGCACCAGCAGCCACGGCCCGAAGGCGCCGAGCACGCCGACCAGCGGGAGCAGGACGGCGGCGCCCGGGATCCACAGGGCCGTCAGCAGCGGACGCCGAGGCCAGGGCGGGTCGTCCTTGACGCCCCGACCGCGCACGCCCCGACCGCGCACCCCCTGACCGCGCACCCCCTGACCGCCCACTGTCCGGCCGCGCCGTGGGCGGGAGCCGGGGGAGGAGGTCTCGCTTCGCGTCATGGCCGGAGATCCTGCCAGGGCCGCCCCCGGCGGCGGTACGGGGGCTCGGGTTCCGCCCGCCACCCCCGCCCTCACCTCCGGTCACCGGGCAGGGCCGATGCGGCGTGCCGCCGCAGCAGTACGGCCGCCTCGCTGTCGGTGACGTCGTGGAACTCGCCGTACCAGGGGCCGGCGGCGTGTGCGTAGCGCGGCAGGTGCAGGCAGACCAGCTCGTCCACGTCGTCGCGCAGCTCGGCGGCGAGCCGGGCGTCACCGACCGGGGCGGCGAGGATCAGCCGGCCCGGACGTTCGGCGGCGACGGCGTGCACCGCGGCGCGGACGGTGAGCGCGTCGGTCAGCCCGTCGGAGACCAGGACGGCGGTGCGCCCCAGCAGCGGGCGCCGGGCCCGGCCCTGGCGGTAGAGCGACTCACGGCGGTGCACCTCGACGCGCTCGCGCTTGACGCTCGCGCCGACCTCCGCCGCGGTGACGCCGAGGCTCCTCAGGGTGTACCGGTCGAACAGCGGCGGGTCGCCGTCGGCGATCGCGCCGACCGGGCGGTCGTAGCCGGGCACGACCAGCGGCCGGACCACCGTGGCGTCCAGGGGTGCCTCCAGGAGCTCGGCGACCTCCGCGGCCACCGGAAGACCGCCGGGTGCGAGGCCCACGACGACCACCCGGTGGCCGCCCCGGCCGTCGACGAGCGGGGCGAGGCGCCGGGCGAGCTGGTGCCCGGCGGTGCTGCGGTCGAGGAATCTCACGGGCACACGTCTCCTGCGCGGGTCCCCCGGGTTTGCCGGGCGACTGCCCCGTTGCCACGGGTTCTAACGTCCGACCGCGAAGGCCCCGGCCTCCAGGTGTGACCGCGGCGCGCCTGGGCAGGCGCGGGCCGTGGACGACCGACGGACGGCGCCTCCGGCCGTCATCGGGCGGTGGCCGGACCCGGGGTCGGTCGTCCGCGCGGCCCGGGACGGCGGGCGCGATGATGGTCACGACGGCGCCCAGCCGTCCCGACCGGACCGGGAGCGAGCATGCGACGGCCATCCGAGGAACCCCGTGAGCCCGACGGGAAGCACGCGTCCGGCGGCCTGCGCGTCGCCGTGGTGGACGAGCCACCGCTGCGGACCGTCACCGTCGCCGGGGAACTGGACCACGACACGGCGGACGGGCTGCGCGCCGCGCTCGCCGCTCCGTACCGGGACGGCTTCGCGCGCATCCTGGTCGACCTGGCGGACCTGCGGTTCTGCGATTCGACCGGCCTGAACGTGCTGCTCCGCGCGCGGCTGGACGCGGACGCCGCCGGGTGGCGGCTGGCGCTGGTCGGACCGAACCCCGTGGTGGCGCGGCTGTTCGCGATCACCGGGGCCGACACCGTGCTGCGGATCCACCAGGACCTCGACGCGGCGCTGAAGGAGCTCGCGGCGGACCCCGAGCCGGCCGACCCCGCCCGTTCCGGTGGTTCCGCCGATTCCGCAGAGGCCGCAGACGCCGGTGATTCCGCTGAGGCCGCCGACGCCGCCGGTGATTCCGCCGAGGCCGCCGATGCCGGTGATGCGGGCAGGTCCGGGGGCTCCACCGGTCCCGCCGCCTCGTCAGGGCCGTCGTGAGCAGCGTGACCGGCGACCGCCGCGACGGCGACCGGCCGCCGGGCCCGGAGCAGACCCGGCGGCTGCCGTTCGCGGGCAGTGCCGGCGCGGTGCAGCGCAGCCGTGACTTCAGCCGGCAGGCGCTGCTGTCCTGGCACTGGCTGCCGACCGCCGACGAGGACCAGCGGCTGGCGGTCGAGGACGTGCTGCTGATGGTCTCCGAGCTGGTCACCAACGCCTGTCTGCACACCCCCGGCGGCCCGCGCGAGCTGCGGCTGCGCTGGGACGGCGACCGGCTGCGGGTGGAGGTCGCGGACGCCAGCCCGGTGCTGCCGCGGCTGCGCCGCTCCGCCGACCCGGGCCGGCCGGGCGGGCACGGGCTGCGGGTGGTGGACCGGCTCTCCCGGGCCTGGGGCGCGCAGCCCGAGGACGGCGGGAAGCTGGTCTGGCTGGAGGTGCCGGCCCCGGTGGTCCGTTCGGGCCGGGGCTGACGGCGGCTCCTCCGCCGTCCGTCCGGTTTTCCTCGGCCCGAGGGCGTTTCCGGCTGCCCCCACCGGTTAGCCGAGTGGTCGGAGCATCGGCAGGTGGGAGGAGCTCGCAGCCATGACACAGCGCTCGTCGGAGACCGGGGAGCAGGCCGACGACCGGGCCGCCCGCAGCGGTGAGGGCCTCACCTTCGAGATCCGCCCGTGGGCCCTGGGCACCGTGCTGGTCCTCCACGGCGAGCTGGACCTCGACTCGGCGGCCGAGCTGCGCTCTGCCGTCGACCAGGCCCTCGCCGGGCCCGCCGGGGTGATCGTGATCGACTGCGCCGAGCTGGAGTTCTGCGACTCCACCGGGCTGAACGCCCTGCTCCGGGCCAAGGCCCGGGCCGCCGTGGAGGGCAGCCGGATCGAACTGGCCCGGCCCCGGCGGCTCTTCCTGCGGATGCTCGAACTGACCGGTGTCACCGACGCCTTCCCGGTCCGCGAGAACGTGCCGGGCTGAGCGTGCAGCCGAGCGTGCCGGGCCGAGCGTGCGGGGCCGAGCGTGCGGGCCGCGCGCGCCGGGACGGGCGCCCGGGCTGAGCCGGCCCCGCGTGCTCCCCGTCCGCCGCGTCCCGGATTCCGGTGGCACAGTGGGAGCAGGGGCAGCGGCCCGCCGCCCCGGACCCGAGGTGCCCGGACGGTGCACCTCGGCCGTGTCAGTCTCCGGACGGTGGACGGATGGACCAGCACCCGGTACCCGCCGACCCGGCCGAGCAGGCGCTGCGGCAGCTGCTCGCCGGGCTCACGGCCGTACGCGACGGGGACTTCCGCACCCGGCTCACCCCGGACCGCCCCGGGGTGCTCGGGGAGATCGCCGAGGTCTTCAACGGGATGGCCGACCAGCTGGCCCGGGTGACCTCCGAGGTGACCAGGGTGGCCCGGGAGGTCGGTACGGAGGGGCGGCTCGGGGGGCAGGCCCAGGTGCCGGACGCGACCGGGACGTGGCAGGAGCTCACCGACTCGGTGAACGCGATGGCGGGCAACCTGACCTGGCAGGTCCGCAACATCGCCCAGGTGACCACCGCGGTGGCCCGCGGTGACCTCACCCAGAAGATCGAGGTGGACGCGCGCGGGGAGATCCTGGCGCTGAAGAACACCGTCAACACGATGGTCGACCAGCTGTCGTCCTTCGCCGACGAGGTGACCAGGGTGGCCCGGGAGGTCGGCACCGAGGGCCGGCTCGGCGGGCAGGCGCAGGTGCCGGGCGTCGCCGGGACGTGGCGCGACCTGACCGACTCGGTGAACGCGATGGCGGGCAATCTGACCTGGCAGGTGCGCAACATCGCCCAGGTCGCGACCGCCGTCGCCGAGGGCGACCTCACCCAGAAGATCTCGGTCGCCGCGCGCGGGGAGATCCTGGAGCTCAAGACCACCATCAACACGATGGTCGACCAGCTGTCGTCCTTCGCCGCCGAAGTGACCAGGGTGGCCCGGGAGGTCGGCACCGAGGGCCGGCTGGGCGGTCAGGCGGACGTCCGGGACGTCTCCGGCACCTGGAAAGGGCTGACCGAGTCGGTCAACGTGATGGCCGACAACCTCACCGCGCAGGTCCGCTCGATCGCCTCGGTCACCACCGCCGTCGCCGAGGGCGACCTCACCCAGAAGATCCGGGTGGACGCGCGCGGCGAGATCCAGGAGCTGAAGGAGACCATCAACACGATGGTCGACCAGCTGTCCTCGTTCGCCGACGAGGTCACCCGGGTCGCCCGGGAGGTCGGCACCGCCGGGAACCTGGGCGGCCAGGCCACCGTGCGGGGCGTCTCCGGCACCTGGAAGGACCTCACCGACAACGTCAACGTGATGGCCTCCAACCTGACCGGGCAGGTCCGCTCGATGTCCGAGGTCGCGACCGCCGTGGCGCGCGGCGACCTGTCCCGGAAGATCACGGTGGAGGCCAAGGGCGAGGTCGCCGCCCTCGCCGACGCGATCAACACCATGGTCGACACCCTCTCCGTCTTCGCCGACGAGGTCACCCGGGTCGCCCGGGAGGTCGGCACCGAGGGCATCCTGGGCGGCCAGGCCCGGGTGCCCAACGTCGCCGGGACGTGGAAGGACCTCACCGAGAACGTCAACTTCATGGCGCACAACCTGACCAGCCAGGTGCGCAACATCGCCCAGGTCACCACCGCCGTCGCCGAGGGCGACCTGACCCGCAAGATCGACGTGGACGCGCGCGGGGAGATCCTGGAGCTCAAGACCACCGTCAACACGATGGTCGACCAGCTGTCGTCCTTCGCCGCCGAGGTGACCAGGGTGGCCCGGGAGGTCGGCAGCGAGGGCCGGCTGGGCGGCCAGGCCCGGGTCGAGGGCGTCTCCGGCACCTGGAAGCGGCTCACCGAGAACGTCAACGAGCTGGCCGGCAACCTGACCCGGCAGGTCCGGGCGATCGCCGAGGTCACCAGCGCCGTCGCGGCCGGCGACCTCACCCGCTCGATCAGCGTGGACGCCTCCGGCGAGGTCGCCGACCTCAAGGACAACATCAACGCCATGGTCGGCTCGCTGCGCGAGACCACCCTCGCCAACCAGGAACAGGACTGGCTGAAGACCAACCTGGCCCACTTCTCCGCCGCCATCCAGGGCCGCCGGGACATCCGCTCGGTCGCCGAGATGATCACCGACGAGCTGACCCCGCTGGTCGGCGCCCAGTACGGCGCGTTCTTCCTCGCCGAGGACGGTGCGACCGGCACCGAACTGGTCCTGATCAGCGCCTACGGCCGCCCGGCCGGGGAGGAACGGCGGCTGCGGCTCGGGGAGTCCCTGGTCGGCCAGGCCGCCCGGAGCCGGCGCACCATCACCGTGGACGACCTGCCGCCCGGCTACGCCCCGCTCGCCTCGGCCGCGGGCAGCGGCGACGCCCGCTCCCTCGTCATCCTGCCGATCGCGTTGGAGGAGTGGCTGATCGGCGTCATGGAGTTCGCCTCCGTGCACGCCTTCACCCAGACCCACCGCGACTTCCTGGAGCAGTTCGCCGAGGCCTGCGGCGTCAACATCGGTACCCTGCTCGCCAACGCCCGCACCGACGAACTGCTCGGCGAATCCCAGCGGCTCACCGCCGAACTGCAGGCCCGGTCCGAGGAGCTGCAGGAAGGCCAGGAGGAACTCCGGCGGAGCAACGCCGAGTTGGAGGAGAAGGCCACCCTGCTCGCCCAGCGGAACCGGGACATCGAGGCGAAGAACCTGGAGATCGAACAGGCCCGTCAGGAACTGGAGGAACGCGCCCGGGAGTTGACCAGGGCCTCCCTGTACAAGTCCGAGTTCCTGGCCAACATGAGCCACGAGCTGCGCACCCCGCTGAACAGCCTGCTCATCCTCGCCCAGCTGCTCGCCGAGAACGCGACCGGCAACCTCAACGCCAAACAGGTCGAGTACGCGGGCGTGATCCACTCGGCCGGCACCGACCTGCTCCAGCTCATCAACGACATCCTCGACCTCTCCAAGGTGGAGGCCGGGAAGATGGAGCTGACCCCCGAACCCTTCGCGCTGCGCGAGCTGCTGGAGTACGTCGAGTCCGGCTTCCGGCCGCTGGCCGACCAGAAGGGCCTCGCCTTCGAGGTCAGCGTCGACCGGACCGTCCCGGAACGGATCGTCACCGACCAGGCCCGGCTGCGCCAGGTGCTGCGCAACCTGCTCTCCAACGCCGTCAAGTTCACCGACACCGGCCGGGTCGAGCTGCGGATCCAGCGGGTGGAAGCGGCGGACCTGCCGCCCGAACTCGGCCGGGTGCACGCGGCGGTGGCCTTCCACGTCGAGGACACCGGGATCGGCATCGACCCGGGCCACCTGGACAGCATCTTCGGCGCCTTCCAGCAGGCCGACGGCTCCACCGCACGGCGCTACGGCGGCACCGGCCTCGGGCTGTCCATCAGCCGGGAACTCGCCCGGCTGCTCGGCGGCGCCATCACCGTCCGGTCCGCCACCGGGCAGGGCAGCCGCTTCACCCTCTACCTGCCGCTCGGCGGAACCGAGCAGCGGCCGGCCGACGACCCGCCGGCCGAGACCCGGATCCTGGTGGTCGAACCGGACCCGCCGGCCCTGCTCACCCAGCTCGCCCGCTCGGCCGCGGCGGAGCTGGGCGGGGCCACGGCGGAGCTGGGCGGTGCCGGGGCGGGCGGTGCCGGGGCGGGCCCTGCCGAAGGGGGCGAAACGGTCGCGCCGGTCCGGGTGGACGGAGCCGGCGACGAGGCCGAGCTGCGGGCCGCGCTCGCGGGCGGGCCGTACCGCTGCGTGCTGCTGGACCTGGTCGGCTCCGCGGACCTCGCCCCCGTGCTGGCGGAGACCGCGGCGGCGGGCACGCCCGTCCTCGGGTACGGGGGCGACGGCGACCTGCCCGGCGGGGTCGAGCGCGCCGGGGGACTGGACGACCTGCGGGAGCGGGTGGTCCGGCTGCTCGGCGGCCGCCCCTCGACCCGGCCCGCCGCGCCGGCGGCGGCACCGGCGACCGCACCCGCCGGGCGGCCCGCCGACCGCCCGCTCGCCGGCCGCACCGTGCTGATCGTCGACGACGACATCCGCAACGTCTACGCGCTCACCGCCGCCCTGGAACAGCACGGACTGACCGTCCTGCACGCCGCCGACGGCCGCGCCGGGCTCGACCTGCTGCGCGCCCACCCCGAGACCGACCTGGTGCTGATGGACGTCATGATGCCCGGACTGGACGGCTACGCGGCCATCGAGGCGATCCGCGCCGACGCCCGCTTCGAACGGCTGCCGGTGGTGACCGTCACCGCCAAGGCCATGCCCGGCGACCGGGACCGCAGCCTGGCGGCGGGCGCCGACGACTACGTCACCAAGCCGGTCGACACCACCCGCCTGGTCGAGCGGATCCGGACCTGGCTGGACGCGTCATGACCACCGGGGCGCCGCCCGCCGGCCGTCGGTGCCGCCCGCCCCGGCGGCCGGGAGCGGCCCCTGCCGCCGGGTGCCCCGGGTGGGCCGTGCGCTGCCCGTGGCCCGACGCCGCGGTGCGCTCCGGCCCGAGCCACCGGACGGACCGCCGCCGACCGGACCGGCCGTGACCGCCGCCCAGGACCCCCGGGACCCCGGGGAGCAGGCGGCGCGCGAGTCCGCGGACCGGACCGCCCGGGCGCTGGCCGAGGCCGTCCGGCGGCTGCGGGGCGCCGTCGTCCGGCTGCACGCCGAGGCGCGGACCGGGGCCGCCGTCGACCTCGCCACCGGCATCCTGGCCGAGCGGCTCGGGCTGCCGACCACCGAGGCCGCCGCGCACCTCGCCCGGCTGGCCCGGGACGCGGGCGTGCCGGTCGTCGCGCTGGCGGCCGAGATCGCCGGGCTCCCCGAACCGGAACCGGAGCCGGAAGCCCTCGGCGCGGTCGATGCCCCAGGAGTCCCCGGCGGCCTCGATGCCGTCGCCGTCCCCGGCACGCTCGGCCCGGAGCCCGGCGCGGGCCCGCCCGTCGCGCCCGCGCTCGCCGCCGCAGCCGACCTGCAGCGCGCCGCCGAGGCCGTCCTGGAGCAGACCGGCGCGGTGCTCGGTGCCCGGGCCGTGGCCGTCTGGCTGCGGCTGCCCGACGGCGCGCTCGCCCTCGCCGCGCACGCCGGGCTGTCCGCCGACGAGGCCGCCGGCTGGGAGCGGGTGCCGCCCGGGGTCGCCACCCCGGCGCGGCGGGTGGTCGACGCCGGGGGGGACCTGTGGCCCGGCGAGCCGGGGAGCGAGGCACCTTCGGTGGGCGGCGGGTCCGCCCGGGCCGTCCTGCCGCTGCTCGACCAGGGCCGCCGCAGGGGCGCTCTGGAGCTGGTCTGGTCAGGCCCCGCCCCGGTACTCCGCCCGCCCGAGCGCCGCCCGCTGTACGCGCTGGCCGATCTCTGCACGACCCTGCTCGGTCCGCCCCTGGAACCCGTGACGCCGGAGGAGACCGCCGTCCTCCTGGACGGGCTGCTCACCCCCGCCCTGCTGCTGGAGCCCGTCGTCCGGGACGGCCGCGTCGCCGACTTCACGATCCGGCGGGTCAACGCCCGGTTCCGCGACCCGCTCGGCCGCCCCCGGGACGCGCTGGAGGGCGCGTCGCTGCTGGAGGCCTACCCGGTCGCCGTCGCCGCGGGCCTGTTCGATCGCCTGCTGCGCTCGCACGAGACCGGTGCGCCGCTGCCGGCCGAGCGCGTCCGACTGGCCTTCGGGGGCGCCGGGCGCACCGCCCCCGAGGCCGTCCCGGCCCCTGCCGCCGTCCAGCTCGCGGCCGTCCCGCTCGGCGGCCGGCTGCTGGTCTGCTGGCGGCTGGACGACGAGCCGCCCGGAGCGGACGAGCGGGCCGAGGAGCACGAGCGCGCCGACCTGCTGCGCCAGGCCCAGCGGCTCGCCCGGGTGGCCGGGTTCGAGGAACGCCCCGCCGAGGGCCGGATCCGCTGGAGCGACGGGCTGCACGAGCTGTACGGGCTGCCGCCGGAGGCCGCGCCGGTGCCGCTCGCCCTGCTCGCCCAGCACACCCACCCGGACGACCGGCCCGCCATCCGGCGCCTGCTGGACACCGTCCGGCACCGCCACCGCACCGCCTCCGCGGTCGTCCGCCTCGACCGGCCGGACGGCACCCACCGCTTCACCCGGGTGATCGCCGAGCCCGTGTTGGACGACACCGGGCGGCTGACCGCGATCCGCGGCGCCTACCACGACGTGTCCGCCCAGCACTGGACGGAGGTCGCGCTCGGCGCCACCCGGGAGCGGCTCGCCGACAGCGAGCAGGAGTCCGCCGAGCGGGCGCGACTGGCGCTGCGCCTCCAGCAGGCCATCCTCCCGGCCGCGCCGCCCCCGCTCGGCGTCACCGGCCTGCACGCCGCCGTGCGCTACCGCCCCGCCGCCCAGCAGGACCGGGTCGGCGGCGACTGGTACGACGTCCTGCCGCTGTCCGACGGGCGCGTGCTGCTCGCGGTCGGCGACGTGGCCGGGCACGGCGTCGGCGCGGCCACCGGCATGGTCGCCCTGCGGCACGCCCTGCGCGGCCTCGCGGTGACGGGTGCCGGCCCGGCCCGGCTGCTGGAGTGGGCCAACACCGTCGCCCTGCGCGAACCCGGGCAGGTCACCGCGACGGCCGTCTGTGTGCTGCTCGACCCGGTCGGCGGGGAACTGCGCTGGGCCCGGGCCGGCCACCTGCCGCCGATCCGGCTCGCCGCGGCCGGCGCCGAGGTGCTGCCCCTGCCGCACGGCGTGCTGCTCGGCGCGCTGGACGACGCCCGCTATGAGGAGCACACCGCCCGGCTCGACCCCGGGGACGTCCTGCTGCTCTACACCGACGGGCTGGTGGAGCGCCGGGACCGTCCGGTGGAGGAGTCGGTGGAGCAGCTGATCCGGGCGGCCGGCGCCCCCGGCCCGGACCTGGAGCAGTACCTGGACCGGCTGCTCGAACTCAGCTCCGCCGACACCGACGACGACACCTGCCTGATCGCCGTCCAGACCGAGTAGCGCGCCCGAGGCGGGCGCCCGGCGGCCGTTACGGACCGCGCCGCCCGGGTAGGCGCGACCCGTTCGGGGGCCGAGCACGGGACGGGAAGGGATCCCCATCATGCTGCTACTGGGACTTCTGCTGATGTCGGCGTCCGGCGCGTTCGTCGGGCTGCTGATCGCGGACAACCTCTCCGGTGGGCCCGACTACCAGGCCACCATCCTGGGAAACGACCTCGTGACGCTGAACAGCCTGGGCATCTTCCTCTCCGGCGTGGCCCTCGCGCTGCTGTTCTGCCTCGGCCTGGCGATGATGCTGCGGTCGCGGCGGTACGCGCGGCCGGTCGGCCCGGCAGCCGCCGGGGGTACGGCACGACCGGCGCACCGCCGGGTGAGCCGCCGCCGGGCCGAACCGGTGGCGCCGGTCGAGCGGACGGCGCCGGTCGAGCGGGTGGAACCGGTCGAGCGGACGGCGCCGGTCGAGCGGGTGGAACCGGTCGAGCGGAGGGAACCGGTGGGGCGGGCCGAACCGGTCGAGCGGGCCGAGCCGGTGGAGTCCGGGGGGCCGGGCTCCGACGAGGTACCGGCCCGATCTGGCGGCCGGATGCGGAACCTGTTCAAGCGCTGACCACCACAGCCCGGGGGGAACCGGAGGAGGCACGATCGCATGGCGAGGGCCCGGGTGCCATCCGTGCGCCGGCGACCGCGGGCGCTACGCCTGCCGCTCGCCGACCGACCCCGGGCGGCGGCCGAGGCACGGGCCTGCACCGAGCGCTTCCTGGCCGACGTGCCGGACCCGCTGGTGGTCGCCGACGCCGTCCTGCTGGTCTCGGAGCTCGTCGGCAACGCCCAGCGCCATACGGCGGGCCCCGGCGCGCTGCTGCTCGTCCGCGGGGCCGAGTTCGTCCGGATCGAGGTCAGCGACTCCAGTCCGCGCCCGCCGACGCCCCGGCCACGGTACGGATCGAACGGCTCGGGCGGCGGTCTCGGCCTGTACCTGCTGAGCCGGCTCAGCCGCCGCTGGGGGTGGCGCCCGGTGGGCCCGGGCAAGGTCGTCTGGTGCGAGCTGCGGGTGCCGCCCCAGCGGTGACGGCCGGGCCGGTGTCCACCGGGTGCAGGCGGGTAGGTGCCCGAGTGACCCCTCCTCGCACCACCGGGCAATCCCTTCCACGGCAAGCCCCGTCCACCCCGGGAGGCCCCCATGGACCTGGCGTTCCTCACCCCGCTGCTCGACCGGCCCGGCCCCTGGGCCACCGTCTACCTCGACACCGACCGCGCCACCGAGGACGCCGTCCGGCGCCGGGCGCTGATCGACCGCGCCGCCGTCCACCGGCTGGCCGCCGCCGGCGCCGACGAGCGCTCCTGCGCGGCCGTCCGCGACCACCTGGCGGCGGAGCCCGCCGCCGGCTCCCCGCCCGGACGGGCCCTGTTCGCGGCCGACGGCGAGGTGGCCCTGGACGTCCCGCTCGCCGGCTCCCCGCCCGACGTCGCCGCCACCTGGGCCCCGCTCCCGCACACCAGCCCGCTGGTCGGCCTGCTCGACGACGCGGCGCCCGCCTGTCTGGTCGCCGCCGTCGACCGTACCGGCGCCGAGCTGGAACGGTACGAGCTGGGGCGCAGTGCCGTGGTCGGCACCGTCGAGGCGCCGCAGTGGCAGGGCCGCGGCCACCGCGCCCCGCCCGCCGACCGCTACGAGTGGCACTACCGGCACCGGGTCGAGGACACCTGGGAGCGCACCGCCGGGATCATCGCCGACCACCTCACCCGGATCTGGCCGGACAGCGGCGCCCGGCTGCTCGTCCTCACCGGGGACGTCCGCGAACGCCGCGCCGTCCACGACCGGCTGCCCCAGCACCTGCGACCGCTGACCGTCGAACTGGACGGTGGCGGCCGGGCCGACGGAATCGCCAGGGAAGCCTTCGGCCGACGCATCGCCTCGGCCTGGGACGACCACCGCGCCCGGCACCTGGCCGAGGTCCTGGACACCTACCGCACCGCGGTCGGCCGCCCCGGCGAGCACGGCACCGACGCGGCCGGCACCTCCACCGCGCCCGGCCCCGCCGCCCAGGGCATCCCCGCCGTGGTGAGCGCCGCCCGGCAGCACCAACTCGCCGCCCTGCTGCTGCAGTCGGGCGGCCACGACCCGGAACGCCCGGTGTGGACCGGCCCCGAGCCCGAGCACATCGGCGTCCAGCGGGCCGAGCTGCGCGGCATGGGCGTGGCCCACCCCGAGCAGGCCCCCGCCGCCGACGCCCTGCTCCGCGCCGGCGCGGCCTGCGGCGCCGAGGCGCTGCTCGTCCCGGACACCCTCCCCGGCCCGCCCGGCGGCCTCGGCGCGGTGCTGCGCTGGCCGGCCTGACGAACCGTACGGGCCGCTAGGGCCCGTCTTCAAACCCTCGCCTGCGGGCCGGCGCCGGGGCACGCACCTCGCCGCGTTGTCGTCAGTCGCCAATGCTCCGCAGTGGCTCCCTCCTCCGCCTTGCGATGCACGCACCCCAACGCCGCCCCGCCCGCCCTCCGGGCGGACGACGGGGGTTTGAAGACGGGCCGCTAGCGCTCCGCGATCCCGGGCAGCACCGGCTTCACGTCCAGCACCGGCGTGCCGTCGACGGCTTCCAGGCCGCTGACCCGCAGCCGCAGGCCGTCCACGGCCAGCACGGTGACCCGGTGCAGCCCGATCGGGTTCGGCCGGTCCGGCGAGCGCGTGGCGAACACCCCGGTCGACGGCCGGGAGCGGTCCCCGCGCGGGTGGACGGCGAGCACCTCCCGGTCGGCCCGGTCGAGCCAGGTCAGCAGCAGCACCTCCTGCCCGACCGCCAGGTCCCGCAGCGCCCGCCCCACCGACGCGTCGAAGGCCACCCAGGCCTCCGGCGCGCCCTCGTCACCCTGCCGGGGCGCCCCCGCCCGCTCCGTCAGGGGGGACTCCACCCGGCCGAGCTCCCACACCTCGAAGGACCGCCCCCGTCCGGCCGGTCCCTCGAAACCCGTGTCCGCCATTGCGCCCTCCGTGCACCCGGGACTCCGTCCACCAGCACCGTAGCGGTCCCCCTCGTCGGTGGCCCGGTGCAGACTGGAAGCCCCCTCTCGTGGTTGATGGCAGAGACGAGACGCCATGAACGAGTACGACGGTGAACTCCCTACGCGCAACCCGGTCTTCAGCACCGCACTCGACCGCATCCTCGACCTCGACCGAGCCGATCTCGGAGTCCCCGAGCTGCCCGGCCTGTGGGACCGCCTCCGCGCCGACCGGCGACCCGTCGCCGAACGCGGACTGCGCTGCCCCACCTGCTACGACGCCCGCCCCGACCAGCCGGAGTGGATGTACCTGTCGCTCCGTCGGGGCCGGCGCATCGCCACCCACCACAGCCCGCACCGCCGGGCCCACGAGGACCCGCGCGGCGAGGAGCGCCGGGCCTACCAGGAGCGCTACGCCCGGGCCGCCGCGAGCGACGGGCACGCCGTCGAGATCGAGCCCCGCGCGGCGGACGGCCGGTGCCGGGCCGCCGTGCTGGTCACCGGCGCGGACGGCCGCCGCTTCGGCTTCGAGCCCCAACTGTCCTACCGCACCGCGCAGTCCGTACGGCGGCGGAGCCGGCTCGCACGGCAGGACGGCATCACCGCGGTCTGGCACACCGTCGACCCGAAGGCGCCGCTGATCGACCGGGCGCCCTGGGTGCGCACCGACGACCTGCCCGCGCGGGCCATCCGCGAGGACCGCGACCTGCTGGTGCGCGGCGGCGTGCGCACCCTCCGGCTGCGGAGATGCGACCACACCGACGCCCGGCCCTGCCCGGTGCGGGGCAGCGGCCGCTGCCGCCGCTGGCACCCGAGCTGGGAGGTGCTCGTCCCGCGGATCGACGACTTCGTGCGCCGCGTCGTCGGCGGCGCCTACGTCCCGGTCGCCCTGCGGGCCGACTCCGGTGGCGCGCTGCGCTTCTGGGCGCCGGAGGAGGACCGGCGCCGCTACCTCGACAACGGCGGGGTCCTGGTCGACCCGGACGCCGGTCCGCTGATCCCGCGGCAGCGCGACGCCTCCACCGGGCGCCGCGCCGTGGAGTGCGTCCGCGTCCCCGAACAGCGGCGCGGTGTGGACACCGGCGAGCCCTACCACGCCGCCCTGACGCTGAACGCCCCACCGCCGGCCGGCCGGGTCATCCCCCCGGTCCGCACCGGCCACTGCTCGGCCGGCCGCATCCCCTGCGGCCTGCCCGGCGCCCGCCTCTACCCGGCCGGCTGGTACTGCGACACCCACCGCCCCGGAGCCCGCCACTGACGGCGTGCGGAAGACCGCGTGACCGCCGGGCCGCCCGTCGTGGCGGCCCCCGACGAAGGGGCGGGGCAGGGGGCGTTCGGGCGGGGATCAGTGGCCCGGGGTGGTGGCGTCCTGCCGCTCCCGGCGTCGGGGGGCCGCCTCGGCGGCGCGGGCGGCGAGGTCGTCGAGGAGTTCGACGAAGCGGTGTCGGAGGAGCGCGCAATCGTCCGGCGAGTCGCCCAGGACCGTGGCGCCGAGTTTTCCGAAGGGTTCGAGGGCGGTCCAGAAGTGGGGGATGACCCCGCGGGCGCTGGTGTGGTCGAACGCCACGTCCGGTCGGCCGTCGAGCGCGCGGATCACGTCGGCGGGCGTGAGCCCCCGGTAGGCCGGGGAGATCAGGCCGTCGGTGCCGGTGTAGTGGACCTCGGCACCGCGGTGGGTCAGCCGGCCGTCGTCGTGCCAGGTGCCCGGGACGAGGGCGCGAACGGTGCGGTGGGGGTGGGTGGTGCCGGTCTGGCGCAGGTTGAGTTCGACGGCCCGGACGTCCCACCGGCCGCCGCCGTCCCCGCGGGCCAGGAAGTCGACGCCGACGTGCCCGCGCACACCGGCCCGGGCGAGGCGGCCCGCGGCGGCGAGGGACATCGCGGTGACGGTCTCCCGGTAGCGGACGGAGGCCGGGAAGCGGCAGCCGAGGTACTGCAGGTCCTCGCCGAGGACCTGGTCGTGGGTGCCCAGCAGCTGGACGCCGGGTTCACCGTCGGCGCCGGGGCCGATGAACAGCAGGGCGCTGGGGGAGCGCTTCTCGCCCCCCGGCGGTGTGCCGAGGTACTGCTCGATGATCGCGCCGTTGGCCGACAGGCCCGCGAGGAACTGGGCGCGCGAGATGCTCCCGGTCAAAGGTCTGAGCTGCCGCAGGGCCGTCAGGGCTGCCGCGTGGGTGGGCTCGGTGGCCGTCACGACGGCCAGGCCGTGGCCCGAGCCGTAGCCTTCGTTGATCTTCAGCAGCCATCTGCCGGGCCCATGGGCGCGGGTCAGGTCGGCCATCTGCCGGGCCAGTGCCGGGAGTTCGAAGGCGGCCGTGTAGGTGCCGGGGGCGTGGGCCAGTCCCGCGGCCCGGAAGAGCTGCCGGCTGCCGGCCTTGGATCCCAGCTCCAGGGTCCGGGTGGGCGTCTCCCGGCAGTCCAGGCCGAGGCGGTCCGCCAGTTCGTCCATCCGGGCGCTGGCCTGGTAGCAGGAGAGTGGCTCGACCACCTGGCCGCGCTCCCTGGCCCGCGTGACCAGGGCCCGCACCCGGCGCAGCAGGTCCGGCCGCTCCAGGAGTTTCTCGCTCAGATGCCGGTCCGAGTCGTCGTCCACGGCGAGCAGGGCGTGCCGCGCCAGCCGGTCACCCGGCCCGGCGCCGCCCGGCGGTACGAGTCCGAGCACGTACCGCTCGACGGACCGGGGTACCGCCGGTGCCTGGAACATCAGAAGGGCGAGGTCCGGCCGCGAGCCGACGTCCAAGGATTCCCACAGTCCCCGGACGCAGGAGAACCAGCGGCCCACTCCCTGGGCCATCTCCAGCTCCGAGAACTCCTGGGAGGGGCAGGAGATCCGCAGCCGCAGCCGTGGATGGCGCGTCAGGTACGACTCGAACAGCTCGATCCGGTGACCGATGTCAGGAGTGGGCACGGCACACCGCCCTTCCGCCGCCTAAGGCGGGCACTGGTCGGGCGCCCGCGCGGCGCCCTGGTGGCTCTCAGCCGCAGGACGTCGCCTGCGGACGGCCCGCGTCGTCCCGGCACCGGTTCAGCACCTCGGCGACGGGCCGGACGTAGCAGACCAGCTGCCCCCGGGAGAGCAGTCCGAGGGCGGACGGCCGGGCCGGCCAGTCGCCGGCCGGCCGGCAGTGCATCTCCGTGTCGCTCGCCCCGACCACGGTCAGCGACGCGCAGGGCGTGCGATTCCCGTCCAGGACGACCGGGACCGTCCCGTGGAGCCGGCAGCCGGTGATGACGAGGCACCCCGCCACCACGGCGACCCCGTGGACCACCGGTGCGCGCTCCGTCAGGCTGATCTGCGTGGTGGACACCACCCGGACCCGCGCCCCGGCCGGGACGTCCGTGGTGATCCGCGCCCCCGGGTCGATCACGCAGTCGTCGCCCACGCACACCGGCCCGAACACGCACACGTCGCCGCCGATCTGCACGCGGCTGCCGATCCGCGGGTGGCGGCGCGGGCGGACCGATCCGTCGGAACGCGCGACGATGTCCCGTGCCCCGAGCACGATGTTCTGCAGGAAGTAGCAGTCGTCGCCGATCTCGCAGTCCTCGCCGATGACCGTCCCCGATCCGTGGTCGACCACGAACCGCCGGCCGATCGCGGCGCCCGGGTGGATCTCCACGCCGGTGGCGAGCCGGGCCTCCTCGGAGATCCGGCGGGCCTGCGCCGTCAGGAGGTCGGCGGGCACGCCGGGGAGGCGCAGGGTTCCCACGGCGTGCGCCAGCCGGTGGGCCATCACCGACCGGAAACTGAGGTAACCGGAATAGATGTACCGCTGGTCACCGTGTGCCGCGGCATCGCGCCCCGCGAACGCGGCGAGGTCCTCGGCCACCTGGCCGCCGACCCGCGACAGCACCAGCCGGACCACCCGCTCGGACAGCTCCGGGCTCCGGGCCGGGCCCAGCCGGTCCGCGAGCCCGCGCAGATCCTGTTCGATGACGGACCGAGGGATCGCTGGAGATGACATGACCGTCCTCCCGTCCGATGGAAGCGGGGACGAAGCCCCCTCGATTGTCAGCCCCGCCCCATCGACACTCTCCCGAAGGACGCCACCCGAGTGATCCTCACCGCCCCCACCTGCGAGGATCCCGATTCTTCGCTCCGGAAGGTTTGGAAACCCCGCGGCCGGGGCCCGCCGCCGTCGCCGGTCGGCTCCCGGCGCGGCCGGCCTGCCGCGGCTGCCGGAACGGGCACGGGGCTCCCTCGGTGTGCCGAGGGAGCCCCGCGGTGACCGGCCGGCGGCCCGTGGGTCAGTGGCCGCCGTGGATCAGGTGGAGGGAGAAGGCCCGGTCGGTGGAGACGGCCGGCGTCTTGACCTCGGTGACGCCGGTGGCCGGGTCGTGGTACCACCCGGACGTGGCGGAGGCGACAGCCGCCGCCGAGCCGAGCCGGGGCAGCGGACCTCCCTCGGTGACCACCTGGCGCGGGGCGTCCTGGCCGTGCACGGTGAAGCGGTAGCTGCGCGCGCTCGGCTTGTCGGTGTAACTCCCCACGCTCGCGCCGACCTTGACGGTGGTGACGGCGCGGTTGGCGTGCACGTCCACCTGCTGGGTGGCCGAGGCGCCCGCGGTGAACTGCCGGGTGACGCCGTCGTCCTCGTACAGGGTGTAGGAGGAGTCGCCCTGCGCCTGCGGGTAGAGGTCGTAGTCGAGCTCGCCGCGGTCCCGGTTCTGCCAGGACAGCGTGCCCTTGGGCCACATCGGGACGATCGCGCCGCCGCGGACGAACAGCGGCAGGGTGTCCAGCGGGGCGGAGTAGCCGTCGATGGTGGTCGGGCCCTGGTAGGTGCGCCCGGTCCAGTAGTCCGTCCAGGTGCCCGCGGGCAGGTAGATGCCGTTGCGGACCGAGGTGTCGGAGTAGACCGGCGCGACCAGGAAGTCCGGCCCGGCCAGGAACTCGTAGGTCGCGTTCGGGCCGAGCGCCGCCGGGTCGTCCGGGTACTCCAGGGCGAGCGGGCGCACCGCGCCGATGCCCGTCCGGGTGGCCTCCGCGGACAGCGTGTACATGTACGGCAGCAGCCGCTCCTTCAGCTGCAGGTACCTGCGGTTGATCGAGGTGTAGGGCTCCCCGTCCAACCAGGGCTGCTGGTCGCGCTGCTCCTTGCCGGACATGTCCCGGGCCCAGCCGTCCATGGTCATGATGGCCGGGAGGAAGGCCTTCCACTGCAGGTCGCGGGTGTACATCTTCGGGTCGCGGCGGAAGATCGAGCCGACGTCACCGGTGTCGTACGCGATGCCGGACATGGTGGCGCCCGCGTAGGTCGGTATCTGCCAGCGGATGTAGTCCCAGGACAGGCTCTGGTCGCCGCTCCACAGCACGCCGCAGCGCTGCGCGCCGGCCCAGGAGACGGGCAGCCAGACGAAGCCGCGGGCGTCGCTGTTCTGCTCGATGCCGGCCTTGGCCTGGTCGCAGGCGTTCAGCGCGAAGTCGTAGCCGTTGCCGACCCAGGCCACGTCGAGCTTGCGCACCCGTACCCCGGCCTTGACCTCGTCGGCCTGGTTGGGCAGGCCGTTCTGGGTCCACAGGCCGAGCTGGGCGTGGTCCTTGCGCAGGCCCGCGCCGGTCGCGGCGAGGTCCTCGTAGCCGCAGCCGTAGCCGTCGTTGACGAGCATCCAGCCGAGCGGCATCTGGTTCCGCACGTAGCCGTCGGCGACCTTCAGCGCGTCGGTGGTGTGGCGCTCGCCGCGGTTGGCGTTGTGCAGGTAGCAGTCGGAGTCGCCGGGTTCCAGGCCGTAGACGGGCGGCATGAAGGGCTTCCCGACCAGGGCGGTGTACTGGCCGATCACCTTCTTCACGTCGCCGGTGAAGTAGTAGGCGTCCAGCCGCCGTTCCTGCTGGCCGGTGCGGACGGGCGAGCCGAAGTCGTAGATGCCGGGGGCGAAGGTGTTGCGGAGGACCCCGTAGCCGGCGCTGGAGACGTAGAACGGCTGGGAGTTGTTGTAGCCGCCCTCGTTCCAGTCGAAGCTGTTGGCGACGTGGATGGTCTTGTCGCGGTGGGAGAAGCCGCCGTTCTGTTCGCCGCCGCCGAAGAACTGCTCGTCGGCGCCGCGGACCAGGGACTGCCGCAGCCCGCTGGTGCTCCAGCGCAGCGGCGCGTCCTCCTGCCAGAGGGCGGTGCGGTCGTCGGCCCGGTAGAGGCCGAACCGCAGCGGGTGCTTGTAGACCCGCAGCACCTGGTCGCCCGAGCGGATGCCGTAGTACTCCCCGGCGTCGAAGGTGCTGGTGTCGTGCCGGAGTTCGGGCTGCTTGCGGATGATCGTGCTGCCGGCCGGGTCGGTGAGGACGCCGTCCGGGGCGGCCCGCAGGCGGAGCTGGTCGTCGGCGAGGAAGTCGACCTTGGCCTTCAGGGTGCCCGCGCTGATGTCGTAGCTGCCGTCCGAGCCGCCGAAGGAGGTCAGGTCGCCCGCGTCGGCGGTCTGCGGGAGGTAGGCGCGGCCGGTGTACGAGCCGCCGTGGACGTCGTAGGGGACGACCACGACGCGGTAGGTGCCGGAGGCCTTCGGGATCACGGTGGACTCGGGGTCGGCGGTGCCCGCGCTGGTGGCCACCTCCTTCCCGACGGCGTCGTAGACGTAGAGGTCGAAGTCGTCGGCGGGGTTCTGCCACTGGACGGACACCGGGACGCCGCCCTCGGGGTTGTCGTTCCAGTAGCCGGCCGGGACGTCGACGGTCAGGTCGAAGTGGTCGCAGACGGTGCCGCCCGGGTCCTGGGCGGCGGGCGGGCAGGCGGTGGGGCCGCCCAGGGTGCCCTTGGCGTACTGCGGGCTCTGCCAGGTGACGCTCTGGTGGCCCTGGTCGAGGACGGCGGAGGCGGGGCTGGCGGCCCGGGCGGGGAGGGCGGGGCCGGCCACGGCGGCGAGGCTGGTGAGGGCCGCCGCGAGGGCGGCGTGGCGGAGGTGGGGCCGGAGTAAGCGCACGGTGGTTTCTCCTGTCGAGTACTCCGCTGAAACAAGCTGATCGATAATGATCTGAAGTGCTTGAAGGGTGCTTGTAGCGAGCAGTTTCGACAGAGCTTGCTGTGCCCGGGTGGCCATGTCAACGGGGCGGACGGTTCGAGGCCCGGTTGATTCGGCAGGGTTCGAGCAGGCTGTGAGTCCGGTGCTGTTCCTTCAGCCCGATGATCGCGCAGATTCAAGCATCGTTCGTCACGAGTCGAACTCCGACGGCGCGGCGGTGGGGCCGGGTCGGTGACGCACGCTCAGCGCCCGGGGGCGAGGTAACGCCGGCCCGGTATCTGTTCGAAGATCAGGTTGGTCCGGGTCTGGGCGACCGCCGGGTGGGTGGTGAGGTGGTCGACCACGAAGTCGCGCAGCGCCTCCGGGCCCGCCACGCCGACGTGCAGCAGGTAGTCGTCCGAGCCGGCCATGTGGAAGACGGCCAGCACACCGGGCAGGTCGGGTGCGGTGCTGCGGAAGCTCTCGTTCTGCTCCCGGGTGTGGGCGCGCAGCCGTACCGAGATCATCGCCTGGAGCGGCAGCCCGATCGCGGCGGGGTCGAGCTCGGCGCGGAAGCCGCGGATGATGCCGCGCTCCTGGAGCACGCGGACCCGGGCCAGGCAGGTGGACGGGGCGATGCCGACCGCCGCGGCCAGGGCGTTGTTCGGGAGGCGGGCGTTGTCGGCCAGGGCGCGGATGATCGCCCGGTCCACGTCGTCGACGGGTGTGCGCCGGGCCTGCGGATTGTTCGGCATGCCCGCCAGGATCGCAGCCGCTTCCGCAGATTCGCAAACCAGATCGAGCCCTGGCCGAATGTTCTTCGGTGGACCTTCCCAGCGGCGGCGGAAAGTTCCATCCTTGCCGCGGTCGACGAACGTCCGTCGCCATCCACCGTGAGCCCGGAGTGCCCCGCCCATGAGCCCGACCGCGTCCGCCACCTTCGCCCCGGCCGCCGCCCCGACGGACGCCGCGCCGACGAGCGCCGCCCCGACGAGCGCCGTCCCGGGCGCCCGGACGGCCGCGCCCGCCGTCGACCCCGGCCCGGAGCTGGAGGGCGGCGACTTCGCCCTCCCGGCGGGCGGACTGGACGACGCGCAGCGGCTCCGCGCGCTCGACGCCGTCGACGAGTACCTGACCCGCAAGCGCAAGCACCTGGTCGGCTACCAGGCCACCCAGGACATGCAGGGCACCGCGCTGGACCTCGCCCGCTTCATGCCGAACAACATCAACAACCTCGGCGACCCGTTCCAGAGCGGCGGCTACAAGCCCAACACCAAGGTCGTCGAGCGGGCCGTCCTCGACTACTACGCCAGGCTCTGGCACGCCGAGCGCCCGCACGACCCGGCCGACCCGGAGTCCTACTGGGGCTACATGCTGTCCATGGGCTCGACCGAGGGCAACATGTACGCCCTCTGGAACGCCCGGGACTACCTCAGCGGCAAGGCGCTGATCCAGCCGCCCGCCGCCCCCTTCGACGCGCTGCGCTACGTGAAGGCCGCGCCCGACCGGCTGAACCCGAACGCCCACCACCCGGTGGCCTTCTACTCCGAGGACACCCACTACTCCTTCGCCAAGGCCGTCCGCGTCCTGGGCGTCGAGACCTTCCACGCCGTGGGCCTGGAGAAGTACGCCGACGAGTGCCCGCTGGTCGACCCGGTGACCGGCCTGCGCACCTGGCCCACCGAGGTGCCCTCCCGCCCGGGGCCGTCCGGGCACACCTGGGACGGGCCGGGCGAGATCGACGTCGACGCCCTCGCCACCCTGGTCGAGTTCTTCGCCGCCAAGGGCCACCCGGTCTTCGTGAACCTCAACCTGGGCAGCACCTTCAAGGGCGCCCACGACGACGTCCGCGCGGTCTGCGAGCGGCTGCTCCCGATCTTCGAGCACCACGGCCTGGTCCGCCGCGAGGTCCAGTACGGCTCCGACCCGGCGACCGGGGAGCCGCTGGTCGACCTGCGCCGCGGTTTCTGGATCCACGTGGACGGCGCGCTCGGCGCCGGCTACGCGCCGTTCCTGCGCATGGCCGCCGAGGACCCGGCGTACGGCTGGACCCCGGAGGCGGCGCTGCCCGAGTTCGACTTCGGCCTGCGGCTGCCCAGCACCGAGCACGGCGAGGTCGACATGGTCTCCTCGATCGCGATGAGCGGCCACAAGTGGGCCGGCGCGCCCTGGCCGTGCGGGATCTACATGACGAAGGTGAAGTACCAGATCTCGCCGCCGTCCCAGCCGGACTACATCGGCGCGCCGGACACCACCTTCGCCGGCTCCCGCAACGGCTTCTCCCCGCTGATCCTCTGGGACCACCTGTCCCGGTACTCCTACCAGGACCAGGTGGACCGGATCCGCACGGCCCAGGAACTCGCCGCCCACCTGGAGCGGCGACTGGTCGCCATGGAGCGGGAGCTCGGCGTCGAGCTCTGGCCGGCCCGCACCCCGGGCGCCGTCACCGTGCGGTTCCGCCAGCCGAGCGCGGAGCTGGTGGCCAAGTGGTCCCTGTCCTCCCAGGACGTGCTGCTGGTCCCGGGCGACGAGAGCACCCGGCGCAGCTACGTGCACGTCTTCGTGATGCCCTCGGTCGACCGGGCGAAGCTGGACGCCCTGCTGGCCGAACTCGCCGAGGACCCGGTGATCCTGGGGCGCGCGTAGCGGCCCGCTCGACGGAGCGGGGGAGGCTCAGCGGACCGCGCCGGTGGGCCGGTCGCCGATGCCCTGCCCGTCGATGTCCGCCCCCCAGGCGTCCACCCCGACGGCACCCACGCAGTACCCGCTGCCCTGGACGGTGCCGCCGGCCTCCTGGCACTGCTCGGCGGTGACGTCCCGCGGCAGCGCCCGGGCCGGGGCGCCGCCGGCGAGGGCCAGGACGGCGGTGGTGACGGAGACGGCGAGCGGGACGGCCACCCGGGCCGGCGACGAGGTGATCATGCGCCCAAGGACAGCACGCGGCCGGGAGCCCGGCGACTCCGGCACGGCCGTTCGCGGCGGCCCTGACCGCAGCCGACCGGCTTTGGCTCCGGGCCGCCCGACCGGGCATGATCGGGGGCATGGTCGAACGAGTCATTGCAGCGTGTGACGGAGCAGCCAAGGGCAACCCCGGTCCGGCGGGCTGGGCGTACGTGGTGGCGGACGCCACCGGCGCGCCCCAGCGCTGGGAGTCCGGCGCGCTCGGGCACAGCACCAACAACGTGGGCGAACTGACGGCACTGCAGCGGCTGCTGGCGGCGACGGACCCGGCCGTCCCGCTGGAGGTGCGGCTGGACAGCACCTACACCCGCGACTCGGTGACCAAGTGGCTGAAGGGCTGGAAGCGCAACGGCTGGAAGACCGCGGCCGGCAAGCCGGTCGCCAACCAGGAGCTGATCCAGGCGATCGACGCGCTGCTGGAGGGCCGGGACGTCACCTTCGTCTACGTGCCGGCCCACCAGGTCGACGGCGACCCGCTGAACGCCATCGCCGACAAGGCCGCCAGCGACGCCGCGCGCACCCAGCAGGACGCCTCCGGCACCGCCGCCGACCTGCCCGAGCCCGACCCGGCCGCCGCCGCCAAGCCGCGCCCCGCCCGGGCCGCCGCCGGGAGGGGCAGCACCACCCGCACCGGAACCACCGGCACCACCGCCACGGCCGCGAAGCGCAGCTCCTCGGGCACCGCCCGCACCCTCGCCGCCCGCTACCCGGGCACCTGCCCGTGCAGCCGCCCGTACGCCAAGGGCGACAAGATCACCAAGGTCGGCAGCAGCTGGGGCCACCCGGAGTGCGTCGCCGCCCACGCCTGAGCGGGCTCACGGCCGACCGTCGCGACGTCTGAGCGGGCTCACGGCCGACCGCCGCGACGCGTGACCGCCGCGACGCGTGACCGCCGCGACGTCTGAGCGGGCCGACTCCCGGACGGTCCGCCAACGGTGAGGGCCCCGTGCCGAGTCGCGCGGGGCCCTCGTCCGTACCCCCGGGTGGACGAGGGACCGGGCGGAGCGGAGGTGAGCACGGTGATCGTCTCGGAGACGGCGGAGTTCCACGTCGGGGACCGGGTGTGGGTCTACCGCGAGTCGTCCTACGCCGCGGTCGAGAGCGCCGTCGTGGTGGCCGCCCCGGCGGACCACAGCCTGCGGCTGCTGTTCACCGACGGCCACCGCAGCCATCTGCGCTCCGGCCGGGTCGAGTTGCCGGCGGGGCACCCCGCGCGAACGTCGTAGCCGGGCCGGGAACCGTAGCCCCCGGTCGGGAGGCGACCGACACCGAAACACGACCGGCCGACCGCGGGTGCGGTCGGCCGGTCGTGGGGGAGGCGGGGGAGGGTCAGCCCTCCTTCGCGATCTCCTTGATGTCCTCGAAGCCCATGCCGAGGGAGTTGAAGGTGCGGGCCTGCGACTCCGGGACGCCGAGCTGGGCGAGCTCCTTGAGCTGCGCGTCGGTCAGCGGGGCGGCGGGGGTGAGGGGGCCGCCCGCGGCGGGGCGGCCGGCACCCGCGCCGGCACCGGCGGGCCCGGCGGCGAGGCCGAGCACCGTCTTCATCAGGTCCTCGCTGGTCATCTTCACCGCGCCGGCCGGGGCCTGGACGTCCGGGGCCGTCTGGTTGAAGGCGAGCTTCACCGGGAAGTTGACGCCGGGCTCGATCTTGTCCGCGAGCTGGGCGAGGTCGAAGGTGGCCGAGGAGAAGGCGCCGTTCTTCAGGTAGAGGTCCACGCCGACCTTGCGGTCCGGCACGTCGCTCGGGGCCTTGGACGGGAACTTCTTGAACTGCTGCGGGAACTTGTCCGCGACCGGCTTGACGGCCTTGAACAGCTCGTCCACCAGCTGGCGGGCCGGGGCACTCATCCAGATGTGCTCGGCACCGTCCTTCGTGCCCTTGTCCTCGTACGTGACGGTGCGGCCGAGCACGTCCTTCAGCGAGTTGAGGAGCTGCTTGGCGGCCTCCGGGTCGGCCGTCGGCACGGCGTTCGGCGCGGCCTTCTTCCCGTCGTTCTTCTTCGCCTCGTCGGCGAGCTCCTGGAGGTCGAACGAGATCCACTTGCCGGCCAGCGCGTCCTTGACGGCGCTCAGGTCCGGCGGCAGGTCCGCGCTGAGCTCGTCCACCTGGGACGGGTCCTCGCCGGCCAGCTTGAGCACGCCCTTGGCGTCGACGTGCAGGTAACCCTTGGCGTCGACCTGGCGGTACTCCAGCAGCGAGGTGCCGCTGCGGTCGGAGATCACGTAGGAGACGCGGACCGACTTGTCGAGCGTCAGGTCGTTGTTGGTGCCCGAACCCTTGGCGCTCTTGAAGGCCTCGATGTCCTTGAGCGGCTTGTCCGCGGAGACCGCGACGGCGAAGGTGAGCCCGGACAGGGCCTTGGCGCCCTTCTCGTCGACCTCGCTCTTGGCGTCCTTCTCCCCGGTGGCCTTGGCGAAGGCGACGATCTGCTCGGGGGTGGCGTCGATGGAGAGCGCGAAGCCGGCCGACTTGCCGTCACCGACCTTGTTGAAGGCCTTGGACACCTTCTGAGCGGCGTTGAGCTGCTCGACGGTGCCGCAGGCGGCGAGACCGGTGGCGAGGACGGAAGCGGTCACGGCGACGGGCATCGCACCGCGAGCGGCCTTGCGGATGGCGGTGTTGATGGTGCAACTCCTGTGTTACTGGGCCCGATCGGACGACCGGGACTCCCTCCCCTGTGGCATGAAGCGCCGCAGCGCTTACACATGTGATCACACTATCAGCAAGTAATCACGCCATTATTTGGGGCGGGCTTTAAGCGATGTGGCCGAGATCGACCGAAGTGGCCAGATCTGTCCGTCCATTGTTCGGACCGCCTCCGGATTCCTCCCGGGCACTCCCGATCGCGTCCGGGCACTCCCGATCGCGGCCGTTTGCTCGTCGGACCGCTCGGCGGCCAGGCCCGAAAAACCGAAAGATGGCAAAAGCTTTGCCGAGAAGGGCTGTTCGGGGCCTGATCACCGACTGCTAACCTCAGCCGATTTCCCGCCGGGCAAGGTCGGCGGACACGACGGGGTAAGAGGTACCGAAAGCATGGCAATACGCCGGGCGAAGCAGAAGGCCCAGGTCATCGAGAAGCTGTCCCAGGTGGCACCGCCGGGAGACACCTTCATCGCGTGCGTGCACGTGGAGACCGGCCCCAGCCCGTGGCTCAACGCGGTCTTCGACGAGGTCCCACTGCTCGGCCTGATCGTCGCGCTGACCCGTCAGTTCTACTTCCTGACGCTCACCAACAGCTCGATCGTGGTCAACGCCGCCAGCCGCTGGACCAACCGCCCCGGTGAGGTGGTCGCGGTCTTCCCGCGGCACGCCTTCCCGGTCAGCCGGGTCAAGCGGGCCTCGGTCTGGAGCTCGATGTACGTGCAGCTGCCCCACAGCACCAAGCCGACCCGGCTGAACATCCACCGTTACTGGCGGGCCGAGCTGGACCAGCTGAGCACGGCCTTCCCGCCCGGATCGATCGATCCCTCCTCGCAGCCGTTCGAGCTCGCGCCCAAGGGGATGCCGTACCCGGGCCAGCCGGGCCAGCCCTTCCCGCAGCAGCAGGCCTACCCGGCGCCGCCCGCGCAGCCGTACCCGGCGCCGCCCGCCCAGCCGTACCCGCCGCAGCAGGCCTACCCGGCGCCGCCGGTCCAGCCCTACCCGCAGCAGCAGCCGTACCCGGCGCCGCAGGCCTATCCGGCGCCGCCCGCGCAGCCCTACCCGCCGCAGGGGGCGTCCTACGGCGGTCAGCCGGGCTACCCGGGGCAGTGACCTCGCGGTCCAGCGGGTCCAGCGGTCAGCGGTAGGCGCCGGGCGGCCCGTGCGCACATCGGCCCCGGCCCCCCTCGTGGGGAGCCGGGGCCGAACGATTCTGCGGCTCAGCGGGCGGTCAAGACCGCTACGGCTGCTGCAGGATGACGATGACGAGGACCACCGCACAGATCAGGAACCCGAGCAGGACGCCCGCCACGGTGGGCGTCACCCGGTCCCGGAGCTGCTTCGCCGGCTTCACCCGCTGCGTCGGGTGGGTGCTGTACTCCCACCAGTTCACCAGCCGCTGGAAGTCGGTGTCGAAGTCCGCGGACGGGTACAGCCGGCTGGTCTGGAGGCCCGGCAGCGAGCGGCGCCGCCCGTCGGTCAGGAAGACCCGCGCCGCGTACGTCACCGAGCCGTTGCTCTTGGTCTCCCGCACGTCGACCCAGCGGATCTCCTGCCACGGGTACGTCCGGCCGCGCCCGAAGCCCCAGCAGACGCTGACGCCGTCGGCTCCGACCCGGCTCCAGCAGCGCCAGCTCAGGACGGCGCCCGGCACGCAGAGCGCGACGGTCGCGAGGACCATCCAGAACGTGGGCCAGGCGCCGAGCTTCATCCCGCCGACGACGACCTGGGCCGCGAGCAGGAGGAGGAGCGGGAGGAAGTTCGACCACGAGGGTCGGAACAGGTCCTTCCCCCGGAAGATCAGTTCGTTCACACGGCGCACCCTACGCCTGGGCCCAGGCCCTGGACCAGGGGGTTCCACGGTTTCCGGCCGGTCGGCGGGCGGCCGGTGGACCGGCCGTCGGCGACGGGCGGACGGCCCCCGCCGCGCACGCGTCCGCCGCCGACGTCTTGCCAGCCGACCGGCCCCCTCCCTACCGTCGAGTGGCGCAAGCTGACAGACCGTCTCACAACCCGTCGTGCCACCCCCCACGAAGGAGCGACGATGTCCAGCACAGCTCCCCGGCGCCGCCTCGGCGTCCGATCCCTCTGCACGCTCGCGGCCGCGCTCGGCCTGCTCGCCCCGGCCGCCGTCACCGGCGGCGCCGCCTCCGCGGCCGCGCCGGCGCTGCGGGAGGTGATGTTCGTCGGCAACAACTGGGACGGCACCGCCGACGTGATCGAATCCTCCGGCGCCCTCACCAAGGTCGGACGGATCAACGTCATCCCCGACAAGGACCAGCGGCTCGCCGAGATCTACCTCAACCCCGTGAAACTCGGCTTCTTCCTCGGCGTCCGGCTCGGCCCCGGCGAGGGCCACGACCAGTTCGTCGACGACATGTACAGCACGCCGGACGGCACCGCCGTGGTGGTCTCCCGGCCCAGCTTCGCCGACGTGGTCTCCCTCGACCTCGCCACCGGGCGGATCAACTGGCGCTTCCCCGTGGCGGGTTACCGCGCCGACCACATGGCGCTCTCGCCCGACGGCACCCGGGTGGCGGTCTCCGCCTCCACCGCGAACACCGTCCACGTCCTGGACGTCCGCACCGGCGCCGAACTCGGCTCGTTCCACACCGGGGACAAGCCGCACGAGAACATCTTCACCGACGGCGGCCGGCAGCTGTGGAACATGTCCATCGGCAACGTCGAGACCGCCCTGGACGCGCCCTGGCTGGACTGGACGAAGGGCGACCGGCACATCACCGTCGTCGACGCGGCCACCCTCACCCCGATCCGCGAGATCGACATGCGCAAGCGCCTCGACGACGCCGGCCTCGGCGGCCTCTCCAACGCCGTCCGCCCCGCCGTCTTCTCCCCGGACGGCACCCGCCTCTACTTCCAGGTGTCCTTCTTCAACGGCTTCCTGGAGTACGACGTGACGGCCGACCGGATCACCCGGGTCAAGACCCTCCCGGTCGACCCGGCCGCCAGCACCGACCGCACCACCTGGCCCAACGACTCCCGCCACCACGGCCTGTCGATGAGCCCGTCGGGCGACCGGATCTGCGTCGCGGGCACCGTGGACGACTACGCGACGGTGGTCGACCGCGCCACCCTCCAGGAGGGCCCGCTGATCCCCGCGTCCAAGCCGTACTGGGCGACGGTGAGCGGGGACGGCAGGTCCTGCCTGGTCTCGGAGAGCGGCGCGGACCAGGTCACCGCCATCGACTTCGCGACCGGCCGCAAGACCGCCTCCGTCGCCGTCGGCCGCCACCCCCAACGGGTCCGCCTCGGTCACGTCCCCACCGGCTGGACCGGGCCCACACCCTGACGCAGACCGGGCCGCGCCGGCCCCCCGCTCATGGTCGGACGACCGCGAGGAGGCCGGTCGGACTCCGCCGAGCACCGTCGTTCCTCCGGAACCGGGCGGACGGGGGACAGTGAGTTCCCTCGGGGCGGGTCGGTCGTTGAGCCGTCGTGGCTGATGGGACGGACAGGAGCCGGGGCCGTGCTCCGGTGGTGTGGGCGTTGACCGTGCAGGAGCCGGCCCAGGGGCCGCCGCTCGCGGAACTGATAGTGGAGGTCGGCCCGGACCTCCACGGCGCGCTGGTCGAGGGCGCCGTCGACAGCGGTTTCACGCTCGCGGCGGGCGAGCCGCCGGCCACCACCGCCACCGTCGCGGTCGGCGACGGACGCGTGGAACGGTTGGAGCTGGTCGGCGGCCGCGAGCTGTGGGAGCCGGACTCGCGCATCGAGGTCTCGCCCGGCTGGCTGGCGGCCGCGGAAGCCCGGGGCACCGCCGTGGTGATCATCGTCCCGCCGGGCACCTGGCCGCCCGGCCTGCTCGAGCTGGAACCCGCGGCGCGCCTCGACGTGTTCACCCGGCGCCTCGAAGAGGAGACGGCGGCGGGCCGGGTGCTGCACGGAACGGCAACGGTGCGGGTCGCGCCGCCACCGGAGGGGTAAGCGGGGTCGGATGGCGGGGCCGCCTCCACCCCGGCGTCCCGCGCGAGGAGGGACGGCGCCACCCCGGGTGAGTGAGGGACAGCCCGGTGTGGGAGAGTGCGACGCGATCTTGAGTCTTGGGGGGTGGATCGGTGCAGACGCGTCGTGGTGCGGTGGCCGTGGTCGTCCTGGCGGTTCTCGGTCTGTCGGCCTGCTCGGCCGCCGACCCACAGGCCCGGCCGGGGACCGCGCCGGCCGCCGGCCGGGCGGCTCCTGAGCACCTGCGGGACGGCCTGCTGACCCAGGACCGGCTGCCCAAGGGGTTCAAGCTCCTCACCGCTGAGGCCAACCTGACCACGACGGGGGCCCCGCACACCCCGTCGGCCACCCCCATCGCGTCGATGCCGTGCAAAGAACTCGGCGTCAACTCCTTCATGACGGCGCACGCCGCGCCGGCGGAGGACGTGGCGGTGGGACTGGAACGGACACCGGTCGGCGACGACGACCTGGGCTGGTTCGGCCAGGAGGCGCTCGACCGGTACGGCCCCGGACAGGCGGCCGCCGTCATGGCCGCCATCCGCGGGGCCGCCCAGCGCTGCACCTCCTACACCAACACGCTCACGGACGGCACCCGGCTCCAGGAGACCGTGTCGGTCACCGCGGCCGCCGTGCCGGGCGACGACAGCGTGCTGCTGCGCGTCACGTCGACCTTCCCCGAGGACGCGCACACCTTCGTCGGTGTGACCGGGTTCGTCCGCGTCGGCGACGTGATCGTCATGGTGCAGCAGATCGCCGAGGAGAAGCCGTCGTCGGACACCGAGGCCGTCCTCGCGGCCGCGGTGTCGGCGTACCGCGCCGCCACCGGCGGCTGAGTACGGCACCCTCGCCCGGCCTCGACACCCCCGCACTCCGCGCCACCCCGGCCGAGGCCCGCCCGGCGCCCCGGCACTCCGCGTTCGAACGGGCGGCCGGGAGTCCCCGAGCACCTCGACCCACCGGCCGGCTCAGGCAGCGGCCGGGGCGGGGCGTTCGCGCAGGAGGAGGGCGGCGTTCAGGGCGACCACCGCGGCGGCGAGGCCGTGGACGCCGAAGGCGATGGCGGGCGACCCGTGGTTGCCCAGGACCGTCAGCATGTCCGTGACGGGCGCGAAGACGAGCCCCAGCAGCACCCAGCCGAGGGCCATGCGGTGGCCGGTCAGCAGGAGCGCGAAGACGCCGAGGCAGATCGCGATGTCGCGCCCGCCCTTGACGGTGAGGAAGCCCGTGCCCTCGTGCTGGGGCCAGCTCGGCAGGCCGAATCCGGCCGCGGACCCCTGCGGGTCCAGCAGGAAGAGGAGGCCGATGTACAGCAGGAACAGACCGCTCAGGACGGAGAGGACGGTGGTGAAGCGCTTCATGGCTTTTCCTGTCTTTCGGGAGGAGTTCGGGCAGAGGGGAGGGAGGCGGGCGGAGACGGTCAGCCCCGGACCCGGCGGGTGGCGCGGGCGTACTGTGCGCGGCCGACGGCGTACCAGAGCAGTCGGGCCGGGAGCGGCAGCCCGCCGAGGATCGCCGAGCGTTCGGCCGGACCGGCCTCCTCGAGGACCATGCCGAGGAAGAACAGCAGCTTGGGCTTGGGCGTGTGGGCCAGGAAGTGCTCGCCCATCGCGTTCCATTCGTGCAGCCACAGGTGCTGGGCCGCGAGGGGGAGCAGCGAGGCCTCCTCCTCGTCGAGGTGCTCGACGAGGACCGCGCGGTGCTCGGCGAGGGCGGCGGTGAGCGCGTCGCGCTCCGCCTCCCCGGCGCTCGACTCCCAAGCGGGCAGGGCGGCTTCGGCCGCCGCGAGGGTGGCGGCGACGCGTTCGTGCTGGGCCTCCATCCGCAGGACGAGGTCGGCCTCCAGGTCGACCCTGGCCAGCAGCGGAGGCCACAGGAACGCGTCCTCGCCGTGGTGGTGGTTGCTCAGCCCGAGCCGGTAGTCGCGGAAGTGGTCCGCCAGGACGCGGGCGCGGGCGGTGTCGCCGGGAGCGACGGCGGCGATCAGCTCGACGAGCAGTCGTGACTCGCGGCGCAGTCCGCGGTGGATGACGACCATCTCCCGGGTGTTCGGACGGGTCTGCTGCGGTGCGTTCGTGGTGTCCATGCGAGAAGCCTCGCCCCGGGCTCCTGGAGGCCATTTGGAAGCGACTTGGACCTCGGCGGGCCGTCTACGATGTGCCTGGTGACGGTCTCCATACGCGTGCTCGGCTCCTTCGCCGCCGAGCGGAACGGCGGGCCCCTCCCGCTCGGCGGCCGGCGGCAGCGCGCGGTCCTGGCCCGGTTGGCGGTGGCGCGCGGCGCGGTCGTCTCGGTGGACCGGATGATCGAGGAGATCTGGCAAGGGGCCCCGCCCGCCCGGGCCGTGACGTCGCTGCAGGCGTACGTGTCGAACCTGCGGCGACTGCTGGAGCCGGGGCGGGCACCGCGCACTCCGGCCGCCCTGCTGGTCAGCGCACCACCCGGGTACGCGCTGCGCCTGCCCGACGGCGCCGTCGACGCCTGGCGGTTCGAGCGCCTGCTGCGCGAGGCGCGCGAAGTCCCGCCGTGGCAGCCGCAGACCGCGCGGGGCCTGCTCGGCGAGGCGCTCGCGCTGTGGCAGGGCGCGGCGTACGCCGAGTTCGTCGACGAGTCCTGGGCCCGTGCCGAGGTCGCCCGCCTGGACGAGCTGCGGCTGGTCGCGCGCGAGCTGAACGTGGTCGCCGCCCTGCGGTCGGCGCAGGCCGCCGTGACGGTTCCCGAGGCCGAACTGCTCACGCTCGACGAGCCGTTGCGGGAGGAAGGCTGGCGACTGCACGCGCTGGCGCTGTGGGCGGCGGGGCGGCAGGCCGACGCGCTGGCGACACTGCGCCGGGCCCGCGCGGTCCTGGCGGACGAGGCGGGCCTCGACCCGGGGCCCGCGCTCAACGAGCTCGAAGCGGCCATCCTGGGAGGTCGCACCGCGCTGCTGCGGGCCGCGACGGAGGTGCCGGGGCGCCGGCCGCCGACCCCGCCCGAGGGCCGGACCATCCCGGCCCCGCCGCGCCGACCCGCCCCGGACACCCGTCTGTTCGTCGGCCGCGACGCCGAACTCGCCAGGCTGGCACAGGCCGCCGACCGGGCGGCCGCCGCCGGGCCCGGGTTCGCGCTGATCACCGGTGAGGCGGGCCTGGGCAAGTCGGAGCTGCTGGAACGGCTCGGCGAGCGGCTCCGCGAAGAGGGCTGGCTGGTCGCGGCCGGCCAGGCCACCGACGACGAGGGCGCGCCACCGGCCTGGCCCTGGGTGGTCGCACTGCGGACGATCGCCGCCGCCCTGGCGCCCCCGCCCGAGTCGACCGAGGCACTGGCCCCGCTGCTCTCCGACCGCGCGTCCGGCCGGGGCCCCGACGAGGACGTGGCCGCCGGCCGGTTCCGCCTGAACCGCGCGGTGGCGCGCTGGCTGGCGGCGGCGGCCCGCCAGCGGCCGTTGGCCGTCCTGCTGGACGACCTGCACTGGGCCGACGCCGAGACGCTCGCCCTGCTGACCGGCCTGACCGACCTGCCCCCGGGGACACCCCTCCTGGTGGTGGCCGCCTACCGCCCGGACGAGATCGAGGGCCCGCTCGCGGACCAGCTCGCCGTGCTCGCCGGGCGGTCCCCGCTGCGGCTGCCGCTGCCGGGGCTGTCCGCGTCGGCCGTCGCCGAGGTGGTCAGGGCGGCGGGCACCGGGCCGGTGGACGCCGGGACGCTCGCCGCGCTCGCCGAACGCACCGGCGGAAACCCCTTCTACGTCTGGGAGAGCGCCCGGCTGCTCGGCAGCGAAGGCGCGCTGGTGGCCCTGTCCGAGGTGCCCCAGGGCGTCCGCGACGTGCTGCGTCGCCGCCTCGGACGCCTCCCCGACACGGTCGTGGCGGTCCTGCGGCTGGCCGCAGTCGTCGGGCGTGAAGCGGACGTCGAGCTGCTGGTCGACGCCGCCGACACCGACGAGGACGCCGTCCTCGGCGCGCTGGACGCCGGTCTGGTCGCCGGACTGCTGACCGAACCCGCCCCCGGCCGCGTCCGGTTCACGCACGCCCTGGTGCGCGACACGCTGCTCGCCGACCTGAGCGGCCTGCGGGCCCGGCGCATGCACGGCCGGATCGCGGCCGGCCTGGAACGGCTCGGCTCGGGCGACGTGTCCGCGCTGGCCCACCACTTCGCGCGGTCGGCGGCCTCGGCGACGGCCGCCAAGGGCGTCCACTACTGCCTGCGCGCGGCCGACCTGGCAGCCGCCCGCTACGCCCACGACGCGGCGGCCGAGCTGCTCGCCGCCGCCCTGGACTGCTTCGACCGGACCCCGGCCGGCCCCTCGGGGGACCGGGAGGCGGAACGCCTCGACCTGCTGGGCAGGCTGCTGCGTGCCCAGGTGCGGGCCGGGGCGGTCACGGCCGCCCGCGCGACCCGGCAGCGGGCGATCGAGGGCGCGGTCGGCACCGGGCGCGGCGAGCTGGTGATCCGCGCGCTCACCGCCTGGTCCGAGCCGACGCCGTGGCAGACCCGGCCGTACGGCGTGGTCGACGAGCCCGTCGTCGCGCTGCTCGGCCGGACGCTGGACCGGCCGGACGTCGCCCCCGCCGCCCGGTGCGGGCTGCTGCTCGCCTACTGCGCGGAACTGTCCGACGAGCGGAACCCCCGGGTGCGGGCCGCGGCCGAGGAAGCCGTGGCGATCGCCACGGCCCTGGGGGACCCGGGCCTGCGCGCGAGGGCGCTCGCGGCGCTGCTGCGCGAGCTCGACGCCGAGTTCGACGGGCGCGCGCCGGTGCTGCGCAGCGAGGAGCTCGTCCGGCTCGCCACCGAGCACGACCTGCCGGCCTTCCGCTGGTTCGGCCTGCTCAGCCTGTCGATCGCCGCCGCTGCCGAAGGCGACGTCGCCGGTGCCTACGGCCACATCGACACGTGCGTGGAACTGGCCCGGACCTACCGGCTGCCGGGGCCCGTCGTGGTCGGCCAGACCGCGCTGGCGACGCGGGCGCTGATCGAAGGGCGCAGCGAGGAGGCCGAGAAGCTCTACGCCGAGGCCACCGCCGGCATGGCCAGGCAGGGCTCCCCGCACGCCGACGGCTTCCTACAGGTCGCGACGGCGACGATCCGGGCCGCTCAGGGCCGGCTCGGCGAGTTCGTCCCCCAGGCCCGGCGGCTGGCCAAGGAGTACGGCCCGGCGATGGCGGACCTCCTCGCGGCGGCCCTGTGCGCCGACGGGCAGCACGACGAGGCCCGCGCCGTCCTCGCCCGGGTGGGGCCGCTGCGCACCGACTACCTCCTCACGGTCCTCGCGACCTTCCGCGCGATGGCCGCGGTGGCGCTCGGCGAGAAGGAGCGGGCCGACGAGCTGTACCGCACGCTGCTTCCCCACCGTGACGCGCCGCCGCCCTCCGCGGGCTTCACCCTGGCGATCCGCCCGGTCGCCGCCACCCTCGGCGACCTCGCCCGCCTGCTCGGCCGCGACGCCGAGGCCGCCGCCCACCTCGCCCACGCGGCCGCCCTCGCCGAACGGTGGAACACCCCCCTGGGCCGCGGCGGCGACTGATCCGGCGCCGCCCGGCCGCCGACCTGAGGCTCCCCATCCGGCGGCATGGCCGCCGGCGCCCCCGAGAGGGATCGTCAGAGCGCCCGGCTAGGGTGCCCGCCATGGACAAGGGACTGCTGGTCGAGGAGCTCTCCGGCCCCTGGAACGACAGCCGGTCGGCTCGCGATGCGCTCGTCGAACAGGGGACGGAGATCGTCGCGGCAGTGCTGGAGCTGCTCTGCGACGAGCGGTCACCGGTGGACTGGGCCGCCTCCGCAGACGTCCTGTGCCGGATCGGGGAGCCCGCGCTCCTGCCGTTGGCGCAGGCCGCCGAGGCGGCGGACTCGCCCGAGGTCGCCCGGAGGATCGGGTGGGCGCTGGGGAGGTTGGCGGTGGCCGACCACGCGGTCTACGTGCCCCTGCTGGACCACCCGCACCCCCGGGTCCGAAGCGTCGCGCTCTTCGCCCTGCAGACCCAGGGCGCGGCCGCGGCGAGGTTCGTCGACCGGATCATTCCGGCCTTGGGCGACCGGGACGACGAGGTGCGGCAGCGAGCCGTCCGGACGTTGCGAGCGATCGGCTCCTCAGCCGTCCCCGGCCTGCGGCAGGTGCGTTCCCGTCCCGCGCCGGCGCCCGGGGTACGGGCCGGCGCGCTGGAGGCCCTCGCCGCCATCGGCGGGCCCGCCGCCCTCCACCACCGGGACCGCGACCTCTGGGAGCGGCTGACCAGGATCAAGCTGCCGACCGATGTCCCCCGGGACCTGCACCTGTGCGGAAGCTGGTACGCGGTACCCACCGCGGACCAGGACGCGGTCCTCGACGCCTTCGACCTCACCGGAGCCCACCCCGTCACGTTCCGCACCGGCGCGGCGGCCTGGAACCACGACCACCACGACTGGGACCGGAAGCAGCCCCACACCGCCTGCTCGCGCGTCTTCGTCAGTCCGGCCCTGAACGGCTGGACCCTGGTCTTCGGCGACACCTCCGAGGCCACCCACCGCATCCGTGAGGCGGACGGGGACGACCGGGCGCGCGAGGACGTCGTGCGGAAGCGGTGCGCGGAGCTCAGCCACCGGTTCGGCTCAGCCCAGTGGTACGGCATGAGCTGCGGCGACGATTGGACCGCCTGGTGCATCGCCGAGGAGGGCCGAGTGGTACGCCACTACGACGCGTACACCGCCGAGGAAGACGGGGAGGACGGGGACGACGGCAGCGCGGGACATCCGGCCGAGTCCGGCTACCTCCTCCCTCACCAGGACGGATTCCCCGACGACGCCTTCGACGGCGTGAGCGCCTCCGACTCCGAAGCGTTCCGCACCCGGTATCTCCAGGTGAAGGAGGAGCTCCGCATTCCCGACACCTGCTACGCCACCGACATCGCCGCCCGACTCTCGGTCGATCCCGCCGACCTGGGACCGGCAACCGGGATCGAGGGCCACGGGGTCCTCGCCCTCACCGCGTGCGGCCGAGAACACGGCCACCCGGCCGGTGCACTCCCGGTGTGACCGTTCCACCGCCGGTTCCGCTCGAGCCGACCCGCCCGTTCGGGGACGCGGCCGGTCCGCTCACTGCGGCCGTGCTGCCGGCGCCGGCCGTCCACCGGCGGCCTCGGCAGTCGGCCTGCGCGGACGTCGCCGAAGGCGGGGCGCCCTCTTGCGGGCGCCCCGCCCCACGGTCGGGACGTTTCCGTGCGTCGGTCAGATGTTGGGGTTGATCGGGCGGTCGCTGTCGGAGTGGTGCCAGTCGAATTCCTGGGTGAGGCCCGCGCTCGCGTTGCGGCCGAGGGTCCACAGGCCGTAGGAGGAGCGCGGGCCCGGGTTGCCGACGTAGGTCAGGCAGGCGCCGCCGGCGTTGCACACGCTGCGGTCGGTGTTGAACGTCCAGCGCTGGTTCGGGTCGTTCGCGTTGCAGCCCACCGCCCGGGCACCCGGGCTGTCGGACGGGCTGTCAGGGAAGTGGCCCCACAGGCACCGGCCGTCGTTGGTGCTGTGGATCAGGCCGTCCGGGGAGACGAACCAGAACTGGTTCCAGGAACCGTCGCACGGGCGCAGCAGGACCGGGCGGCCGTCGCCGTTGATCTGCCGGTACTCGTCCATGCAGTAGTAGGTGCCGTCGGGGCCGCCGCTGGCCGGGCGGGCGAGCGCCGCGAGGAAGCCGTAGGCGTAGGGCTGCGGGTTCGTCGGGTCGGCCTGCGCGGTGGCCGGCAGGGCGAGGGCCCCGGCCAGGGCGAGCAGGGCGGTGGACAGGGCGGTGAGTGTTCGTCGCATCGGCGTGTTCCTTGACCTTCCGGTGGGTGATGGCGGCAGCGGACGCCCGGCCCGGCTGCGCGCCACCCACAGTGGAGGACTCCTTCGCCGCCGGTCAGCACCAATCGGAACCGGACAATCAATCCCGGAGAACGCCGCCGCGGCAGGCACCCGGTGCGTCGGAGCGCGGACAAACAATCTTTCGGCTCCGACCAGAGGGAGGAACGGAAGTGGGCCGCGGACAACGTGCGTTGGACCCCCTCCACCGGACCAGTGGCCGGGTGGGCCGGCCTCGGGGCGGGCGGCGAGGTACTCCGCCGAGACTCGGGCACGTTGCCGGGTGACGGCCATGACGGCAGTATCGCGACGCTGTCCACCGGATTTGCCGCTGCTTCGTCCGGTCCCGTCGGTCTTGTCGGCCGGGTTCTGGGGTCGCTTGTCGGGGCGGTAGCCGGACCGTTCGTGGTGACGTGGTGGCTGGTGTCGATCGCCGGTCCGGGGATGAGTCGGCGACGGCGGGTCAGGGGAGAGCCGCGTCGGCCCTTGTGCCGAAAGGTCGGCCGGAAGGGTCGGTCCTGCCTTCGGGGCCGCTCGGGGAGGCGCAGCGGCGGGGCGAGCGGGTGGCCCGCCGTGGCGGCATTCAGCGGAGGCGCGCCGTTCGGTGCCGGGCGGACGCGGTGTGCGGCCGTACAGTGCTGCGGCCGAGCGCCCGCTCCTGCGGGAGTCGGGACGGGTGGCCCGGGCGGTCGGGACGACGGGCCGGGCAGCATGGGACGGTTCAGGGAGGTGGTGTGGCGGATGAGAGGGCTCAGGCCCGGCGGCGGCGCCGGTGTCGCCACGGCGATCGCGGCCGCCGGGACCGCACTGCTGTGCGCGGCGGTGTGGTCGCTCCTCGCGTTCACCCACCCGGCGGTGGAGGGCGTCAGCGGGCAGTACCTCTTCGGCGGCCTCTGGGTCGCGGTCGGCCTGATGTTCGCGCTGGCCGGCCTGCTTCTCGTCGTCAACCGGAACGGCCAGGCCCTGGGGGCGCTGCTGCTGTCCGCCGGCGTGCTGGAGACACTGCGCATGGCGGCTTCGCTGGCGGCCGCGCTGGCCGGGGCCGGGCCGGGGGTCGTCGGGGTGGTCGCGGCGGTCGTGCTGGCCGCCTCCACCCTCAACGCCTTCGCGGTGGTGAGCTTCCCGCTCTGGTTGCCCGACGCCCGGCTGCCCGGCGGGGTCTGGCGCTGCATCCCCGTCCTGGTGGCCGCGTGGAGCGCCGTGGCCGCCTTCGGCACCACCGCCCGGGTGCCCGAGTGGTACGGCCTGCCGAACCCGCTGCACCACACCGCGCTGTACGCCTGGGTGGACGGATGGCTCAGCCCGTACGCGATCGTGGAGTTCGCCGCGAGCCTGGTGCTCACCCTGACGGTGGCCACGGTCCGCTGCCGGCACCTGCCCGGGCCGCACCCGTACCTGCGGGCGGTGATGGCCACCTACCTGGTGTGGGCCGCGCTGGCCGTCGTCCCCAGCTTCGTCGGCGACCAGCCCACGTGGCTGCCGTACGCGGTCGTCGTGGCGGGTGAGGTGGTCTGGATGCTGGTGCCGCTCGCCGCCTTCCGGCGCGACCGCGGGCTCTCCCTGGACCGGGTCACCCGGCGGTACCTGACCGCGTTCGCGTTCGGCGCGCTGGTCTTCGTCGCGGTCGTGTTCGCCGCCTATCTGACGCACCTCCTGCTGCCCGGCACCGGCACCGGCACCGGCACCGGCACCGGCACCGGCACCGGCGGCGGGACCGGGCCCGGCACGCGCTGGTGGCAGCTCGCCATGGCCGCGGCCGGGGGCGCGCTGCTGCGCCCGGCCGCCCGCGGGGTGGGGCGGGCCGTGGACCGCTACTACTACGGCGAGCGGGCGCACCCGTACCAGCTGGTCCGGCAGCTGGCGGAGCGGATGAGCCACGCCGTCGACCCGGCGGACGCGGCGCCGCTGCTGTGCCGGACGGTGGTCCTGGCCCTCGGGCTGCCGGCCGCCGCGGTCCGGGTACGGACCCGGAGCGGGCCGCGCGAGCTGGCCCGGATCGGGGCGCTCGACGTGCCCGGCGTGCGCTTCCCGCTCACCTACGAGGGCGCCGAGATCGGCGAACTCCTCGTGCCGCCCCGCCCCGGACAGTCCGAGCTGGACCGGCAGGACCGCGACGTGCTGAGCCTGCTCGCCGACCAGGCCTCGCCCGCGATCGCCTCCTTCGGCCTGTACGAGGACCTGCGGGCCAGCCGTGAGCAGCTCGTCCTGGCCCGTGAGGAGGAACGCCGCCGGCTGCGCCACGACCTCCACGACGGTCTCGGCCCCGCCCTGTCCGGCCTGCGCCTGAGGATCGACGCCGCCGGCGCCGACCTGCCCGACGGCTCCGAGGCCGCCGACTCGCTCACCGCCGCCTCCGCCGGCATCGGCCACGCGATCACCGAGCTCCGGCGGATCACCCACGACCTGGGCCCGGGCCCCCTCGACGGCAAGGGGCTGGCCGACGCGCTCCACCGCCTCGCGGACACCCTCGGGAGCCGGTCGCTCGACGTCACCCTCGACCTCTACCCCGACCCGTTGCCCGCGCTCTCCGCGGCCGTGGAGGCCGCCGTCTACCGGATCAGCGGCGAGGCCCTGAACAACGTGGTCCGCCACTCGGGTGCCACGGCCGCCCGGCTCAGGCTGTGCGCCCTCCCCGACCGGATCACCGTCGAGGTCGCCGACAACGGCACGGGCTTCCCCGCCCGCGCCGCGACCTCCGGGGTCGGCCTGCGGTCCATGGCCGAGCGCGCCGAAGAGCTCGGCGGCACCTTCACCGCCGACAACACCCCCGGCGGCGCCGTCGTCCGCGCCGTCCTGCCCTGCGGCCCGCCCGACTGACCCGGCCCGCCGCGGGCCCCGGGCCGTCCCTCCGGCACAGGGAGCCCAGGGGCACCGGGAGCCGCCGGGGCGTCGGGTCCGCCCGGCCGGCTAGGAAGCGGAGGTCGGCGTCCGTGCGGCTGCCAGGCGCCACAGCGAGGTGACCTCGGCGGAGCGGGCAGCGTGGAGCGGGTCGGTGGCGTCGGAGGCGCGTGGGTGCCGCGGCCTGACGTCGAGCTTGCCGACGACGCGCAGTCCTGCCGCGGCGATGGTGGCGAGCAGCTCCCGGCGTGGCCTCAGGCCCAGGTGCTCGGCGAGGTCCGAGAGGATCAGCCACCCCTCCCCACCCGGTGCGAGATGGTCGGCGAGCCCGTACAGGAAGCCGTGGAGCATCCGGCTGTCCGGGTCGTAGACGCCCTGCTCGATCGAGGATGTCGGTCGGGCGGGGATCCACGGGGGATTGCAGACCACGAGATCGGCGCGTCCCGGGGGGAACAGGTCGGCGTTCACCACCTCGATCCTCCGCGCCATGTCCAGGCGGCGGACGTTCTCACGAGCACAGGCGAGCGCGCGCGGATTGGTGTCCGTGGCCACCACGCGCTCGATTCCGCGGTGAACCAGGACCGCGGCGAGCACGCCGGTGCCGGTACCGAGATCGAACGCCGTGCGCGGACCGGCGCCGCGATCCACCGTCGGCAACGGCAGCGGCGCCTGTGCCACCAGGTCCACGTACTCCCCCCTGACCGGGGAGAACACGCCGTAGTGCGGACGGAGGCGCGCACCGAGGGCGGGCACCTCCACCCCCTTCCGGCGCCACTGGCTCGAGCCGATCACGCCGAGCAGCTCCCTGAGTGCGACCACCGAGGGCCGCTCCGGCGGGCCGTACGCTTCCGTGCAGGCCCGGCGGACATCGGGAGACCTGCGGAGTGCCAGGGTGTAGTCGTGCTCCAACGGCACCAGCAGCATGCTCAACGTGCGGGCACGCCGTCCGCGGGCGCGGCGGTGCAGGTGGAAGGCTTCCGCCGGAGTGGCCCCCTGGGGAAGGCCCTTGCGGTCGGCGCGGCGGCTCATGGCCTTGAGCAACTGGCGGGCGTTGTGGAAGTCGCCGCGCCACAGCATGGCGGTTCCTTCGCAGGCCAGACGATAGGCGGTGTCGGCCCGCATCCGGTCGTCGGCGACGACGACGCGTCGGGGCGCCGACATCCCGTTCTCGGAATGCCATGGGGCGGATCGTTCGGTTCCGGCTTCGAACCAACGGATCTCGGACACCTGTACTCCTCGTGATCGAACGTGCAAGGGGGCACGAAGAGCACTTCGACGAGGAGGGAGCCAATGGGCACGGCCTGCGAGCGCAGGCGTGAACGTCAGAGCAGGAACGGCTCCCGCGTCGAAGCGCGAGCCGAGAGATCACCGAGAACCATGCCGAGCGTCACGAAGTACCCTTTCCGAGAAGATCGTTGGAACGCTCTCACGGTCGGCGGCCGAGTCGCAACCTCGGCCGGCCGCAGGCGATGTGCCGGTGGCTGGGCGCGCCGCGCGTCGGGGCTCGCCGTAGCGCGGGTCAGCTGGTCGGGTGGGCGGCTGCCCAGCCGTGTTCGAGCAGGGCGAAGGCCTCCTCGGCGGCCCGGCGCGGGTCGGGGTGCTGCTGGATCAGGCTGCGGGCCGCCAGGGCGAACCGGGCCAGGGCGGCGCAGCCGGTGTCGTCCTCGGGCGCGCCCACGGCCTGGGCGATGGCCCGCGCCAGGGCTGCCTCGTGGCGGGTCCACATCCGCTGGGAGTACTCGCGCAGCGCGAGGGTCTCCCGCACCAGGCGGAGGAAGTCGGCGAACCGCGGGTCGGCGGCGTGGACGGCGAACCGGGTCTGGTGCAGCAGCAGGTGCTCGCGCAGCGCCTGCGGGATCGACCGGCCCGGAGGCCGGTCGCGCACGGCCGCGACGAGGGCCGCCTCCAGGTCGTCGTCCTGGTCGAAGACCAGGGCTTCCTTCCCGGGGAAGTGCTTGAACAGGGTGGTCACCGAGACGTCCGCGGCGTCGGCGATGTCCTTGACGCCGACCTGGTCGTAGCCGCGTTCGAGGAAGAGTTCGAGTGCGGCGTCCGCCAGGGACTGGCGGGTCTGGGCCTTCTTGCGCTCACGGCGCCCCATCGCTTCGGTCACCCCACCACCATAGCCCGACGTGCACCCACTAAGAAAGTGTAGTCATTGCACTTATGTAGCGACTGTGCTTTCTTGGTGCTGCCGGCCCGCCCGGCCTCCCATCCCCCTGGAAGGACACCCCATGCCCCCTCTCCCCGCCCCTCGCATCGCGATCGTCGGCGCCGGCCTCGGCGGCCTGACCTGCGCCCGGGTCCTGCAGCGACACGGCCGCGCCGTCACGGTGTTCGAGCGCGAAACCGACGCCGACGCCCGCCCGCAGGGCGGCTCCCTCGACCTGCACGCCGACACCGGCCAGGCCGCCTTGCGGTCGGCGGGCCTGCTCGACCGGTTCCACGCGCTCGCCCGCCCCGAGGGCGACGAGTGGCGGGTGTTCGACCGTGCCACCGGTGCCCTCATCGCGCAGCGGGGGCCGACCGAGGGAGGCGGCCGCCCGGAGATCGACCGCGGCCAGCTGCGCGGCCTGCTGCTGGACTCGCTTCGCCCGGGCACGGTGCGGTGGGGCCGGGCCGTCACCGGGGTCACCCCGTTGGCGGGCGGTACGTGCCTGCTGCTCCTGGACGGCGGTGCGGCCGAGGAGTTCGACCTGGTGATCGGCGCCGACGGTGCCTGGTCACGGGTCCGGTCGGCCCTGTCGCCCGCCGTGCCGCACTACACCGGTGTCACCTTCGTCGAAACCGGCTTCGACCGCTGCGACACCCGCCACCCCGAACTCGCCCGGCTGGTCGGCAACGGATCGCTGCTGGCGAAGGGCGTCGGCCGGACCCTCGTCGCCCAGCGCAACAGCAACGGTCACATCCGCGGCTACCTCGCCCTGCGCGCGCCGCAGGACTGGCACGCGGCCGCCGGACTCGACCTCGGCGACCAACGGGCCGTGCGGGAACACCTGGTGGAGCTGTTCGACGGCTGGGACGAGGGCCTGCTGCGGATCCTGCGCGACAGCGACCACGGCTTCGTCAACCGGCCCCTGCACGTGCTGCCCGCCCCGCACACCTGGGCGCACGTTCCCGGCGTGACGCTGCTCGGCGATGCCGCACACCTGATGCCCCCGGTCGGGCTGGGAGCCAACCTCGCCATGCTCGACGGCGCCGACCTCGCCCACGCCCTCGTCACCGAACCCGGCGTCGGCGACGCCGTCCGCGCCTACGAGCGCGTCATGCTGCCCCGCTCGGTGGAGGCCGCGACGGGCAGTGCCCAGGGCCTGGACCACCTCGTGCCCGCGACGGCTTCCTGAACCGGGGAAGGATGCCGTGGCTGCAGGTCGGGAGGTCGGGAGGTCGGCAGGTCGGCAGGTCGGCAGGTTGGCGGCCGGCGGGCCCGCGGCGTCGGGGGCGGCGGCGAGGCCCGGGCGGTGCGTGTGAGTTGTGTGCGGGAGTTGGCGGAATCGTGTCCATCGGAACGCCCGCCCGATTGACCGCGGACGCACCGGAAGGTTGGCTCGACGCCAGGCGGGCTGCGCGGGGGCGGGGAGCAGGGGCGGCCCGGGCGGAAGGGGAGGACAGCCCATGAAGGCCATGAAGGCCACGAAGGCCACGACGGTACGGGCGGCCTGCGTTCTGGCGGCCGCGCTCCTGACGGGCACCGCGGCACCGGCATCGGCATCGGCGACGCCGCCAGCAGGGGGCGACACGGTGAGGGTGAACGTCGGCCCGGACGGGGCGTCGGCCGACGACTGGTCCGAGCCGCTCGGGCTCAGCGCCGACGGCCGCTACGCCCTGTTCACCTCCCTCGCCTCGAACCTGGTGCCGGGCGACACCAACCGGCTCTACGACGTGTTCGTCCGCGACCTGGTGACGCGGCGCACCGAACGGGTCAGCCTGGCCGACGGCGGCGCCCAGTTGGACGGTTCGACCAGTCAGGCGGCGATCAGCGCTGACGGCCGGTACGTGGCCTTCAGCAGCGACGCCACCAACGCCCTCCCGGGGCAGCCGGGCAGCGGCCGCACCGACGTCTACGTCCACGACCGCCGGACCGGCCGTACCGAAGCGCTCACCGCCGGAAGCGGCGTCGGCAACTCCCTCAGCCCGGCGATCAGCGCGGACGGCCGCTACGTCGCGTACTCCTCGGACCGCACCGACCTCGCCCCCGGGGCCGCGCCGGGCACCGCGAACGTCTACCTGACGGACCGCCGGACCGGCACCACCCGCCTGGTCAGCACCGGCCGGGACGGCGCCCCCGCCGACGGCAGCTCGGTCGAGCCCTCGCTCAGCGCCGACGGCCTGACCGTCGCCTTCCGCTCGAAGGCGGGCAACCTGCTGCGGCCGGCGCCGGGCGCGGCGAAGCCCGCGGCCCCGGCGGCCGGGAAGCCCGCGCCGACCCGGCAGCTGTTCCCGCTCTACGTGTACGACGCGCGCACCGGCCGGGTCGAGGGCGCGAGCGTCGACGGCAGCGGCACCCTGCGGGACGCGGCGCGTCAGGGCCGGCTGAGCCCGGACGGACGGTACGCGCTGTTCCGGGTGTTCCGGTCCGACCAGGGCACCGTCCGGGTCACGCTGTACGCGCGTGACCTGCGCGCCGGCACGGTGACGGAGGTGGCCGCCGACGGCAGCCAGCCCGGCGTGATGACGGCGGACGACCGCTGGGTCTACTTCGCCTCGGACGCCGACACGCTGGTGCCCCGCGACACCGACGGCGTCGCGGACGTCTTCCGCCGGGACCTGTGGACCGGCCGGGTCGAGCGGGTCGGCACCGCGGCCGGTCCGTCCTCCGGGCCCGCCGTGGACGCGTTCGGGACCACCCTGCTGTACGGCACGCTCGCCGGCACCGGTCAGGACGTCCTCGTGCGCTACCTGCCGCTCTTCTGACCGGCCGCCTTCCGGCCGGACGACTTCGGGTCGGACGACTTGGGGCCGGCCGCCTTCCGGCCGGAAGGCGCGGTCGACTCCCGGAGGGTGCGCCGCGCCGCGGTCAGGGTGAGCAGGCTCCACAGGGCGGCGAGCGCGGCGACGACGTAGACAGCGCTGCCGTCGAAGTCGAGGTCCTCGTCCAGTGCGGCCGGCGGGGCCCAGCCCTGCGGGTCGACCACCACGGTCATGGTGTCGCCGACGTCGTAGGTGCCCCCGCAGCCGAAGCCGCCGACCCGGGCGTGCGGCAGCGGCTGCCCGTCGGCGCGGCGGATGTCGCAGGTCCAGCTCACCTTGCCGCTCTTGTCCTTCGCGCTGTGGGCCGCGGTGATCACCACCGAGGTCTCCTCGCCGCGGTGGGACAGGATCTGGGCGCGGACGCTGTTCCCGGTGATCGCCAGCAGCAGCACGCCGAACAGCGCGGCCGGCAGGATGACCCAGCCGCTGGCGCGGACGAAGCCGATGCCGATGATGCCCGCCGAGAGGATGAGGAACGCGACGATGCCGCAGGCCGGTTGGTAGTCCGGGTTGCTGCCGAGTGTCGCCGTTCCGGCCAGCAGCACCGGGGTGAGCAGCCCGACCAGCCAGGCCGTCCGGCGTACCGTCCGCGGCGACAGCTCCGGTGCGGGGCGGCGGCGGACCCGCTTCGGGGGAGGGACCACCCCTTCGGCGAGCGGTCTCTTCTGCTTCTTCTTCCTGCCGGCCATGGAGCCCCCGTTCGGTGCTGGTGTTCTCGTAGCTGGTGTCGTGCCTGGTGCCGTGCCTGGTGCGGTGCCTGACGGCGTGCCTGCTGCGGTGCCCTGTCGGCGTGTCTGCTTCCCTGCCGGACGGCGTTCCCGCTGTGCCGGTTCGCCGCCTGCGACAGTGTGACCTCGTCCCCCCACGTCCGGAAGAGGGGGGCCGGGCCCGTCTCCTGCCGGGCTTGACGCGGCAGGGGGGAGCGGGAGGGGCGCGGCAGGGCCCACGGCGGGGAAGCGGACGGGAGCGCCGGGGCGTGGGGCGGTGCAGCCCGCCCGACCATCCGTCACCCCGTCTGCGACGCCGGTGTTACCGGCGAGTTCACCGAATGCTCGCCCGAAGTCTTGCGGGCCGTGCCGCCGGGCAAGTTGGATACACAACATCCCGCGACCCGACGGGTCCACGACACCCCACGGAGCCCAGATGCCGCTGTCGTCCGTCCGCCGTGCCCTCGCCGCCGGCGCCGCCGCCACCGTGATCGCCACCCTCGGCGCGGCCCCAGCCTCGGCCGAGAGCACGCCGGTGACCGCGCCCCCGCTCGACGTGCTCACCTACAACGTCTTCCTGATGAGCACCTCGCTCTACCCCAACTGGGGCCAGCAGTACCGGGCTCAGGCGATCGCCTCGGCGGACTTCTTCCAGGGCCACGACGTGGTCGTGCTGGAGGAGGCGTTCGACAACGCGTCCTCCGACGCGTTGACCGCCAAGGCCTCGGCCGCGTACCCGTACCACACCCCCGTGGTGGGTCGCTCCACCAGCGGCTGGGACGCCACCTCCGGCAGCTACAGCTCCACCACCCCGGAGGACGGCGGGGTCACCCTGCTGAGCAAGTGGCCGATCCTGCACAAGGAGCAGTACGTCTACAAGGACGCCTGCGGCTCGGACTGGTGGTCCAACAAGGGCTTCGCGTACGCCGTGCTGGACGTCGACGGCCGCCGCACCCACGTGGTCGGCACCCACCTGCAGTCCACCGACTCGGGCTGCTCCAGCGGCCAGGCCGCGGACATCCGGGCCAAGCAGCTCACCGCGATGCGCGGCTTCCTGGACGCCAAGCGGATCCCGGCCGACGAGCCGATCGTGGTCGCGGGCGACCTCAACATCGACTCCCACGGCACCGAGTACCAGGCGCTGCTGAGCAACGGCAACCTCGCCCCGGCCTCGGCCCGCACCGGCTGGCCGTACTCCTTCGACACCGCCGACAACTCCGTCGCCCGCTACCGCTACCCGAACGACCCCGAGGAGGACCTCGACTACGTCCTCTACCGCGCCGACCACGCCCGCCCGCAGCAGTACACCAACCAGGTCGTCCGGGTGCACAGCGCGCCCTGGACGGTGAGCAGTTGGGGCAAGAGCTACACCTACACCGACCTCTCCGACCACTACCCGCTCGCCGCGCACTGACGCTCCTCCGGAGCGGGGGTGGCCCCGGGGTGTGGGATGCGTCACCGTCACGCCCGGGAGGCCGTTCGGCCCCTTACGATCCTGAACGCCGAGGTCGGGCGCCGTCGTACCCCGGCGGCGCCCGCCCGGCGTTCAGCGAACGGCCCGAGGAGAAGCGCACGTGACCACCCCCACCACCGCGCCCGACAGCTACTACCAGCGCACCGGCGAGAACCGCTACAAGCCCACCCTCCAGGCCCAGGGCGCCTGGCACCCCGACGAGCAGCACTTCAGCCCGCTCGGCGGCCTGATCGTGCACGCGATCGACCGGTACCGCTCCGACCGCTCCGCGGGCCCCGACCGCTCAGGCCGCCCCGAGCGCCCCGGCACCGGTCTGGCGCTGGCCCGGATCAGCTTCGACATCCTCGGGCTGATCGCCCTGGAGGAGTGCGAGGTCACGGTGGAGACCGTCCGGCCCGGGCGCACCATCGAACTGGTCGAGGCCACCGTGACGATCGGGGAGCGGGCCGTCGTCCGGGCCCGGGCGTGGTTCCTCGCCGAACTCGACACCGCCGCCGTCGCCGGCACCCACGACCGGCGGCTGCCCGCGCCCGAGGAGTTCGAGCCCTGGGCGATGAGCGGGCTGTGGGGCGGCGGCTACATCTCCTCGATCGACGTCCGGCGCCGGGAGACCGCCCCGGGCCGCGCCGCCGCCTGGATCGCGAGCCGGGCCGAGCTGGTCGCGGGCGAGCCGAGCAGCCCGCACGCCTCCTTCGTCGCCCTCGTGGACACCGCCAACGGCATCGCCGTCCGGCAGGACCCGACCGCGTGGATGTTCCCCAACACCGATCTGACGATCCACTTCCACCGCCGCCCCGAGGGCCGTTGGACCGGCCTGGACACCAGCGTCAGCTTCGGCCCGTCCGGTCACGGCGTCACCAGCACCGTCCTGCACGACGTGCTCGGCCCGGTCGGCCGGGCCGAGCAGATCCTGACCGTCCGCCCGCAGCAAGGGAGTTGACGAAGGAGACGCAGTGACGCCCGGCGGGGCGTGCGGCCCCTGCCCGCGCTCTGCCCGGGTCCTGCCCGGGCGCGACCTCGGTCTGCCCGGGCCCCTGCCGCGCGGGCGGCAGGGGCCGATCGGCTCACGCGGGCAGCGAGTCCATGAAGGAGCTGACCGAGAACACCGCGTTCCCCGGCCCCGCCGGGCCGTAGCCGGGCGGGGAGGAGAGCCCGAACTCCTCCAGCGTCGCGCGGTAGGTCTGCAGCAGCCGGATGTGGTACTCCAGCGGTGCGCCCTGCGGATTGGCCTTGCCCAGCGGGGTGGTGGGCTCGGGGCACCAGGTGGTGAAGCGCGGCACCACGCCGTGCGACATGAAGAACCGCAGGCCCTCCTCGGTGGAGGCGATCGCCTCGTCCACCGTGGTGAAGCCGAAGGGCTCGGCCATCTCCACGCCCGCCACGAAGTTGGGGATCACGTTCTCCGGGCCGAACACCTCGGTGGAGTCCAGGATCCGGCGGTGCCACTCGTCGCGGCCGACGTAGCGCTCCTTGCCCGGGCAGTAGAGCTCGAAGAGCCGCTTGTCCCAGACCTCGAAGTTGGGGTGGTAGATCCGCACGCCGTAGTCGTGGAAGCGCTGGACGTCCTCGCGCGGCAGCGCCTGCGCCACCACCTTGCCGATCCAGCGGCCGGGGAAGCGCTCCTCGATGGCCTTGGCGTACTGCCCGTAGAAGTCGGCCTCGTCCCGGCCGCCGACCTGCGAGGTGATCGCCCCGCCGGTGAGGGTGTACGCCTGCGAGGCGCGGGCGGTGTCGTGGCGGTCGATGATCTCCAGCGCCTCCAGCACCTCCTCGACCGGCTTGACCCCGGTGTACGGGCGGCCGGCGGCCTTGTGCTGGCGCCAGTTGTGGTTGATGTCGCAGTACTGGCACTCCTCCTTGGCGCCGAAGTACTGGCACACCCGGAACACCGTGAGGTAGATCAGGTAACCCCACTGGATGGTCGGGGCGACCTCCATCACCGACTTCCCGTTGGCCAGCGTGTGCCGGTAGTAGTCCGGCATCGGCGGCAGGCCGACGTCGGCGATCCGCGCGCCGTCCAGGTAGAGGCCGAGCGTGCCGTCCTCCCCGGCCCCGACCCGGTACGGCGAGTCCGGGTTGACCCGCACCGACACCACCGTGCGGCGCAGCCCGTACGGCCCGCCGGTCAGCACCACCTCCTCCGGCGGCCGGTTGAGCGCGGCCGCGCCCAGCTCGGGCAGGGTGCGGTGGTCGAAGGAGAAGATGAAGTACGACTTCGGCTTGACCTCGCCGCCCCCGTCGGCGCTCGCGCTGCCGCTGAGCGCGGACTCGTCGAAGGCCATGCCGCCGCGCAGCAGGTCCTCCTTGATCACCGCCTCGCGCGGCACGTCGGGATAGCGCTCCATGAGCTCCTCGACGAGTGCGGTGCGGCTGCGGGCCTGGCTCTCCATAGCGCTGGTCTTCCTTCCTGGCCCCGATCCTCCACGGCGCCGTGGCCATTCTTCTCCCCCTTACGCGCCCAGCCCTGCACCGGTCGGGCCGGAGAAGATCGACTCGTCCATGCTGCGGGCCGGGGCGGCGCTCCGCCTCGGCCCGCGGACCCACCGGGTGCGGGACTCCCGACCTAAGTCGTTGCCCGGGACCGCCCGTCGCCCGCCCTCTCCTGTCCGAGGGTGGGCATCGCCCCGCTGACCTCGTCGGCGGCCGTGCCGGCGCCGGAATGACGCCCCCGGCGCTGTGACGGCCCGACCGGCGTCATACCGGGGTGCTACCGGGGGAATTGGCACTCCGGTATGACGGATCGCGCCACTCCTCAGCCGTACGGTCGCCCGTGTCGAAGGCGAAGACGGAACCGAACGAGGAGGAACGGCGATGAGCGGGCGAGGGCGGACGGTGGCGGCCGTGGCGGCCGTGCTGCTGGCGGCGACGGCGACGTCGGGCGTGGTCGGCGCACCGGGCGCGGTGGCGGCACCGAGCGGGAACGCGGGTCGACCGGCCGTGGCCCGGCTGCCGCAACCCACCGGGCCGTACCCGGTCGGCACGACGGCCCTGCAGCTGACGGACGACCGTCGGGACGACCCCTGGAAGCCCGGCCCGCACCGCACGCTGATGATCAGCTTCTGGTACCCGACCACCCGGCCCGCCACCGGCGGTGACCGCGCGCCCTTCATGGTGCGCGCCGCCGCCGACCACTTCGGCAGCGCCGGGAGCGTCGGCCAGAGCGACTACGGCTTCGAGCCCGACCGTACGGACTGGGCCGGCATCCGGACCCACGCCCGCACCGACGCGCCCGCCCTCCCCGGCGGCAAGCGGCCCGTCGTGCTGTACTCGGCGGGCTTCGGCGACCCGCGCACGTGGGGCACCGGCCTGGTGGAGGACCTCGCCTCGCGCGGCTACGTCGTCGTCACCGTCGACCACACCTACGACGCCTCCGAGGTCGCCTTCCCCGACGGGGACCTCGCGACCTCCGTGTTCCCGGGGCTGATGGCCCAGCCCGGCCTCGACATCGGCGCCCTCCTGCGCAAGACGCTGCAGACCCGGGTCGACGACACCCGCTTCGTGCTGGACCGGCTCGCCGGGCTGTGCCACGACGAACGGCTCCCGCCCGGTCTCGCCGCCTCCCTCGACCTCGACCGGATCGGCATGGTCGGCCACTCCGGAGGCGGCTCCACGGCCCTCCAGACCATGCACGACGACCCCCGCCTCAAGGTCGGCGTCGACCTCGACGGGCAGCTCCACTTCCCCGGTCCGGACGGCACCGGCGTCGACCTCACCAGCGTCGCCGCGGACGGCCTGACCCGGCCGTTCCTGCTCATGGGCACCCAGAACCCCGACTCCGGCAGCTACCACCAGCAGCCCGGCTGGGACGCCCTGTGGCAGCACAGCACCGGCTGGCACGCCGACCTCACCCTCACCGGCTCGCGCCACGGCTCCTACACCGACGCGCAGTCCCTGCTGCCGCAACTCGCCCGCCAGGGCGCGATCAGCCAGGCGAAGTCGACCGAGGACGTCGGCGACGTCCGCCCGGACCGCGCGGTGCTGGCCACCCGCTCCTACGTCGCGTCGTTCTTCGACCGCTGGCTGCGCGGCCGGGACGACCACCTCCTGGACGGCCCGTCGCCGCGCTTCCCCGAGATGGTCCACGAGCGTTAGGACAGGACTGCCGGACCGTCCACGGGAATGCCGCTGCGGGAGCGGGCGATCCGGGCGGTGGTCCGCAGGAAGCCGCCCGGCCGTCCGGGCGCTACGCCGTCGCCCGCTGGACGCGGTAGCTCCACCGCGTGAGCGACCGGACGACGGTCTCGGCGCCGATGGGGTTGGCGCTGTGGACGAAGACCGCTCCGATCCGGAAGGGCCGACCGTGGAAGGCGGCCTCCTCCAGGAGGGTCACCACCGGCATGACGGTGTCCTCGCCGCCGAGATCGTGGTCGAGCCACAGCTCGTCGATGAAGCTGTCGCGGTGCTCCTCCAGGAGCCGGACACCCTCCCGGCTGGTCCGGGCGATCCGCGTGGCCCAGGGGAGGGGGCGGAGGTCGTCGATGCCGAGGACGACGGGCGTCGTCACGGCGGGGGCTTCGTTCACCGGATCATCGTCGCAGGACCGGGGGCCGGGCAGCCACGGGTTATCGAGGCTCCTCACCTGCTGCGACTAATGCAACGGATTTGCTTTAAGCAGGGGTCAAGCCTAGGGTCTCTTAAAGCGAATCCTTTGCCTTTGGAGCCTTTGGAGCCTTTGGAGCCTTTGGGGCTTTGGGGCCTTCGGGGTCGCTGCCCGAGCCATGACCGAGAGGGAGAACCCCATGTCCGCCGTCGAACTCACACCGCCGGAGGCGGCCCGCTGGGCCGCCCGTGCCGGGCTGGTGCTGCCCGCCGGGCGCCACGCCGCGGTCGCGGCCGTCGCGAACCACATCCACCGCGTCGTCTCGGTCCTGCGCGAGCTGGACTTCGCCGACGTCCCGCCCGGCAGCGCCTACCGCGCCGGAGGGGAGCAGCACGATGCAGCCGTTTGAGCTCTCCCTCACCGCCGCCGCGGCGGCGGTCCAGGCCCGGAAGCTGTCCCCCGTCGAGCTGGTCGACTCGGTCCTCGACCGCATCGAGCGGGTGGAGCCGCAGCTCGGTGCGTACGTCACGGTCGCTGCGGAACAGGCGCGCGGGGCGGCGCGCGAAGCCGAGCGCGAAGTGGCGCAGGGTCGCTACCGGGGGCCGTTGCACGGCGTCCCGATGGGGCTCAAGGACCTGATCGACGTCGCGGGCGTGGCCACCACCGCCAGCTCCCGGGTCCGCGCCGACCACCGCGCAACGGCCGACAGCACCGTCGCCGCACGGTTGACGGCAGCCGGCGCGGTCCTGCTCGGCAAGACCCACACGCACGAATTCGCGTTCGGCCTCACCACCCCGCAGACCCGCAACGCCTGGGACCGCGGCCGGGTCGCCGGCGGCTCCAGCGGAGGGTCCGCCGTCGCCGTCGCGTCGGGCGCGGCGACCTTCGCCCTGGGCACCGACACGGGCGGGTCGATCCGGGTGCCCGCCGCCCTCAACGGGGTCGTCGGCCTCAAGCCGACCTACGGTCTCGTGCCCCGGCACGGCGTCACCTCGCTGTCCTGGTCACTGGACCACGTCGGTCCGATCACCCGTACCGTCGAGGACGCGGCCCTGGTCCTGAACGCGCTGGCCGGACACGACCCGCGCGACCCCGCCTCGCTGTCCCCGCCCGCCACGGACTACCGGCCGGGTGCCGGCACGGACCTGACGGGCCTGCGCATCGGCGTGCCGCGCACCTACTACTTCGACCACGTCGACGCACGGGTGCAGGCCGCCGTCCGGCACGCCATCGGGGAGCTGGAAGCCCTGGGCGCACGGCTCGTCGAGATCGACGTCCCGATGACCCGCTACATCCAGGCCACCCAGTGGGGCCTGATGGTGCCGGAGGCCAGTGCCTACCACGAGGGCAGCCTGCGCACCGTCCCCGAGCTGTACCAGGACGACGTCCGCATCCTCCTGGAGGCCGGCGAGCTGATGAGCGCCGGGGACTACCTGCGCGCCCAGCGCTCCCGCACGCTGATGCGCGCCGGGTGGGCCCGGGTCCTGGAGGAGGTCGACGTGATCGCCGCCCCGAGCGTCCCGATGACCGCGGTCGGCGCCGGCGAGGAGACGGTCAGCTGGCCCGACGGCACGGTCGAGAGCGTCTCCGACGCCTACGTGCGGCTCTCCGCCCCGGCCAACATCACCGGCCTGCCCGCCCTGTCCGTCCCGGTCGGCCACGACCCGGCGGGCCTGCCGATCGGCATGCAGCTGCTCGCCCGCCCCCTCGGCGAGCCCACCCTCCTGCGGGTCGGCCACGCCTACGAGCGGACCCAGTCCACCCGGGGCCTCGCCACGGTGGCCTGAGCACGACGGCGCGGGCCGGGCCGGGATCCTCCGGCCCGGCCCGCACGGCGTCGGTGTCGGCGAACCGTAAAAGCAAAGACTGAGCGTTAAGGCGTCGTGGCCGGTCGGCGGCGACACCGGCCGCAGTGCTGTTCGCCCCAGGCCAAGGAGAGGAGGGGGCGTCGAAGACGATGACGAGGAGGGCCCAACGCGGGTGGTGCGGCCAGGACACGGGTGGTGTGTACCGGGTTGACGCGGGGTGTGGGCGGGTGGGGGCGGCGGGTTCGGGTGTGGGGCGCCGGGGGAGGGGTGGGCCGATGCATGACAGGAGCGCTTCCAAACGCCGTCAGCATGAACGTTCACCCTATCGGGTGTAGAAGATCGTCCGTTGCGTTCCGGAACGGGCCCACCCGCCTACGGTTGGGAGTCGAGCGACACGGGGCCCGCCGCGTGGAGTTCCTTCCCCGGCGGGCGAGATGACGTCCCGTCATATCGTGCGATCCATTCCAGAGGAGGCTCCATGCCCCTGCGTGCCAGAACGGACCCACCACCCGGGCTCGCCGCCCCGGCGGTGGGCCCATGAGTTCCCCGGCGATCGAGCGGATCCTCCGTGGGCCCACCGGACTGGGCACCTCCGGGCTGCAGTTGAGCCCGCGGCCCGCCGTGCCGCAGGCCGCGGTACCGGAGGCCACCGTGCCGGAGGTCACCGTGCCGGAGGTCACCGTGCCCGACGTGGCCGGGATCGAGCCACCGGTGTCCGAGGTCTCGGCTGCGGAGGCCCCGGCGGTGTCCGAGGCCGTGGTCCCCGACGTCCAGGCGCCGGCCGCGCCGCCCGCCTTGTCCCTGCCCGCACTCTCCGCACCCGGGTCGTCCGTTCCGGCCCTGCTCGGGGTGGCTCCGGCCGCCGCGGCTCGGACCGGTGGCAAGCCCAGGACCGGCGACCCCATCCCCGGCCTCTACCATCACCCGATCGCCGAGCCCGACCCCGCCCGGGTGGAGGCCCTCAGCCTGAAGATCAAGGCCTGGGCGATCGACGAGATCGAGCTCTACCCGCCGGAGTGGGAGAAGGACTTCGACGGCTTCTCCACCGGGCGCTACATGGTGGCCTGCCACCCCGACGCGCCCAGCGTGGACCACCTGATGCTCGCGGCCCGCCTGATGGTGGCCGAGAACGCGGTGGACGACTGCTACTGCGAGGACCTCGGCGGTTCGCCGGTCGGCCTGGGCAGCCGCCTGCTGCTCGCGCACACCGCGCTCGACCCGCTGCACACCACGCATGAGTACCACCCCGCCTGGGAGGCCTCGCTCGCGGAGGACGCTCCCCGGCGCGCGTACCACTCGGCGATGCAGTACTTCACCGCCGCGGCCACGCCCTCCCAGTCGGACCGCTTCCGGCACGACATGGCGCGGCTGCACCTGGGGTACCTGGCCGAGGCGGCGTGGTCTGAGACGGACCACGTGCCGGAGGTGTGGGAGTACCTGGCCATGCGCCAGTTCAACAACTTCCGCCCCTGCCCGACGATCACCGACACCGTCGGCGGCTACGAGCTGCCCGTCGAGCTGCACGCGCTGCCCGCCATGCAGCGGGTGATCGCGCTGGCCGGCAACGCCACCACGATCGTCAACGACCTGTACTCGTACACCAAGGAGCTGTCCAGTCCCGGGCTGCACCTGAACCTGCCGACGGTGATCTCCGAACGCGAGGGCGTCTCGCGCAAGGAGGGTTACCTGAAGGCCGTCGAGGTCCACAACGAGCTGATGCACGCCTTCGAGGCCGAGGCGGCCGCCCTGGCCGTGGCCTGCCCGGTGCCGAGCCTGGTGCGGTTCCTGCGCGGCGTGGCCGTGTGGCTCGACGGCAACCACTACTGGCACCAGACCAACACCCACCGCTACACCCTGCCCGACTTCTGGTGACAGCCCCGGCGACGTCATCCGCAGTCCGTAACCACTCGTAAGAATTCAGGAGTTGACCCATGTCCCTGACCGACGACCTCACCACCCCCGGCAAGGCCATCCCCGGCCCGGCGACTCCGTACCAGGGCGACATCGCACGCTACTGGGACCACGAGGCTCGCCCGGTCAACCTTCGCCTGGGCGACGTCGACGGCCTCTACCACCACCACTACGGCATCGGCGAGATCGACCAGGCCGCGATCGGTGACCCGGCCGACAGCGAGCGCGAGAAGAAGGTGATCGCCGAGCTGCACCGCCTGGAGTCCGCCCAGGCCGACGTGCTGCTCGACCACCTCGGCGACATCCCGGCCGACGGCACCCTGGTGGACGCCGGCTGCGGCCGCGGCGGGTCGATGGTGATGGCCCACCAGCGCTTCGGCTGCCGGGTGGAGGGCCTCACCCTCTCCACCCAGCAGGCCGACTTCGGCAACAAGCGGGCCGCCGAGCTCGGCATCGGCGACTTCGTCCGCTCCCGGGTCGCCAACATGCTGAACATGCCCATCGAGACCGGCACCGTCGCGGGCTCCTGGAACAACGAGTCCAGCATGTACGTGGACCTGCACGACCTGTTCGCCGAGCACGCCCGGGTGCTGAGCGTCGGCGGCCGCTACGTGACCATCACCGGTTGCTGGAACCCCCGTTACGGGCAGCCGTCGAAGTGGGTCTCGCAGATCAACGCCCACTTCGAGTGCAACATCCACTCCCGCCGCGAGTACCTGCGGGCGATGGCCGACAACCGGCTGGTGCCGCAGGCCGTCATCGACCTGACTCCGGACACCCTGCCCTACTGGGAGCTGCGGAACACCACCTCGCTGGTCACCGGCATCGAGGAGGCGTTCATCGAGTCCTACAAGGACGGCTCGTTCCAGTACGTGCTGATCGCGGCCGACCGGGTCTGATCCCGGCGGGTCCGTTCCGGTAGGAACGCCTGACGGCGGCCTCCCCGTGCCTTCGGGGAGGCCGCCGTCCGGCTTGGGCGGCCGAAGACCGGCTACCGCCGGGTGAAGGTGAGGTGGGTGACCCCGCTGGGGCTGCTCACCGCCTCGGTGCGGAAGCGCTGTTCCAGGCCTTCCAGTCCGGCCCAGATCGGCTCGCCCCGGCCGAGGACGATGGGCACCACGACCAGGTGCAGGTGGTCGACCAGGTCGGCCTCCAGGAAGGCGCGGACGGTGCTCGGGCCGCCGCCGATCCGCACGTCCAGGTCGCCGGCCGCCGCGCGGGCCTGCCGCAGCGCCTCCTCCGGTGTCGCGTCGAGGAAGTGGAAGGTCGTCCCGCCCTCCATCTCCAGTGTCGGGCGCGGGTGATGGGTGAGGACGAAGACCGGAGTGTGGAACGGCGGGTTCGCGCCCCACCAGCCCTTCCACTCCTCGTCCTGCCAGGGGCCGCGCTGCGGGCCGAACTTGTTGCGGCCCATGATCTCCGCCCCGATCCCGTCCCCCCACGCGCGGGCCATCGCGTCGTCCACGCCGGTCTCGCCGCCCTCCTGGCCGCTCATCCGCCGGAACGTCCGGGTGCGGAAGAACCAGCCGTGCAGCCGGTCGGTGGCGTGGCCGAACGGCGCGTCGAGGCTCTGCCCCTCGCCCGTGCCGTAACCGTCGAGGGAGATCGAGAAATTGTGGATCCGGACCAGGGACATCGGCTTCCTCCGCCGCTCGGCGCCTCGGTGCGGTGGGGCCGCACCCTGTTCGCCGGGCCACGCTAACCCGCCGGTCCGACACCCTGAGGCTCCGTCACCCGTCGCTGGCGTGGCGCGGCGCGGCGGGAGAAGGGGAGCAGCGGGAGCACCGGATGTGGATGAAAGGGAGACGAAGCGGGGACGAGGGGGAGGGGGTGCGGGGAGAAGCAGTGCAGCCGTCACGCTATTGTCGTGCCTTCTTCATGCGGAGCACGCCCAGTTCGGCGATGCTTCGTCAGGCCGCCCGGAGGAGGGCGGCCGGCACGTTCCGAACCTCGGGGGGTTCCCATGACCATGCGCCGTACTCTGTCCGGATTCCTGGCGGCCGGCCTGCTCGCCGGTTCGGCCGCGCTGATCTCCACCGCCCCGGCGGACGCCGCCCCGAGCGGGACGGGCGACCTGCCCTTCGGCTCGGCCACCACCGTCGGCCTGCACAACACCTACGACCCGGCCGCCTTCCCCTACCTGGCCCAGGGCCTGGACACCGGCACCGGGATGATCGAGCTCGACCTCTGGCCGAACGTCGTCACCAAGGAGTGGAAGGTCAGCCACTCCAACCCGTTCGGCAACGGCAACAACTGCACCGCCGCCACCACCCCCGCCCAGCTCTACAGCGGCGGCACCAACAAGAACCTGGAGAACTGCCTGGACGACGTCCGGGTCTGGCTCGCCGCGCACCCCTCGGCCGGGCCGCTGGTCATCAAGCTGGAGCTCAAGCCGGGCTTCTCCGCCAACCTCGGGATGGGCCCCGACCAGCTGGACACCCTGATCGCCCAGCACCTCGGCTCCGCCGTGCTGCGCCCCGCAGACCTGCTGGCCAAGCCGGGCGGAGGCTCGTACGGGAGCCTCGACGCGGCGGTGAAGGCGGGCAACTGGCCGAGCCGCTCGGCGCTGGCCGGGAAGGTGGTGCTGTACGCGATCCCGGGCACGGTCGAGCTGGGCAACCCCTTCGACACCCTGCACACCGACGTGGAGTACGGCCGCCACCTGCGCGACCTGGCGGCGGCGGGCCGGATCGGCCAGGCCCAGGTGTTCCCGTCCGTGCTGGGTGCCGCGGCCGGCGACCCCCGCGCCCAGTACGCCGGCGCGGACACCTCGATCCGGCCCTGGTTCGTGGTCTTCGACGGTGACGCCGCCACCTACCTCAACGGCATCGACACCGCGTGGTACGACCGCTCGCACTACCTGCTGGTGATGACCGACGCGCACAAGGTCGCGCCGGAGATCAGCGGCACCGACCCGACGGCCGACCAGGCGCGGGCCCGCGCCGAGCAGTTGGCGGCGGCGCACGCCAGCATCGTGTCGAGCGACTGGCGCAAGCTGCCGGCGGTGCAGTCGCTGGTGCTGCCGCGCGGCTGACGGCCGACGCGCGGCTGACGCGGAGCGGCTCGGGGGCGCGGACGAACCGCAGCAACACCGGTCACCTGGGTATCCCGGGCACTGACCGGTCTGGTGCGCAGTGGCGGCCGGGCTCGGCTCGGGGCCGGGCCGGGCGGACTTCGGGAGGCCGGATTCCGTCGGCTCCCGAACGGTGCCATGCTGAGGCCATGACAGAGAGCAGGGCGGTCGCGTCGCTCGGTGACCGGGTGGAAGCCGGCGGGCGTCGGCGGGAGTTGGCGGCGGCGACGGTCGGGTCGGTGGTCGAGTCCTTCGACTGGAACATCTACGCCGTCCTCGCGCCGTACTTCGCGGCGGACCTCTTCGGGCACGGCAAGCACGGGGTCAGCGGGGTGCTCGGGGCGTACGTGACCTTCGCGGTGGGCTTCGTGGCCCGGCCGGTCGGCTCGTACCTGATCGGGCGGCTCAGCGACACCCGGGGGCGGCGGTTCGCGCTGAGCCTCGGGATGGCCGTGATCGCCGTGGCCAGTCTGGGGATCGCGGCGATTCCCGGCCAGCGCACGATCGGGGTCTGGGCGGCGGCGCTGGCGGTCCTGGCGCGGGTGGTGCAGGGGCTGGCCTTCGGCGGGGAGGCGCCGAGCGTCGCCGCGTACGTGACGGAGACGGCCCCGCCGCGGCACCGGTTCGCGTTCAGCTCGGTGTCGTACGGCGGGATCATCCTAGGCTCGCTGCTCTCCTTCGGGGTGCTCACCCTGCTGATCCACACCATCGGCAAGTCCGGCCTGGAGAACGGCGGTTGGCGCTGGGGATTCGTGGTCGCCGCGCTGCTCGGGCTGGCCGCCGTGGGGGTGCGGCGGTGGGCGCCGGAGAGCGCGGAGTTCCACCGGGCGCGGGCGCGCGCCGCGGACGGCGGCCCGCGCCGCCCGTCGTTCCTGCGGACGCTCCGCGAGCACCGCTGGGCGGCGTTCACCGTCTTCCTCAACACCCTCGGCGGGACGGTCGGTTACTACTTCGCCCTGGTGTACCTGCCGCAGTACGCGGCCGCCTACCACGTGATCGGCAAGGAGGAGGCGGCCTCCTTCATGACGGTCGTGCTCGCCGTGGTGCTGGTCACCATGCTGCTCACCGGCGCCGCCGCCGACCGCTTCGGCCTGCTGCCGGTCGCCCGGATCGGGTTCGGCCTGCCGATCCCGCTGGTCGGGCTCCTGCTCGCCGGACTGCGCCAGGGCTGGCTGCCGTTCCAGGCGGTCGCGGTGCTGCTGGGGATGCTGGTGGCGACGGTGCTCGGCACCCTCAACGTCTTCACCGGGCTGCTGTTCCCGACCGAGGTGCGGGCGGTCGGCCTCGGCGTCGTCAACGCGGCCACCATCGCCGCGTTCGGCGGCACCTTCCCGCTGCTCGCCGAGTGGCTGAGCGGCCGGCACTGGCTCGGCGTCATCCCCGCGTACGTCACCGTCTGCACGACGGGCCCGGCCCTCGCGCTGCTGACGGCGATGAAGGTGCCCTCGTTCGCGGCCGCCGTCCGGGACGCCCGGGCCACGGGCGGCAGTTCACCGGGATCCGCCTGACGGACGATCACCGGCTGTGGTTGAGTGGTCCGGACAACCGCCGAACGGGGAGGGCGAGCGTGGACACCAACACGCCGGACAACAGCGCGGCCGACGAGGACTCCTGGGACAGCGACGCCTTCGGCGGCGCCGCGGCGGAGAGCTGGCTGGCCGAGGCCGGCTTCGAGGAGCCCCCGCAGGTCGACCTGCGCACCGACCGGGCGCACTCCGCCCGGGTCTACGACTACCTGCTCGGCGGCAAGACCAACTTCCCGGCGGACCGCGAGGTCGGCGACCGCGTCATGGCCGACCTGCCCGGCGCGCGGGAGGCCGCCACCGCAGCCCGCGCGGTGATGCACCGGATGGTCCGCCGGCTCGCCGAGGTGCACGGCGTCCGCCAGTTCCTCGACGTCGGCACCGGCATCCCCACCGCGCCCAACCTGCACGAGATCGTCCAGTCGGTCGACCCGTCGTGCCGCGTGGTGTACGTGGACAACGACCCGATCGTGCTCGCCCACTCGCGCGCGCTGCTCACCAGCACCCCCGAGGGCCGCACCGCCTACGTCCAGGGCGACCTGCGCGAGCCCGAGCAGTTCCTCGCCGACCCGGCGGTGGCCGGCACCCTGGACCTCAACGAGCCGGTCGCGCTGACGCTGATCAACATCGTGCACTTCCTCTCCGACGAGGCCGCGCACCCGCCGGTCCGCAAGCTGCTGGACGCACTGCCCCCGGGCAGCTTCCTCGCGCTGACCGCCGGAACCGGCGACACCTCGCCCGACCGGGCGGAGATCGGCAGCCGCCGCTACGCGGAGGCCGGGATAGAGGTCCACATGCGCACGCACGAGGGCGTCGAGCGCTTCTTCGCGGGGCTGGAACTGGACGATCCCGGTGTGGTCCTGATCAACCGCTGGCACCCCGAGCTGGGCGAGGCCCCGTCGCCGAGCCTGGCCGACGAGCAGGTCCCGGTGTTCGGGGGAGTGGGCCGCAAGGCGTAGCCGGGGTCGGGGCCGACGGCCGGACGGCGGCCGATCGACGGCCGGGTGGTGGGTCGAGGGGTTCGGGCAGCGCCTCCGCGACCCCCTACCGCCGATATTGCGTCAATTCGACGACGGTCCGGACCCGGAGTCCGGCGAAACGATCGTCTTTACGTGCACATGTCATTACAGTGGCCTCCCGTCGATCCCCCACTCGACAGGCGGAGCTTCCATGACCCTTGCACGCAGGTCCATCCTCAAAGGCACCTCGGCGGCCGGCGCCGCCCTGGTGGCAGCGGGCACGACGACGGGCGCGCAGCCCGCGGTCGCCCAGCCGGCCGACGACGCCCCCACCAGCCCACTCCTGCAGACCGGCCCGCACCGCAGCGGAGCCGCCGGCGTGACCGGACTGCACCTGCAGTTCGGCACCGACCCCAGCTCGGAGATGACCGTCTCCTGGCTCACCCCCCAGTCCGTCCGCCGGCCGCAGGTCCGCTACGGCACGCCGGACGGCGGCCTCGGCCGGGTCGTCCAGGCGCAGACCCGGACCTACCGGGACTCGATCGACAAGGTGGAGGTGTACGTCCACCACGCCCGCCTCGGCGGCCTGCGCCCCGGCACCACCTACCTCTACAGCGCGGGCCACGAGGGCGCGAACCCCGAGACCGGCACCTTCACCACCGCCCCGCGCGGCCGCGCCCCGTTCACCTTCACCAGCTTCGGCGACCAGGCCGCGCCCAACCTCCGCCGCCTGGTCACCTTCCCCGACGGCATGCCCTCACCGCTCGGCAAGTACCCGGTGTACATGAGCAGCCAGGTCGGCACCTCGGCCTCGGCCGACATCGTCAGCGCCGTGGAACGCGTCGGGCCGCTGTTCAACCTCCTCAACGGAGACCTCTGCTACTCCTCCTACGCCGGTCGCCACGGCCAGAGCCGCACCGCCACCTGGGCCGACTGGTTCATCAGCAACAGCCGCTCCACCCGGCTGCGGCCCTGGATGCCCTGTGTCGGCAACCACGAGAACGAGGGCGGCAACGGCCCGATCGGCGCCCTCGGCTACCAGGCCTACTTCGACCTCCCGGACTCCTCCGCCTCCTCGGACGAGGAGACCCGGGGCATGTGGTACGCCTTCACCGTCGGCTCGGTGCGGTTCATCAGCCTCGCCAACGACGACGTGGCGATCCAGAACTCCGGCGACAACTATCTGCGCGGCTACTCGGGCGGCGCCCAACAGCGCTGGCTGGAGCGCGAGTTGCGTGCGGCCCGGAACACCAAGGCGATCGACTGGATCGTGGTGTGCATGCACCACCCGATGATCTCCAGCTCCCTGCACGGCGCCGGCAGCGACCTCGGCATCCGGGAGACCTGGGGCACGCTGTTCGACGCCTACGGGGTCGACCTGGTGCTGTGCGGCCACGAGCACTACTACGAGCGCTCCCACCCCGTCCGCGGCACCCTGCCCAACGACACCCGCACGCCGGTGCCGACCGACACCCGCACCGACCTGATCGACACCGGGCGGGGCACCGTCCACATGATCATCGGCGCCGGCGGCAACGCCGCCACCACCCAGGGCGACCTCTTCGAGACGCCCAAGGGCCGGGTGGTCATCGGACTGGAGGACCCGAAACCGGGGGCGCCGTACCGGGAGTCGATCTGGCTCACCGAGGACGCGCCGTGGGCGGCCGTCCAGGACCGCCGACACAGCCACGGCTTCGCCGCCTTCGAGGTCGACCCCGGCGACCGCCGCGGCGGCACCACCACCATGAAGGTCACCTACTACACGTTCGACGGACCGCACGGCGACCTCACGCCGGTGGACACCTTCACCCTGTACCGGCGCCGGACGGACGGGCGCTCGGACTGACGGGCGCCCGGGCCGGCGGGCCGGGGGGGGGGGCGTAGGGGCTGACCCGGGTACGGCCGCGCGACCGGCGGGGTCGGTGAAGACCCCGCCGGTCGCGGTCCACGGCCGGTTCAGCGCCGGGGACCCAGCGCGGGCGTTCAGCGCAGGGGGGCCGGCTCAGCGCCGGAAGAGGTCGGTCACCACCGTCCACCAGGTGCGCCGTCGCTGCCCCGGAACGCGCGGCGCGGCGGAGCCGGACGCCCCGGCACCCGTGCCCGCGGCCTCGATCCGGGCGGCCCGCTCGGAGTCCGCCAGCCGCTGGGCCTCCGCCCGCCGGGCCGCCGCGCGCTCCGCCTCGGCGACCGACTCCGGGTCCGGCTCGATGTCGCGCGGGGTGAACTCCACCGGTAGCGCCGTCAGGTGCCGGGAGATCCAGGCGGAGCTCCAGGTCAGGTCCTCTTCCGGTACGGCGAGTCGGACGTCCGGCAGCAGGGTGAGCAGGATGTCGATGCCGGCCTCGGCGACGTGCCGCCCGATGTCCTGGCCCGGGCACTCGTGCGGCCCCGCGCCGAAGGACAGGTGGGAGCGGTTGCCGTACAGCGGGGTGGCCAGGTCGGGGCGGACCACCGGGTCGACGTTCCCGGCGGCGAGCCCGAGCAGCAGCAGGTCCCCGGCCTTGATCTGCTGGCCGCCGAGCTCGGTGTCGGCCGTGGCCCAGCGCCCGGCCACCAGGGACATCGGCGGGGAGTCCCAGAGCACCTGGTCCAAGGCCTCGCCCAGGGTCATCTGGCCGCCGGAGAGGTGGGCGCGGAAGCGCGGGTCGGTGAGCACCATCTTCAGCGAGTCGGCGATCAGGTTGACGGTGGTCTCGTTGGCGGCGAGCAGCACCACCCGCAGGTGCTCCATCACCTCGTCCTCGGTCAGCCTGGCCGGGTGCGCCAGGAGGTGGCTGGTCAGGTCGTCGCCGGGCGCCTCACGTTTGATGGCGATGGTCCGGCGCAGGCCGGCCACCACGTACTCGTTGCTGGCGATGGCCGTCTCGGTGCCCTTCATCAGGTCCCGGGCGGCGTCGACCAGTTGCGGACCGTACTCATCGGGCATGCCGAGCAGCTTGGTCATCACCAGCATCGGCAGGTGCTCGGCGAACTGGGTGATCAGCTCGGCCCGGCCGGTCGGCCCGACCACCTGGACCAGGTCGGTGGTGAACCGCCGGACGTGGCGCCGGATGCCGCGCCGGTCGAAGCGGTTCAGGCCGTCCAGCACGGCGCCGCGCAGCCGGCGGTGCTCCTCGCCGTCCGCGAAGACGCAGATCGGCTGCCAGGCGATGACCGGCAGCAGCGGGGAGTCCATCGGGACCTCGCCGGTGCGGAACGCCGTCCACAGACGGGAGTCGCGGGAGAAGAGGGAGGGGGTGCGCATCGCGGTGATGTTGGCACCGTGGCCGAGGATCAGCCAGGCCCGGTGGTCGCCGTGCAGCAGCACCGGGGCCACCTCGCCGTACTCGGCGCGCAGCTTCTCGTAGAGGCCCGCCGGGTCGGCCTCGGCGTCCGGGCCGTACAGGCGCCGCAGGCCGCCGGGGCCGATCGGGCCGATCCGGTCGGCGGCGAGGCCGTGGGCCGGGCAGCCGGGCGGCGGGGTGGGGGCGGCGGAGCCGGCGGAGGCGTCGGGGAACGGGGTGGTCACAGGGTCTCCGGTCACGGGGGGGTCGGTCTTGGTACGTAGGCGGGCCACGGGTGCGGGTCTACGGGTCGGGGCCCACGGGTTCGGCCTACGGGATGGATCGGCCGGCGTGCCGTGGTTCGCGGCCGCCGGCCGGTGAGCGGGCGTCAGCGGCCGGGCGGCGCGGCGAGCTCGTACAGGTAGTGCATCAGCGTCATCAGGGTGTCCCGGCTGGACTCGCGGCTGCGTGCGTCGCAGGCGACGATCGGGACCTCGGTCGGGAGGTCGAGCGCGCCTCGCAGCTCCTCCAGCGGCACGCTCGGCGCCTCCGGGAAGCCGTTGACGGCCACCACGAAGGGCACGCCGCGCTCCTCCAGCCGCCCGATCACCTCGAAGCTGACCTCCAGTCGTCTGGTGTCCACCAGCACCACCGCGCCCAGCGCGCCCTCGAACAGGCCGTTCCAGAGGAACCAGAACCGCTCCTGCCCGGGGGTGCCGAAGACGTACAGCACGAGTCGTTCGCTGAGACTGATCCGGCCGAAGTCCATCGCCACGGTGGTGGAGGTCTTGGCCTCGACCCCGGTCGGGTCGTCCACGCCGACCCCGGCCTGGGTCATCGTCTCCTCGGTGGTCAGCGGGCGGATCTCGCTGACCGAGCTGACCAGCGTCGTCTTGCCGACGCCGAAGCCGCCCACGATCACCACCTTGACCGCCGTGGTGACGGTGTCCGGCAGCAGGTCCGCGCCGGCCGGCCCCACCACCGTGTCAGAGCCGCTGAAGTCCATGGATCACCGCCTCCAACAGGGCCCGGTCGGGAAGTTCCGCCGCCGGGACGGCGGCGCGGGCCTCGATCAGTTCGTCGTCGAGCAGGTCCGCCAACAGGACGGTGACCACGCTCGTGGGCAGCTCCAGGTAGGCGGAGACCTCCGCCACCGAGAGCGGGGAGCGGCACAGCCGCAGGATGGCCGCGTGCTCGGGCTGCAGGGCGGGCGTCGGCTCCCCCCGGGAGACGATCAGGGTGACCAGGTCGAAGACCCCGGGCCCGGACGGACCGCTGCGGCCGCGGGTGATCACGTACAGGCGGTCGGGCTCGGGGCCTTCCCAGCCACTGCCCTGGTCTGCCGTCATGCGACCGCCTCACTGTCCTCGTTCATGTGCCCGTCGCTCGTTCACGTGTCGGGCGCCCGTTCATGTGCCGGACGCTCGGTCATGGGCCGTCGCGCCGCGGCGCCGGGCCGGGGGCCGGTTCACGCGACCACCTCGGGGTTGCGCGGCGGCGTGGACAGGTGCTCGCCGATCCGGGCCACCAGGTCGCGCATCTGGTGGCTCACCAGCCCGGCGTCCACGCCCTCGTCGGCGAGCACCGCGAGGTAGGCGCGGTCGCCGGCCGCCATCAGGTAGAAGTAGCCGCCGTCGACTTCGATCACCACCAGCCGCATCGAGCCGTTCCCGTGCGGGAACTCGTGCCCGACGGCGGCCGCCAGGCTCTGTAGCCCGGCGCACGCGGCGGCGAGGCGGTCGGCGGTGTCCGGGTCGGTCCCGTACTGGGCGATCCGCAGGCCGTCGGCGGACAGCACGATGACGTGGCGCACGTACGGGACGCTGTGCGCGAGGTCGTTGAGGATCCAGTCCATGTTGCTGCGGTGCGGAATCACTGCTCGCCTTTCCCTGCCGTTTCTTCACTGGTGTGTCCGGGTCGGGTGCGTCCGGGGCCGGCTGCGCCGTCGGGACCGGCCGAGCCGGCGGACGGTCCGGAGCCGGTGCCCTTGATGCCGTCCATGAACGCCTCCAGCCACAGGCCGGGCTGCTTCGGCTCCTTGGCGGCGGGGCGGGGGGCCTGGGCCGCCGGTCCCGCCGCGGGGCCCGCCGTCGGACCGGCCGGCTGGACGGGCTGTGCGGACGGCGGCGCGGAGGGGCGGCCGGTGCCGCGCGGGGGCGTGGCGAAGGCGGCGCGGCCGGTCGGCCGGACGCGTCGGCGCTGCGGCAGGCCGTTGGCCGTCCGCTCGGTCACGATCACCTCGTCGTCCCCGCCGCCCGGGACGGCGCCCGCCGTCACCGGCGACCCCCACGGGTTGGTCGAGCCGTAGGACGGGCCGACGCCGGCCGAGGTGGTCCGGGCGCCCCACGGACGGGCCGAGGCCTGCCGGGGCGGGGTCGGCGGCAGCGGGCGCGGGCCGGAGAAGGCGCCGATGCCGTGCGCCCGCCCGGTCGGGGGAGCGGTGGTGAGCAGTTCCTGCGGCACGACCAGCACCGCGCGCACCCCGCCGTACGCGGAGCGGCGCAGCGACACCTGGAAGCCGTACGCCTGGCAGAGCCGGCCGACGATGGCGAAGCCCAGCCGGGGGGACTCGGTGAGGTCGTCGAAGTCCTTGGAGACCATGGCCTCGCGCATCGACCGCTCGGCGCGGGCGACGGCCTCGTCGGTGAGGCCGAGGCCGCCGTCCTCGATCTCGATCGCCATCCCGCTCTGCACCTCGGAGGCGCTCAGGTGCACGTGGGTGTGCGGCGGGGAGTAGCGGGTGGCGTTGTCGAGCAGCTCGGCGACGGCGTGGATCAGCGGCTCGACGGCCGGGCCGGTGACGGAGATCTGGGCGACCGGGTGCAGGTCCACCCGCTGGTACTCCAGGATCCGGGACATGCCGCCGCGCAGCACGCTGTAGAGGGCGATCGGGCGGGTCCACTGGCGGCCGGGGCGGGCGCCGGAGAGCACGGCGATACTGTCGGCGAGCCGGCCGGTCAGCGCGTTGCCGTGGTCCAGGCGCAGCAGGTCGTCGAAGACCGCCGGGTCGTTGCCGTGCCGGTCCTCCATCTCCCGCAGGTCCTTGGCCTGCCGGTGGATGATCGCCTGGACCCGGCGGGCGATGTTCACGAAGGCGCGCTCGGCGGAGTCGCGCCGGCTCACCTCGTCGTCGACGGCGACGGCGATGCCGTGCGCGACGGCCACCAGGGACTTGCGGAACCTCGGGGAGACGCCCGCGGCGGCCTGCTCGATCGGGTTCAGCAGGACGTCCATCGAGTACCCGTAGCGGGCCCCGGCGACCACCCGGCGCAGCTCGGTCTCGGCGAGCCGCGCGAGCTCGTCCTCCTGCCCGGTCAGCCGCCGCTGCAGGTCCTCCGCCTGCCGGGTGCTGCGGTCCCGCAACTCGGCCAACGCACGCCCCCGGCGCGCCGATTCGGCGGCCACCACGGCCACCAGCACGGTGCCCGTCGCCCCGCACCACAGCACCCCGGCCCGGGCCCCGGCAGTCACCACCGCCGCGGCGACCGCCACGGCCGCCGCCATCACGGCCGTCGGCAGCAGCCAGCCGAGCAGGGGCGCGGGGCGCCGTCTGGCGGGTGACGATCCAGCTCGAAGCATTCAGCATCCTCAAACGATCGGAACAGTACGGGGACGGACGGCGACCGGCTCCGGAGGCGTGGTGCTGCAGCATAGCCAAGTTCAGGACAATACTGACCGAAACTCAAAAATACTGTCTCTCAACCGACTTGTGGCAACTTGCCGGACATGCCCGACATCTCGCACACCAGTCCCGCGCCCGGCGGAACGCCGCCCCGCACCAGGCTTCTCGCCCCGCCGCCCCCGCACCGCCAACCCGCCCCGGATTCGCCCATGCGAAGGGTTTCCCCGCCAAGTCCCGGCGCGCCGGGGCAAGTTCGTGCTAAGCGCCACCCTTTCCGTCAACCCGCCACACGCGGACCACCCGGAAGGGGAGCCCCGGCGCGGCGGCTGCGTGCCGTCGGTCCGCCCGGATCCGTCCGCGCACGGACGCCAGGCCTCCTAAGGTCGTCACATGACCGATCACGCCGGCCGAACCCCCGACCCGCTGGGCCGCGCCCTGCGCCACCTGATGGGCGACGAGGCCTGGACCGGCCTGCTGGACGGCGCCTTCGAACGCCGGCACCCGATCGGCGCCACCCTGCTGCGGCAGGGAGAGGAGGGCACCCACGTCCTCGCCCTGCTCGCCGGAGTCGCCAAGGTGACCCGGCGCGAACGCGACGGGGACGTCCAGCTGCTCGCCTTCCGGGGCCCGGGCGAGGTGCTCGGCGAGGTCGCCGTCCTGGACGACGGCGTCCGCTCCGCGAGCGTCCACGCGATCTCGGACTGTACGGTCGCCGTCCTGGCCAAGGACGTCTTCCTGCGCTTCGTCGCCGAGCGGAACCTGTACCCCGTGATGGTGCGCTACGCGATGGGACGGCTGCGGGAGTCGGACCTGGCCCGAACCGGCGGCGACGTCACGGCCCGGCTGGCCGCCGCCCTGGTCGCCCTGGCCGAGTTCTCCACCGGTACCCCGCGGGAGGCGCGCGTCGAACTCGCCCTGACCCGCGACGAACTGGCCCAGCACCTGGGCGTGTCCAGGAACACCGTCACCGCGGCGCTCGCGGGCCTGGGCACCCGAGGGGTCGAAGCGGGCCGGAAGTCCGTCGTCATCGGCGACCTCCCCGAACTCCGGCGCGCGGCCGCGGCGATCCGCACCTGACGCCGTCGACCCGTGTGAGCGCCGTCACGCTCCTTCCGCACTGAGCGGGCACACCGCGCGACCCGGTCTCGCGAAGCTGGGTGGCGCAAGGTCAGTTCGGGAACGACAAGGAGCAGAGATGACGGAGTTCGACCAGCCGCGGCCCGAGGCCAGCGCCCTGCCCCACACCCGCAGCCGGCACCTCCCCCCGTACCGGGGAATCGTGGCGGTGGACGCCAAGGACTTCACCGGGTACCCGGCGATCGAGCACGGCGTGATCAGCCGGGCCGTCCCGGAGGTGCTGCAGTGGTCCTTCGAGCGGGCGGGACTGGCCCAGGTCTGGCAGGACCGGCGGTTCCCCGGCTCCACCGGCGACGGGTACGTCTTCGGCTTCGACCCGGCCTGGATGCCCTTCCTGATCCACCCCTGGCTGAACACGCTGCAGGACGTGCTCACCGAGTTCAACGTCCACTCGTCCGGCACGGTGCGCATCCGCCTGCGGGTCAGCCTCCACATCGGCCCGCTCCCCGACACGGGCGGTGAGTTCGACGGCAACGGCACCCCGCGCAACGACACCCACCGCCTGCTCGACTCCCGCCCGGTGAAGGCCATGCTGGCCGCCTCCAACGAGAGCATCACCCAGGTGGCGGCCATCCTGTCCGACCGCTGCTACCAGGACGCGGTGGCCGGTGGATACACCGGACGGCACCCCGACCACTTCATCGAGGTCCCCGCCACGGTCGAGGGCAAGCGCTTCGACCAGCGGGCCTGGCTGTACGTGCCGGCGCCGTCCGGGAACCTCTACGACCGCAGGATCCTCGGAGACGCCGTCGTCGAGGAGCAGGAGCGGCGCGCGCCCGCCGCCGAGCCCGCCGAGCCCGCCGAGTACCGTCGCGCGCGGCGGACCGTGGTGAACCAGCGGGCCGACGGCGGCAACATCAACAGCGGCACGGTGCACGGCGGGCAGAGCGTCACCAACGCGGGCCGCGACTCCTACGGGGGCTTCGGCGGCGACTTCGTGGCGGGCAACAAGGGCGACACCGTCCACGGCGACAAGAACGAGCACCACCGGTGAGCCCCGACGGTGGGGGCTCGCCCGACGAGCTCGACTTCGAGGTCTTCGCCGATGAGTTCACCGACGGATCCAGCCCCTGGTGGGGCCATCCTTGGCAGACCGTCGTCTACGCTCCGGGCAGCAACATCAACACCGGAGAGGTCCACGGGGACCAGCATGTCGAGACTACTGGCGCCGTCCCGGGTGGCACTCGACCGGTGGAGGCGCAGGACGGGCCCATCTCCCCGCTGGAGATCCTGGCCGCCCGAACCGGATTCGCAACACCGGACTGCTTCCCCGAAGCGCTGGAGCGGCTTCGTACCCGCCTGCTCTTCCTCGTCGGGGAACCCGGCACCGGGAGGCGCACCACGGCCCTCAACCTGCTGTTCGAGTGCAGCGGGCACAGCACTGTCCTGCGCGCGCTCGACAGCGACTCGGACCTGTCCGTGTGGGGGCCGACGCAGCGCGAGGCTCGCGGCTATCTGGTGCACGGCCTCGCACCGGAGGTCCGGCTCGGCCCGGCGGCGATCGCCAGGCTTCGACGGCGGTTGGACGACGCCGACGCCTACATGGTGGTGATGCTCCCGCACGATGCAGACCGTCTCCGCGCCCTGGCCCGCGATCTGGAGATCACTCCGGTGCGCTACCTCTCCCCGACGCCGCGTGCGGTCTTCGATGCGTGCCTGGAAGCCGCCGTTCTCGACGGCGCCCGGCGCCGGGCGCTGCTGGACCGGCTGGGGCCGGACCTCGACGGTCTGCTGGCGCCCGGGCTGGTGCCGGCCCAGGTCGCCGAACTCGTCGCGGCGGTGAGCGGGGCTGGTGACGAAGGCCCCGACCCGGCCGACCTCGGTGAGCGGCTCAGCTTCCTTGCGGAGACGGAGGCCCCCGACCTCCTGCACGCGCTTCGAAAGGACCCGGACGGGCTTGCGTTCCTCCTGGTGACGAGCGTTCTGGAAGGCTTCGACCGCAGGATCGTGCGGGAGGAAGCCGACCGGCTGCTCAGGCTGGCCGACGGCCGCCTCGACGCGCTGCTGCCGGTGAGCGTGGACGAGCACGGCGACCATCGGCGATCCGTTCGCAGCGAAGCCCCTCGCGAGAACCCGAGGTTCGCCTTCCGACGCTCGCTGGACGCACTGTTGGCGACCGTCCGCGCCGAGTGCCTGCCCAGCGAGACGCGGCGGACCTGGGGCTACTCCTACACGGTGGAGCCGGTCCGTTTCAGGCGGCACCGACAGGCGGAGTCGGTGCTGCGCCACGTCTGGCGGCAGTACCGCGACGTGTCGGTCCTGCTGACCGAGTGGATGAACGTGGTCGCCGAGACCGAGCCCGAGCTGGCCGAGCCGGTGGGCCACGTGGTGGGGCTCGCCGCCGGTTGGACGGGCGGCCGCCGGGCCATTCGACACATCTACGATTTGGCCCGGTCCGACCGTGCGCACTGCCGTAGTACCGCTGCGTACGCGCTGGGCGTCGCGGCGCAGGACCCGATCCTGGCGGGCGAGGTGAAACACCACCTCAGGAGCTGGAGCCGCCGAGGCGGTTGGCGACTGCGGTCCACCGTCGCCGAAGCCTGCGGTGGGGACTTCGGTGTCTCACGGCCGGAACCCGCGTTGCGCCTGCTCCGGCATTGCTACCGGGGAGAGGAAGGGAAGGAGAGCACGGTTTCCGGCGCCGTACGCGGTGGTCTGCAGAGGCTCTTCGTGGGCGGCAACCAGCCGGCCGTCCTCGGTGAGCTCCTGGAGTGGGCGGACCAGCCGGGGGGTCACGCCACGCTCTCGTTGGACGTCTTCGCCGGGCTGCTGCTGGTCCCCACGTGGTTCCAGCAGCAGCTGGGCGGCGACGGCGAGTTCGCCGAGGCGGTGATCACTCTGGTCCGGCGGACACTCAACGACGACCGCACCTTCGACCATGCCAGTCTGGCGCTGGTCGACTGGTGTCACCAGGCGATCCGGGACGAACCGCTGCGAGCCGCCGTGGAGACGCTGCTCACCGCGCTCGCGCGGGACATGCGATCCGGCGAGCTGAGACTGCTGGTCGAGATCGACGGCGACGACACCCCCGACCTGGTCGGCCGCGACATCGCGCACACCGCGCTGGAGGCCTGGCGGCGAGGAGAACCCGGGCCGTACCGGGCGGCTCGTTCATTCGGAGGCTTTGATGACCAATGAGACTGACTCTCCCGTCTACACCCAGGCCACCCGGGCCCCCTGGCGGGAGATACTCCGGCACCGCTGGTCCGGGCGGCGCGACCGCGTCCTCGTCCTGCGGGACCGGGACGGGCACCACCACCAGCTCGGGGCCCGCCGCCGGAGCGTGCCCGAGGGCCAGGGCGGCGGATCCGGGGCCCGGGTGGGGCTGCGCGGGTTCGACCGGGCGTACCTGGTCGAGCTGGACGAGCGGTCGAACGTCGGCGCCGTGGGCCTCCCCACCCCGTACGGCACGGAACCGCTGGAGGTCGACGTCCTGTGGTGGGTCCACGACGCGGCGCAGGTGGTGCGAACCGGGACCAGCCGTGGCTGGCGACCCGTCCGCAAGGACCTCGACCGGCGCCTGCACCAGCTCAAGGAGCAATTCGCCGCCGCAGGGGCGCAGCTGGGCGCGCACGAGCTGGCGCAGTACTTGGCGGCACCCTGTGTGCTGTCTGAGTGCGGCCTCAGCTACCGCGTCACGGACGTCTCCGCCCGTGAGCACGGAACCGAGCCGCGGCTCGGGGAGCCCCACGCGGCGAACCTGTGGATCGACACGAGCCCGGCGGAGTACGAGTTCTGCCGTCGGTCCGTCCAGGACGGACCGGTCGCCCTCGCGGCGCTCTGGCTGGCCCGGAAGCCGGACGAGGTCCGCGAGGTCCTGGACTGGGCCGTCGGTCACGCCGACCTCCTCCGGGGCGAGACCACCTGGCAGGACCAGTTGGCCGGCATGCTGGGCACGCTGACGGCGCAGGAGCAGCAGGAGCTGTCCAGGATGCTGCGTGACCGCCTGGTCGCCCTCGGGCGGAAGGTCCCCGGGCCCGGCCCGCAGGCGCCGGGGCCGGAGTTCGTGAAGATCCGTTCCCAGGCCAACGGCTGGACGCCCGGTGCCGTGCCGAACGGGAGTCCGCGGTGATCCGGTCGTGTGGCGTGCGGCGTGAGCAGGCGCGCCGCCACCGGGCTTCGGTGCGGACGGCGGTGTCCGGCCCGTCCTCGGTGTCGGCGATGGAGCGTCTGATGGCGGCCAACAGCGCGGAGCTCGTCCGGGCGGACACCAAGGCCGCCGTGTTCCTGGCCTTCACGGGCGCCGTGCTCGCCACCTTCATCCCCTTGGGCAGCGGCGGCGGCGCTCCCGGGAGCCGGCTCCTGCGGTGGACCTCCGTGGCCAGCGCCCTGCTCGCCGTCGCCTGTTTCGCGGCCGCGCTGGTGCCGCGCCACCGCAAGGGGCGGGGCGCGAGGGCCGGCGGCCCGGGGTACTTCGAGCACATCGCTCCCGGCGCCGGTCCGGACCGGCTGCGCCGTGACTTCGAGCGGGTCGGGCGCGACCCGGCCGGCCCGCTGCTCACCGCGCTGGCCGGCACCAGCGCGATCATCCGGGCGAAGTACCGGTGGATCGAGGCCGGCACCGTCCTGCTGCTCCTGGCGCTTCCGCAGTTCGCGCTGACCCTCGGGCCGCTCTGAGGGGGACGGCCCCGGTCGGGCTTCGACCGGGGCCGTCCGGTCCCGCGGGAGGGCAACAGCTGTTGCCTCGACACGCAATGACCGTTGACGGCTCGTGGCGGCCGCCCCTACAGTGCGGGCCCATGGAGACGGGTGATCTTGGTCGGCGGGTGGCGGCGGATGTGGCCGGGGCGGGCGGGCTGGAGGGGTTGCGGCGGTTGTCGGGGGTGATCGAGGCGTTGGAGGAGCGGCGGACGGAGCTGGTGGAGGAGTTGCGGCGGGGGCGGGAGGCGACCTGGGAGGAGATCGGGCGGGCCTGCGGGATGACCCGGCAGGGGGCGACGCGGCGGTGGGCGGAGCGGCTGCGGGCGCGGTCGTTCGGGGTGGCGGCGGCCGCGTACCAGGCCGGGCGGCCGGGGTACCCGCAGGCGCTGATCGGGTCGGCGGTGCCGCGGGAGGCCCGGCGGGTGCTCGATCTGGGCGCCGGCACGGGCAAGTTGACCCGGCTGCTGGTCGAGGCGGGCCTGGACGTGGTGGCGGTCGAGCCCGACGGGGGCATGCGGGCGCAGCTGGCCGCGGCGGTGCCGAAGGCGGCCGTCCGGGCGGGCTCGGCGGAGCGCATCCCGCTGCCGGACGGGAGCGTGGACGCGGTCGTGGTGGCGCAGGCCTGGCACTGGTTCGACCCGGCGGCCGCGGTGCCCGAGATCGCCCGGGTGCTCGCCCCCGGCGGGACGCTGGCGCTGGTGTGGAACGTCCGGGACGAGTGCGAGCCCTGGGCGGCCGAACTCGGTGCGCTGATGCACCGTTCGACCGGGCAGCGGATCGACACCAGCCCGGCCGTCCCGGCGCCCTTCGGCCCGCCCGAACGGCTGGAGATCCGCTGGGAGCACGCCACCACGCCGGCCGGGATCGTCGACATGGTCGCCTCGCGCAGCTACGTCATCGCCCTGCCGGAGGCCGAGCGCGCCCGCCTGCTGGCCGACGTCGAGCAGCTGCTGGCCGGCCACCCGGACCTGGCGGGCCGGGAAACGATCGCCCTGCCGTACGTGACCCGGTGCACCCGTGTCCGCCTCGGCTGAGCCCGCGGCGGGGCGCCGCGCCGAGCCCGTCACCGTCCGCCGCGCCGAGCCCGTCACCGTCCGCCGCGCCGAGCCCGTCACCGTCCGCCGCCTGGGCCGCGCGGACGCCGAACCGTACCGGGCCTTCCGGCTGGACGCCCTGCGCGCGACGCCCAGCGCCTTCACCTCCGGCTACGCCGAGGAGCGCGCCAAGCCGATGTCCGCCACGCTGAGCCGCCTCGCCGAGGCCGAGGACGGGCCGGGCGCCCTGCTCGGCGCCTTCGACGGCACCGGCGCGCTGGTCGGCACCGCCGGGCTCGAGGTCGCGCGGCGGAGCCAGGAACGGCACAAGGGCACGCTGTACGGCATGGCGGTGGCCCCCGCCGCCGGCGGCCGGGGGATCGGCCGGACGCTGGTGCGCGAGGTGCTGCGCACGGCCGCCGAGGACGGGCTGCTGCGGCAGGTGCTGCTGACCGTCTCGGAGGGCAACGAGGCGGCCCTGCGGCTCTACACCGCCTGCGGGTTCGAGGTGTGGGGCCGGGAGCCGAGGGCCGTCCTGGTGGACGGACTGGCCGTCGCCAAGCTGCACATGGTGCTCGTGCTGGACACCGAGCCGACGGTGGCCGGGCGCTGACGATCGTCATGGCGCACCGGTGCGCGAGCACACCGGCCGATCACCCCGTTGTCGGTCCCACCTGCGAGGATCCCGTCCATGGATCTCGCCACCGCCCTCGCCGGTCTCGACGCCCACCCCTGGGACACCGTCTCGCACGCCTACGGTCCCGCCGAGGACCTCCCGGACCTGCTGCGCGCGCTCGCCGAGGACGGCGAGGCGGCGGACGAGGCGGTCTCCGAGCTGTTCTCCTGCATCCTCCACCAGGGGACGGTCTACTCCGCCAGCGCGGACGCCGCGCCCTACCTGGCCCGGCTCGCCGCCGCCGGGCACAAGCCGCAGCAGGCGCTCTGGCTGCTCGGCGGCATGGCCGAGAGCCGGGACGAGCGGGAGGTCGAGCCGGGCCGGGTGCGAGCCGCCGTGGCCGCCCAACTCCCGCTGCTGGTACCGCTGATGGCCGACGAGCGGGCCGCCGTCCGGCAGGGCGCGGTGTGGACCGTCGGCCACACCGGGGCCGCCGACGCCCTGCCCGCGCTGCGCCGGCGCTGGGCGGAGGAGACGGATCCCGCCGTCCTGGCCGAACTGCTCACCGCCGTCGGACGGTTCGACCCGGCCGGCGCCGCCGCCGAGGCCCGCGCGCTGCTCGGCGAGCGGACGCCCGCGCCGCTGCGCCTGGCCGCGCTGTTCACCGCCCTGGACGCGGGCGAGCCGTGGAGCGCCGCCCATCACGCGGCCCTGCTCGACCTGCTGCCCGCCGAGGACACCGCCTCGAACCTGTACGAGGAGAGCCGCCGCGAGCCGCTCCAGGCGGTCACCGAGGCCCTGCTGAGCCGGGACACCGAAGCCGACCGGGAGGCCGCGCTCACCCTGCTCGACACCGCCCTGCGCGACGAGCGCCCCGAGGTGCGGTCGGAGGCCCTCTGGGCGACCGACCACGCCTGCCACCTGTCCCGCAGCGCCCCGTGCCGGCTCGTCCCGGCCATCGCCCCGCTGGCCGCCGACCGGGTGGCGGCGGACCTGCTCGGCAAGCTCGGCCCGGTCGCCGCCGAAGCCGCCCCGCTGCTGGCCGAACTCGCCGGCCTGCCGGACGACGAGGAGGCCGACCAGGCCCTGGCCGCGCTCGTCCTGATCGCCCCCGGGCAGGCCGTCCAGCCGCTCACCCACGCCCTCGACCGGCGCCCGCGGGCGCTGGAGTCCCTGGCCGGGTTCCGCGCGCCCGCCGACCTCGTCCTGCCCTTCGACCCGGAGCTGTTCGCCGCCGTCCGCGCGCGGCTGACGGCCGAGGGGCTCGGGAACAACGAAACCGCCCAACTGGTCGGCCTGCTGCGGCGCTGGGGCCCGCAGGCCGTCGCCGCCCTGCCCGAGCTCTGCGCGGTGCTGCCCGGCTGGCCGTACGCCGCCGCCGCGATCGCGGCCGTCGCCGCCGGGGGCTCGCCGCAGGAGCGCGAACGGGCCGCGAGCGCGCTGCGCGCCGCCGCCCCGCTGCGCGCCGCCGACCGCCCGGGCCCGCTCATGGTCGCCCGGGCGCACCACGAACTCACCGGTGAGACCGACGTCCTGCTGGCAGCCATCGCCGCCGCGCTCACCCCGGACTCCCGCGACGTCGCGGAGGCCGCCGGTGCCGCCGGCGATCTGGGCCCCGCCGCCGCCCCTCTGCTGCCCGCCCTGCGCGCGGCGCTCAGCGAGGACGGCGAGACGACTCCGGAGCTGGACGCCGACATCGCGATCGCCGTCGCCCTCCAGCGGATCGAGGGCGGGCGGGGAGACCGGGGAGACCGGGGAGACCGGGGAGACGAGGGGGACCAGGGCGGCGTGGGCGAGGCCGTCCGGATCCTGGCCTCCGTCCTCGACCGCGGGGCCGGGTCGCTCTGGGGGCGCTGGACGCTCGTCCGCGCCCTCGACGCCGTCCGGGCCCTCGCGGAGGTCGCCCCGCTCGGCGCGGGGGTGCGCGTCCTCGCGCCCCGCCTGGAGGCGTTGGTCGAGCAGCCGGACACGGCCGCCGCGGCCGTCCGCGCGCTGCTCGCCATCGACGAGCCCGCTGCCGACTCCGTAGCCGACCCGGCCGCCGACCCCGCCGCCACTCCGGCCGTCCTCGACCGCACCCGCCTCGCCGAGGCCGCGCTCCACTCCGCCGAGACCGAGGCCGACCCCGAGGGCGCGCTCGAAGCCCTCCGGGCCCTCGGCGCCGCCGCTCTGACCCCCGACCAGCGCCGACGGCTCGCCGCCCTCGCCGAGGGCGACCGGCGGGTCGTCCGCTCCGGCCTCGACGGCCGGATCCTCCGCAACGACGAACGCTTCCGCGCCGCCGCCACCGCGCTGCTCCAGAGCCACGGCCGCGCCGGGAGGGACAGCGGCAGCGATCAGGGCAGCTGAGGGTCGGTCCGGCTTCGGGCGGCCGCGCGGGGGACGCGGCCGCCCGAGAAGGTCCTCCTCGTGACGGGATCAGACCAGGCGGAGCACCAGCTTGCCGGTGTTCTCGCCGCGGAACAGCATCTGGAAGGTCTCCGGGAAGTCGGCCACGGTGCCCTCGACGACCTGCTCCTTGACCTTGATCCGGCCGTCGCCGATCCAGCCCGCGATCTCGGCGGCGGCCTCCGCGTACCGGCGGGCGTAGTCGAAGACCACGAAGCCCTCCATCCGGGCCCGCCGCACCAGCAGTGACAGGTAGTTGGACGGGCCCTCGACGGCGGTCTCGTTGTTGTACTGGCTGATCGCGCCGCAGACCACCACCCGGGCGTGCATCGCGAGGCGGGTCAGCGCGGCGTCCAGGATCGGGCCGCCGACGTTGTCGAAGTAGACGTCGATGCCGTCCGGGGCGTGTGTGCGCAGGGCCTTGCGGACGTCCTCGGCGCGGTAGTCGATCGCCGCGTCGAAGCCGAGCTCCTCGGTGAGCAGGGCGCACTTCTCGGGACCGCCCGCGATGCCGACCACCCGGCAGCCCTTCACCTTGGCGATCTGTCCGACCATGCTGCCGACCGCCCCGGCGGCGCCGGAGACCACCACGGTCTCGCCCTCCTTGAGCGCCCCGACCTCCAGCAGCCCGAAGTACGCCGTCATGCCGGGCATCCCGAGGGCACCCAGGTACGTCGACAGCGGCGCCAGCGCGGGATCCACGGTGATCGCGCCCTTGCCGTCCGACACCGCGTACTCCTGGACCCCGAAGGCCCCGACCACGTGGTCCCCGACCCGGAACCTCGGGTGGTTCGACGCGACGACCTCCACGACCGAGCCCGCCCGCATCACCTCGCCCAGCCCCACCGGCGGAAGGTACGACGGTCGGTCGTCCAGCCACCCCCGCATCGCCGGGTCCAGCGACACGTACCGCGTCCGCCCCAGGAACTCCCCGTCCCCGGGCACCCCGACCGCCTCGCTCCCGTGCGCCCAGTCCTCCGCCCGGACCTCCCCGACCGGCCGCCGGGCAAGGCGGATCTGGCGGTTGACTGCGGTGTCTGCGGTCATGACGTCTCCTGGTCACACAATCGGCTCGCGGATGTCGGCGAGCCTGATTCTAAGCAAGCGCTTATTCATCTGACCAGGGGCCGCCCGCCGGGGAGGTCCGGGTAGGCCCGGCGCCGTGGAGACGGAGCTGGAGATCATCGAGGGAGCGGCCACCCCGGTGGCACACTCCTGGGCCCACCAGAGCACCGTCGGCCTCCTCCGCGAACAACTCGCCCCGCGTCCGCACCGACACCACCGGTGCTCGGGCTCCGGAGACCTCGCCTCCCGGGCACCGGGGACCGGTACGTGCCCGACCTGGCCGTCGTCCCGCGCGAACTGGCCGAAGCGGCTCGCGCGTTGCTTCCCGACCAGACGGTGCTGGTGGTGGAGGTGACCTCGCCCTCGAACGGGGACACCGACCGGACCGTCGAGCGCCGGCGGTACGCGCAGTTCGGTGCGCCGCTCTACCTGCTGGTGGACCGGCAGGAGCGCACGTGCACGCTGTTCTCCCAGCCCGGATCGCTCGGCTGCACCCGGGTCGAGAGGCCCGCCCCCGTTCGGGGTTCCGGTACGGCTCCCGGGCCCCTTCGAACTCGGCCCGGCCACCGCCGAGTTCTGATTCCCGCGGGGCTCAGTACCGGTCGAGGAGGTGGCCGTAGCCGCCCGCGTGCCAGACGATGCGGCGGAACTCCCGGAGCTGCAGGGCCCCGGTGGGAAGGCCCGCGGTGGGCGGGAAGTGGGCGGTGCCGCAGCGGGCGCAGTACCAGGCCTGGGCCCAGAGGTGTTCGGCCCGGGGCCGGCCGGCGAGGTCGCGGGTTGCGGCGGCGCGGAGCAGGACGCCGGCGAGGAAGCAGCCGGCGGCGATGAGCACGACGACGGTGGTGACGGTGCTGGGGATCTCGAAGGCGGGGCGGCTCGGCACGGTGGCGAAGCCCTGGGCGTCGTCGTTGAAGTCCTTGGCGAGCATCCCCGCGACGAAGCAGAAGACGGCGAGCACGGAGAACCCGGCGCCCAGGCTCAGGGCCGTGCGGCCGGGCGCCCGGTCGGGGAGCGGCGCGGGGGCGAGGGCCCGGGCGAGGTCGGAGACGACCTCGCGGGTGCGGTGGACGTCGTCGCCGTGTGGTGACCCGGAGGTCACCCTGCTGCGCCCGGCGTGGTACACCGCCGGGACGCTGCGCACCTGGTCGGTGAGGCCGCACCGCGGACAGGGGTGGAGGGCGGGCGGCGGTACGGGTGCGGCGTCGTAGCGGCCCATCGTGCTCTCCCCCGGTCCGGCGTCCGGCCGGGGCGGCCGTCCGTCCGTACCTGTTCAGGACGTCGCCCCACTCGCCGTGGTTGCGGTCAACTCCGCCCGAATGCCCGCCTGTTGGAATCCGCGGGCGAAGGCCCCGAGTAGCGGCCCGAGCAGCGACCCTCCGCAGAGACCCCCAGCGGGGACGCCAGCCGCGCCGCCCGGCAGCCCGCCCCGGTCAGCCCTCGCCCGCCGCCGGGGCGGGCTGCCGGCCGAGGGCCGGGCCGAGCCGGGTCGCGAGGTCCGTGAGGATCTGCACGTAGTCCTCGTGCGCGAAGTCGAACGGCAGCGCGAATGCGACTTCGTCGACCTCGCGGAACCCGGCGTGGGCGTGCAGCCGTTCGACGAGCTCCTCGGAGGTGCCGACCAGGTCCGGGGCGAAGAGCAGCCGGGCCGGTCCCTGCGGGGTGAGGGTGCGCGGGGTGCGGGCGCGGGCGTACGCCTCGTACCTGGCGCGCTGTTCGGGCGTCGCGCTGTCGGTGGGGATGACCACCAGCCCCTGGGAGACCCGGGCCCGTTCGCCGTCGGGGTGCTGCTCGCGGAAGGCGCGGATCAGGGCGGCCTGGAGCGCGCCGAAGTCGTGCGGCCCGTCGTCCGTCCCGGCCTTGACCACGCTGCTGGTGAGCAGGTTGAGCCCCTGCTCGCCGGCCCAGCGGGCGGAGCGCAGGCTGCCGGCGCCGTACCAGAGCCGGGAGGCGAGGCCGGGGGAGTGCGGCTGGACCCGGCGGGAGTAGACCTCGATGCCCTCGGTGCCGGAGAAGTCGGAGGCGTCCTCGCCGCGGACGAGGGCGAGCAGGCGTTCGGCGCGCCGGGGGCTGAAGTCCTCCTGCTCGCCGGTGTCGGGGTAGAGCGCGCCGCGCACGTGCTCGTAGTGGGTGGGCGGGCCGACGCTGAATCCGGGGTTGAGCCGGCCGCCGGCCAGCACGTCGACGGTGGCGAGGTCCTCGGCGAGCCGCAGCGGGTTCTCCCAGCCGAGCGGCGTGACGGCGGTGCCGAGCTGGATGCGGCTGGTGCGCTGGGAGGCGGCGGCGAGGACGGTGAGCGGCGAGGAGATCCCGTACTGGAGGTGGCGGTGGCGCAGCCAGGCGCTGTCGAAGCCGAGCTGTTCGCCGAGGGTGATGAGGTCGAGGGTGGACTCGTGGCCCCGGCGCGGGTCGGCCTCGTCGAAGAGCCCGATGGTGAGGAAGCCGAGCTTGCGCAGCGGGCGAGGGTCCGGCGACATGGTGGCGGCTCCGCGGGGTGTGAGGCGGCCCCGGGGGAGGGGCCGGACCGGTGGTGCCCTCCGAACGTACGCATCCGCACCCCGCCCCGACAAGATCGGCACGGGATCCGGACACCGGCGCGCAACACCCGGCAACACGTGGCAAGGCGGCGCAACGCGGCCGCCACCGGAGGGTGGGCCCCCGCCCGGGCGGGGGCCCACCCTCCCACCGGCCGTCAGCAGCTGCGCAGTTCCGGGCTCTGGTTGCGGATCTGGTTGTGCAGCGAGGTGAACTCGCGGTACGCCTCGCTGTCCTCGGCGCCGGGCCGGAAGGCGCCGACGCGGTGGCAGTTGACGAAGGCGAGCTTCACCCCGAAGTGGTCCTCCAGGCTGCCCCGGATGGCGTTGCTGGCGAGCGCGCGCAGCAGCTGGGCGCGCTCCTCGTCGCTGGGCGTGGTGTTGTCGGTGGTGAACTCCTCGTCACCGGCCGCGAGTTCGGTGCTGAGCCCGGCCACGACCTGGTAGGCGTACGGGAGCGAGGCGCGGACGGTGGCCAGGAACTCGGCCTCGTCGACGCGGCCCTCCCGGGCCTGGGCGAGGAGGGCGGGGGAGACGTCGAGCGACATGGGTGTGTCCTCTTTCGGCGTGCGGGCACGGCAAGGCGTGACGGTTATCGAAGATGAAAACCATTGCAGGAAAGACTCTCCCGCCCACCCTGACGCGCTGTCAAGCACCGCCCCCCGTAGGACTGGCGCCCGTCGGCGCGGGCGGTCGGCGGACCTTGATCACGAGCGTGGCGATCACCACCGCCAGGGCGGCGAAGACCAGGCCCAGCTGGAAGGCGCTGGCGATGCCGTGGACCAGTACCTCGGAGGAGTAGGGGGCGGGCAGTTTGCCGGTCGCCTTGAACCGGAGCGCCTGCTCCGGCGTGGCCTGCTCCAGGAACTTCCCGACCTGTTGGCGCGCCTCGTTGCGGCTGGCGGTGCCGTAGACCGTGACCATGATCGACAGGCCGAGCGAGCCGCCGACCTGCTGGGTGGTGTTGAGCATGCCGGTGGCGGCGCCGGTCTCGTGCGGGGCGACCTTGGAGACGGCGGTGAGCATCACCGGGACGAAGATCGAGCCCATGCCGAAGCCGAAGAGCAGGGTCGGGCCCAGGATGCCGCCGACGTAGCTGGTGTCGATGTCGATCTGACTCGCCCAGGCGACTCCGGCGAGCACCAGGACGGAGCCGGTGACCAGGAACGGCTTCGGCCCGTAGCGCAGTTGGTTGCGGGCGGCGAACTGGGCGGCGGCGATGATGGCCACGCTGATCGGCAGGAAGGCGATGCCGGCCCGCAGCGGGCTGAACCCCAGGATCTCCTGCACGAACAGGGTGATGAAGAAGAAGATGCTGAACATCGCCGCGGCCACGCAGAGCATCAGCCCGTACGCGCCGGAGCGGTTGCGGTCGCGGAACAGGTGCAGCGGGGTGATCGGCTGGGGCACCCGCCGCTCGTTGACCAGGAATGCGGCGAGCAGGACGACGGCGAGGCTGAAGGCGGTGAGCGTCACGGAGTCCGTCCAGCCGTGCTCGGAGGCGCGGATGAAGCCGTACACCAGCGAGACCATGCCGGTGGTGGCGGTGAACGCGCCGGTGAGGTCGAAGCGTCCGGGGTGCCGTTCGGACTCGTTGATGTAGAGCGGCGCCAGCAGGGCGATCGCGATGCCGATCGGCACATTGACGAAGAACACCCAGCGCCAGGACAGCCAGGACGTCAGCATGCCGCCGAGCAGCAGTCCGATCGCGCCGCCCGCGCCCGCGACGGCGGAGAACACGCCGAAGGCCCTGTTGCGCTCCGGGCCCTCCTTGAAGTTGGTGGCGATCAGCGCGAGCGCGGTCGGCGAGGCGATCGCGCCGCCGAGGCCCTGCAGCGCCCGCGCGGCCAGCAGCCAGGCGGAGGACTGGGCGACGCCGGCGAGCAGCGAGGCCAGGCTGAAGACCAGGACGCCGACGATGAACACCCGGCGTCGGCCGAGGATGTCGCCGGCCCGGCCGCCGAGCAGCAGCAGCCCGCCGAAGGTCAGGGTGTAGGCGTTGATCACCCAGGACAGGTCGGTGGTGTTGAACCTCAGCGCCGACTGGATGTGCGGCAGCGCGATGTTCACGATCGTGATGTCGAGGACGACCATGAGCTGCGTGGCCGCGATGACGGTGAGGGCTATCCCTGGGTGCTGGCCCCGACGTGCGGTCGCGGGCGGAGCCGTGGCCAGGGCACGCGAGGTGGCCATGGCAGGTTCCCCAATGGCTCGGGAGCGAACGACGGGAGGGAGACGGATTCGTTCACCTCCACCGACAGTAGTCCCGGGAGATAGGGAACACAACCGTTCATTACGGACAAGCGGTGATTTCCGGACACCCCGCGGCGGCGGCCCGGACGCTCAGGACGAGGGGCCGGAGGGTGGCCGGGGCCCCGGGTCGGCCTCAGTCCGGATCCGGGAGGAATCCCGCTCCGGACTGAGTACGGCTACTCAGGCGGCCGGCGTCCGCGCTCCGCGAGGATGGGGGCGCCCACTCCGCCGCAGGCCACGAAGGAACCACCTCATGCTCAGCCGGATCGCCAGCACGCTGATCCCCGCCCTCGGCCGCCTGGCCGTCACCTCCGAGGTGGCCGGGCCGGTCGCGCCGGGCAGCATCGTCGCGGCCAACCACAGCTCGCTCGCCGACCCGGGTGTGGTGCTGGCCGCGCTGCGCCGGGTGGGCACCGAGCCGGTGGTGATGGCGACCGCCGGGCTGTGGCGGGTGCCCGTGCTCGGCGGGGTGCTGCGGGCCGGCGGGCACATCCCGGTCCACCGGGGGAAGGCCCACGCAGCCGCGGCGCTCGACGAGGCCGCGGCTGCGCTCGCGGCCGGCCGGGTCGTGCTGATCTACGGCGAGGGCGGCCTGCCCAAGCGCCGGGACCCGCGCGACGCGGAGCCGGGTGCCTTCCGGACCGGCCTGGCCCGGCTGGCGGTGGTGAGTGGCGCCCCGGTGGTGCCGCTCGGCCAGTGCGGCGCCCGTCGGCTGAGCTCGGGCGGCGCCGTCAAGCAGCTCGCCGGATTCGCCACCGCCCCGCTGCGGCGTCCCGCCCTGCACGTCCACCTCGGTGCGCCGTTCCACCCCGAGGGCGACATCGCCGGGGCGACGGCCGCCGCCCGACGCGCCGTCACCGAGGCCTGGCGCACCGCGCAGCAGCGGCTGGACGGCCACGGGCGCCGCGGTGCTCTGCACCTCGGGACCTCGGGGCCCGGTCGGCGCGGCTGACACCCCTGTGGCCCCCGAGGGCCGGAATCGGCCGTTCGTCCGCGGTGCCGACCGGTCTCCGCCGGTGCCCCGGTGCACCAGGAGCCGCCGGGTGAACCAGGGTTAACACGGTCCGGGGTGGCTCCGGCGGGCCGGTGGCGCTCCCGTCCGCCTCCCGTGCGAGCTGGAAGCGTACGGCCGGGCGGGCGGATCTCAGGACCCCCGGATGCCGGGACGGTGGCGTGGTCGGGGTAGGCGGCCAGAAATGACCTGCCCTCGTCAAGCAATCTCTGCGCATGATGGTCGTGAGCGAACTGCCACGCCACGGGGCACCGCAGTGGCAGAACCGCGGGGCCGGCGTCCGTCCGGCCGCCGGCGGGAAGCGACTCGTTCGAACCGGCCGTCCCAGTGCCGGTCATCGAATCCACCCAGGACCGCCGGATCCACCGCGCCCACCACGCCCGCCGGATCCACCGCGCCCGCCGGGCCCACCCTGTCCGCCGGACCGCCGGCCCGCCCCGCCGGTCGGGTCCATCCTGCCCACACGGGAGCAGTGACATGACAGGCACCGTCAACACCGGACTGCAGGACCAGGTCGCCGAGCTGATGGACGACTTGGGCAAACACCGCGTCTACGGCAACGACTACTTCCGGATGCTGCGGGACGACCCGTGGACCGGGTCGGCCTACGACGTCCACCGCGCCAACTTCTTCCACCGCACCGAGGGCACCGTCAAGGGCATCGCCCACGTCTGCGCCCAGGCGGCGGCCCGCGACGACCGCCACACGCTCGTGCTGTTCTCGCACATCCTCAACGAGGAGACCGGCGACGGGCGGGCCGAGCACTGCCACGAGGTGCTGATGGAGAACGCCCACAACCACTACGGGAGCGTCGAGTTCGGCCTGCCGCCGCTGACCGTGCGGGAGTCGCGCGACAGCGACCTGGTCATCCCCGCGACCGTCGCCTACCGCGACCGCACCCTGGAGCTCCTGGTGGGCAACTACCACCGGATGCTGGGCGTGGCGATGGCCCTGGAGTCCCACGCCGACCCGATGCTGCAGACCTGCCGCGCGGCCTTCCGCAACGCCCGCAAGCACCTGCCGGAGGAGGAGTTCGTCGACACGGTCGAGGTCTACTTCAACGTCCACGTCGGCGACCAGGGCGTCGAGGAACGCCACGCCGCCGACGCGCGGCAGTGCGTGCTGAACAACTGCCGCACCGAGGCCGAGCTCGCCGAGGTCGCCTACGGTGCCCAGCAGACCCTGGACGTCCAACTGGCCATGTGGACGGCGATGTCCAAGGCCGCGGTGGCGCGGTGACGGCCCGACGGACAGCCCCGGAGAGCGGCGCCGCCCGGAAGGACCGGGGCATCGCCGATGCCGTCCTGAGCCTCCCGGACTCGGTCACCCACGGGACGGCGGCGATGCTCGCGGAGCTCAACCGGGCCCGCCCGGCCGAGCAGCAGGCCATCGACCTCAGCATCGGCGCGCTGGACACCCCCACCGACACCCGGATCGACGACGGGCTGGTGGAGTTCATCCGCACCAGCCCCCACCTCGCGCACGCCTTCGCGCCCGTCCGGGGCTTCCCGTTCCTCCGGGAGTCCATCGCCGCGCGGACGCGGCGGCTGCACGGCATCGCCTACGATCCGGCCACCGAGGTGCTGGTCACCCCCGGCGGCGTCAAGGGCGCCATCTCGGTGGTCTTCCACGCCCTGCTGAACCCCGGGGACGAGGTGGTCATCCCGGTGCCGAACTGGCCGCACTACGCCGACATGGTGCGGCTGCACGGCGGCAGCCCGCGCACCGTCCTGACCACCGGCGCCGGCGGGTTGACCGCGCCCGCCCTGGCGGAGGCGCTCGGCCCGAACACCAAGATCGTCATCCTGGGCGACTGCATCAACCCCACCGGCAAGGTCTACTCGACCGCGGAGCTGACCGCGCTGGCCGAGGTCCTCGCCCGGCACAACACCCGGCGCGAGGCCGACGGCAGGAGCCCGGTCCATGTGCTCTTCGACACTCCGTACGAGGCGCACGTCCCCGGTCCCCGGGCGGCGACCTTCGCCGCGATCGAGGCCCGGCGGCCCGACGGCACCCCCGTCCCGGTCCGGCCGTGGACGGTGCACGTCACCGGGCCGGGCAAGACCTACGGCATGCACGGCGACCGGATCGGCTACCTCTGCGGTCCGCCGGACCTGGTGGACGCCGCCGCCCGGGCCCAGGTCAACCTCACCTCCTTCGCCTCCACCTACGGCCAGTTCGCCACCCACGTCGCGCTGAGCCCGGACCTGGACGAGGTGCCCGTCGCCCGGGCCCGCGCGGCGCGCGCCAACCTCGAAGCCGTCCTGGACGAGCTGCGCACCGTCCCGTCGCTGCACATCGACGTCCCGCAGGGCGGCTACTTCCTGTTCGCGGACTTCTCGGCCTTCGCCGACGCCTACCGGAGGCGGGGCCACGCCACCGCCGACGCGTTCCTGCTGGCCGAGGCGGGTGTCGCCACCCTCTGCGGCTCCCACTTCACGGACGGGCACCCGCTGGACCACCTCGTCCGGATCAACTGCGGCCGCACGGGGACGATCCTGAGCGAGGCCGCCCGGAGGATCCGCGCCGCCCTGGACCGGCTGGACCGGCCGGACCCCTGACGCAAGTCATCCCGAGTGAAGCCCACGCGTGCATCCCCGCGCGTGGACCCCGACGAGTGAACCGACGAGCGCCGGGAGGCGACCCGCCTTGGAAACCAGCGGCCACCACGTGCACCGCCTCCCGCACCGTCCGCAGCGGCACCCGCCCGAGCCGGCCACCGGCCCGGGCCCGCCACCGAGGGCCCTCGGATACCTGCCGCTGGCCGAGCGCCCCCTCCTCCGGCTGTCCCGGCTGCTCCTCGGCCTGGCCCTGTTCGGCTTCAGCCTGGCACTGATGGTCCGCACCTCGCTGGGCGTCAACCCGTGGAGCGTCCTGTACGAAGGGCTGCACTACCACACGCCGTTGAGCTTCGGCATGATCAGCGCCGCCCTCGGCGCCCTGGTCCTGCTGCTGTGGATCCCGCTGCGGCAGAAGCCCACCCTGGGCACCGTGGCCAACATCGTCGTGGTCGGTTCCGCCTCCGACCTGGGCCTCTTACTCGTCCCCGAGCACCTGGGGCTCGGGGTCAGGATCGGGCTGGTCGCCCTCTGCATCCTGCTCAACGGCCTGTCCGTCGCCGTCTACGTCGGCGCCCGCTTCGGCCCGGGCCCCCGGGACGGCCTGATGACCGGCCTCGCGGAGACGACCGGGCGCTCCATCCGCCTGGTCCGCACCCTGATCGAGCTCACCGTCCTCGGGGCCGGCTGGCTGCTCGACGGCAGCGTGGGCGTCGGCACCGTCCTGTACGCGCTGCTGGTCGGCCCCGTCACCCAGTTCTTCCTGCCCTGGTTCACCTACCGCCCGGACCTCCGCCCGGACCGTCGCCCGGACGCGGCCGCGCGGCGTTCGTGAAGCAATCGCCCCCGGTCCGGGGAGTTCATGACGAAATGCTGACGGATCGCCTCCGCCCCTGGCCGGGACGGGCCCCGGCCTGGTCGAATCGGGGGCGTGACCAGAGAAAAGCACCATCCCGAGGGCAGCCCGGTGGGCCGACGGGTCGTCCTCGGACTGCTCGGGCTCGGCGCGGCCGGCGTCGCGATCGGCCCGTACCTGCAGCGCGCCGAGTCGGCGCTGGCCGAGCGGGACCCGAGCGGGCTCAGCGGGCTGCTGCCCGGCAACAACGGCTTCCGCTACTACTCGGTGGTGACCTCCGTCCCCCGGCGGGACGACGCGGACTACACGCTCACCGTGGGCGGAATGGTGGAGCGCCCCGCCGCGCACCGGCTGGCCGATCTGCGGGCGATGCCGCAGCGCCGGCTGGTCAAGGACGTCCAGTGCGTCACCGGCTGGCGGGTGCCGCACACCCCCTTCGAGGGCGTGCCGCTGTCGCACCTGCTGGACGCCGCCGGGGTGAAGGCCGGGGCGAAGGCCGTGCGCTTCGACTGCTTCGACGGCGAGTACACCGAGAGCCTCACCCTGGAGCAGGCGCGCCGCGACGACGTGCTGGTGGCGCTGCGGATGCAGGACAACCCGATCTCGCACGACCACGGCGGGCCGGTGCGGCTGTACGTCGCGCCGATGTACTTCTACAAGTCCGCGAAGTGGCTCTCGGGCATCACCGTCACCGGCGCGGTGGAGCCGGGCTACTGGGAGCAGAACGGTTATGACGTCGACGCCTGGGTCGGCCGGTCGAACGGGCGGTCCGATGAACCGACGAGCTGAACCGACCCGACCCGAACCGACCACCACGGAGGAGACCACGACGGACGGGACCACGACGGACGGGACCACGACGGACGGGACCACGACGGACGGGACCGCCATGGACGGGACTGCCACGGACGAGACCCGAGCCGATCTGGTCCTCCGCTTCACCCGGGCCGAGCGCTGGGTGCACCGCACCACCGCCGTGCTGATGGGCGTCTGCCTCTCCACGGCCGCCTGCCTCTACCTGGCGCCGCTCGCCACCCTGGTCGGCAACCGTCCGCTGGTCGTCACCGTGCACGTGTGGTGCGGCCTGGCCCTGCCCGTCCCGCTGCTGCTCGGCCTCGCCTCCCGCGCGTTCCGGGCCGACGCCACCCGGCTCAGCCGGTTCACCGCGGCGGACTGGGCCTGGCTGCGGGCCGTCCGGCGCCGCTCCTGGGACCGGCCGGCCGGCAAGTTCAACGCGGGCCAGAAGCTGTACGCGCAGTGGACGCTCGGCACGATGCTGGTGATCATCGGCACCGGCCTGCTGATGTGGCTCACCCACCTCGCCCCGCCCTCCTGGCGGACCGGCGCCACCTTCGTGCACGACTGGCTGGCCGGGGCCATCGCGGTCGTGGTCCTCGGCCACGTCCGGATGGCCTGGCGGGATCCGGAGTCCCGGCGCGGGATGCGCACCGGACTGGTGGAGCAGTCCTGGGCCGAGCGCGAGCACCCGCAGTGGCAGACCCCGGACACCCACGGACGGAACGAGCCGGACCAGCCGGTCCGGCCGACCCGCACCTGAGTGGCCGGCACGCACCGCTGGGCACCGTCAGGGCCCGCCCCACGTGCGCCGGGCGGGCCCTCCTTCCGTGCCGTGGTGGCCTCAGCCGGTGATCGGCCTCAGCGCCGCCGTCATCGTCGCCGCCATCCCGGAGGTGCCGTTGTAGGAGCCGACGGTGGCGTCGCCGAGCGCGTTGACGATGTCGTCCCCGGCGACCTGGTTGCGGTCGCCGATGATCACGGTGCCGTAGTTGCCGCCGGTGGCCTGGGCGGCGTCCATGGCGGAGCCGGCCACCCCGGCGGCCCCGCTCGCGCCGTTGTGGGAGCCGACGGTGGCGTCGTGGCCGGCGTTGATGATGTCGTAGCCGGCGACCTGGTTGTCGTCGCCGATGATGACCGTCCCGTGGTTGCCGCCGGAGACGGCCTCGGCGCTCGCGGCGGTCGGTACGGCCGCGAGACCGGCGGCGGCGAGCAGGACCAGCGTCCGGGCGAGGCAACGGTTCATGGGTGGTTTCTCCGCTTCTGTCAGTGAGCGTCCCGGTTCGGGCGCAAGCGACAGTAGGTGCGGCTCCCGGGGGCGGCGGGCGATGGTCCGCCGCCCGTGGCGTGTCGGTCGGGCCTCCGACGGCCGGTCGGGTCAATCGCAGGACGGGAGAAGGCCCGTTCAGGTGTCGATGCGCTCCCGGCCGCACCCGAGCCGGCCGCACCCGAGCCGGCCGCGCCGAGCCGCCCGTGCCCCGGACTCCGGGACACGGCCGGCGGCGCTTCGAGCGGACCGTCAGACGAGCCGCGCCACCGCGGCGTCCAGCCGGGCCAGCGTCCGCTCGCGGCCCAGCACCTCCAGCGACTCGAACAGCGGCAGGCCCACCGTCCGGCCGGTCACCGCCACCCGCACCGGCGCCTGCGCCCGGCCCAGCTTCAGCCCGTGCTCGGCCGCCACCGCCTCCAGCACCGCGCGCAGCGCACCGGTCTCCCAGCCCGCCGCCGCGGCCAGCCGCTCCCGGGCCGTGCGCAGCAGCGCCGTCGCGCCCTCCCGGTCCTTCATGGCCTTCGCCCAGGAGGCGTCGTCCCGGACCGGCTCGGGCAGGAACAGGAAGTCCACCTGCTCGACGATCTCGCCGAGCACCGCGATCCGGGACTGCGCCAGCGGCGCGAGCGCGGCGAACGCCTCCGGGTCGAAGTCCTCGGCCGCCCAGGGCACTCGGGGGCCGGTCAGCCACGGGCGGCACGCCGCGGTGAAGTCCGCGACCGCCATCGCCCGGAGGTACTCGCCGTTGAAGGCGCGCAGCTTCGCCACGTCGAAGAACGCCGAGGCCGCGTTCACGTCCGCGACCCGGAAGAGCCGCTCCAGCTCGGCGTACGGGCGGATCTCCACGTCGTCCTTGGGCCCCCAGCCCAGCAGCATCAGGTAGTTGACCACCGCCTCGGGCAGGTAGCCCTCCGCCAGGTAGTCCTCCAGCGCCACCTTGTCCCGGCGCTTGGACAGCTTCTGCCGCTTCTCGTTCACGATCACCGGCAGGTGCGCCCACACCGGGGGAGTGGCACCGAGCGCCTCCCACAGCAGCTGCTGCTTGGGGGTGTTCGACAGGTGCTCCTCGCCGCGGATGACCTCGGTGATGCCCTGCTCCAGGTCGTCGGCCACGTTGGCGAGCAGGAACACCGGGCTGCCGTCGCCCCGGGCGATCACGAAGTCCTCGATGGCCGCGTTGGGGAACGCGGGCTCCCCGCGGATCAGGTCGACCACGACGGTCGCGCCCTCGTCGGGCGTGCGGAAGCGCAGCGCGCGCCCCGGCTCGAAGCCGAGGCCCCGCTCCCGGCAGTGCCCGTCGTACCCGAGCTGGGCGGAGCCGGTGCGCTCGGCCAGCTGCTCGCGGCTGCAGTCGCAGTAGTAGGCGCGGCCGGCGGCGAACAGCTTCTCGGCGGCGGCGCGGTGCCGCTCGGCGCCGGCGGACTGGAAGTACGGGCCCTCGAAGCCGGGGTCGCCCTCGTGGATGCCGATCGAGGCGAGGGCGCTGATGATGCCCTCGGTCCATTCGGGCTTGTTGCGGGCGGCGTCGGTGTCCTCGATCCGCAGCACGAAGGTGCCGCCCTGCTGTCGCGCCGTCGCCCAGTTGTACAGCGCCGAGCGCGCGCCACCGACGTGGAACATGCCGGTGGGGCTGGGGGCGAAGCGGACGCGGACGGGACGGGACGGCTGAGTCATGGACGAAGGGTAGCGACAACCGAGGGGAGCCGAGCGCCATTGTCGCGGCGCCCCGGATCGGCGCGGTCGAGGTGTGGTCCGTGACCCGGACGGCCGAGTGCCCGTTGGGCAGGGCATGACCGACGACAGCCAGTTCCGGACACCCTTCCAGCACCCCGACGCGGAGACCGTGCTCCTCGCCGCCCGGCGGGCCGCCGCCGCGGACCGGCTGGCCGCCGAGGCCGAGCGCACCACCGAGGACCCGCAGGGCGCGGCGCTCGCCGCCGCGCTGCTCGAGGCGGCCGGCGCGGCGAGCCGGGCCGTCGCCTGGGTGTGCGAGCTGGCCGCCCGAACGAGCAGCCCGCGGCTGGCCGAGTTCGCCGTCGCCCTGCTCGCCTGCGGCCGGGACCTCGACCCCACCGATGCCGAGACCGGCGGCGTGCCCGACTACCTCACCGAGCGGTTGGACGGGCTGATCGCCCTCCAGGACGGCCTGACCGACGGCGAGGCGTACGCCCTGGCCACCGTCGGCGCGATCGCCCGCGCTCTGCCCCGGACCATCCCGCACACCGACGATCCGGCCCGGCACCTGCCCGAACTCGCCCGGCACCTCGACCGGGCGACCGCAACCGGCCGCGCCGCCCGCCCCTGACGCTCCGCCGCTCCCCGCCGGCCGCTCCCGCCGGCCGACCCCGCCATGTCCACGGTGCGCCGTCCGGTTCGCCCGTCCGGCTGGTCCACGGCGCGGCGCACCGGTGCCGGGCGGGGCGGCGCCCTAGGGTCGGCCGGACCGGTCCGCCCCACCACGGGAGAACGATGCCGAGGGTCCCCAGTCTCCGCTCGCGGTGGGCGAGTGCCGCCGCCGGGCTGGCCGTGGTCGCGTCCGCCCTGGCGGGCTGCGGGAGCGGCGGGCAGAGCGGCCCCGTCACGCTCAACTGGTACAACTTCCCGGACGATTCGGGCGCGCTCCAGCAGGCCGCCGACCGCTGCGGACAGCAGTCCGGCGGGCGCTACCGGATCCGCTACAACAAGCTGCCGCGCGGGGCGGACGGCCAACGCCAGCAACTGGTACGGCGGATGGCGGCGCACGACACCGACGTCGACATCCTGGGCCTGGACGTCACCTGGCCCGCCGAGTTCGCCGAGGCCGGCTGGATCCGGGAGTGGACCGGGGAACTGCGCGACCGGGGCACCGCCGACACCCTCGACGCGGCGGTGAAGACCGCGACCTGGCACGACCGGCTGTACGCCGTGCCGTACAACTCCAACACCCAACTGCTCTGGTACCGCGATGACTTGGTGCAGACACCGCCCAGGACCTGGGCGGAGATGCTGGCCCAGGCCGAGGAGCTCGCCCGGGCCGGCAAACCGCACCTGGTGGAGATCCAGGGCGCCCAGTACGAGGGACTGACCGTGTGGTTCAACACCCTGGTCACCAGCGCCGGAGGCTCGATCCTCACCCCCGACGCCCAGGCCCCCTCGCTCGGCGCGCCCGCCGTCGCCGCCGCCACGGTGATGCACGACCTGGCGACCTCCGCGGCCGCCGACCCCTCGCTGTCGAACCAGATGGAGGACCAGAACCGGCTCGCCATGGAGTCCGGCACGGCCGCCTTCGAGCTCAACTACCCCTTCGTCTACCCCTCGATGAAGGCCAACCAGCCGGAGCTGTTCCCGCACTTCCGCTGGGCCCCGTACCCGGCGGTGACCCCCGACCGCCCCGCCAGCGTCACCATCGGCGGGATCGACCTCGCGGTCGGCGCCTACAGCCGGCACGCCGATCTCGCCTTCGAGGCCACCCTGTGCCTGCGCGACCGGGACAACCAGCTCACCAACGCGCTCAAGGGCGGCCTCCCGCCCTCGCTGCGCAGCCTCTACCAGGCGGGCGAACTGACCCGGAGCTACCCCTTCGCCGCCGACGTGCTGGCCGCCCTCGACTCCGCGAGCATCCGGCCGCAGACCCCGGCCTACCAGAACGTGTCCATCGCCGTCTCGCACACCCTCTCCCCACCCGCCGGCATCAACCCGGAGAAGGACGTGGCCGACCTCCGCGGGCAGATCCAGGACGCCCTCGGCTCGAAGGGACTGATCCCGTGACACCACCGACCGGAGCCCCCGCGGCGGCCGTCCGGCCGCCCGTCGGGCCCTCCCGCGGGGCCCGACAGGAACGCCGGCTCGGCCTGCTGCTCTGCGCCCCCGCGGTCATCGTGATGCTCGCCGTCACCGCCTACCCGATCGGCTACGCCGTCTACCTCTCGCTGCAGCGCTACGACCTGCGCTTCCCCGAGCAGGCGCACTGGGTCGGGCTCGCCAACTACGGTGCCGTGCTGACCTCGCCGTTCTGGTGGCAGGCGCTCGGCGTCACCGTGCTGATCACCGCGGTGTCCGTCGCCGTCGAGCTGGTCCTCGGCCTGGCGCTCGCCCTGGTGATGCACCGGGCCGTCTTCGGCCGCGGCACCGTCCGCACCGCCGTCCTGGTGCCGTACGGGATCGTGACCGTCGTCGCCGCCTACTCCTGGCAGTACGCCTGGACACCCGGCACCGGGTACCTGGCCGCCCTGCTGCCGGAGGGCAGCGCCCCGCTGACCGAACAGTGGCCCGCCATCGGACTGATCATCCTCGCGGAGGTCTGGAAGACCACCCCGTTCATGGCCCTGCTGCTGCTCGCCGGCCTCGCGCTGGTGCCCGACGAGACCGTCCGGGCCGCCATGGTCGACGGCGCGAGCTTCGGCCAGCGGCTGCGCCTCGTGATCCTGCCGCTGATGAAGCCGGCGATCCTGGTCGCCCTGCTCTTCCGCACCCTGGACGCCTTCCGGATCTTCGACAACATCTACGTGCTGACCGGCGGCTCCAACGACACCGGCTCGGTCTCGATCCTCGGCTACGACAACCTGTTCACCGCGCTCAACCTGGGCATCGGGTCGGCGATCTCGGTCCTGATCTTCGTCTGCGTTGCCCTCATCGCGCTGGTCTTCGTCAAACTGTTCGGCGCGGCGACGCCCGCCGCCGAACCGGAGCGCCGATGAGCACCCGTCACACCCGGGCCCTGACCGGCTGGGGCATCGCCAACCTGGTGGTCGTCCTCTACGCGCTCTTCCCGGTGTGGTGGATCGTGGCGCTCTCCTTCAAGGACCCGGCCACCCTCTCCGACGGCGACTTCGTGCCGCGCAAGTGGACCTGGGCGAACTACCGCGGCATCTTCGAGACCTCGGAGTTCACCCGCGCGCTGGTCAACTCGATCGGGATCGCGGTGATCGCCACCACCGTCGCCGTGGTGCTCGGCACCATGGCGGCCTACGCGGTGGCCCGGCTGCGCTTCCCCGGCAAGCGGCTGCTGATCGGGGTGTCCCTGCTGATCGCGATGTTCCCGCCGATCTCGCTGGTCTCCCCCCTGTTCAACATCGAGCGGGTGCTCGGCCTCTTCGACACCTGGGCCGGGCTGATCATCCCGTACATGACCTTCTCGCTGCCGCTGGCGATCTACACGCTCTCCGCGTTCTTCCGCGAGATCCCCTGGGACCTGGAGAAGGCGGCCAAGGTCGACGGCGCCACCCCCTGGCAGGCGTTCCGGCTGGTCATCGCGCCGCTGGCGGCACCCGGCGTGTTCACCACCGGCATCCTGGTCTTCATCTTCTGCTGGAACGACTTCCTGTTCGCGATCTCGCTGACCTCCACCACCTCGGCCCGGACCGTACCGGCCGCGATCGCCTTCTTCACCGGGAGCTCCCAGTTCGAGCAGCCGACCGGCTCGATCGCGGCGGCCGCCGTGATCATCACGATCCCGATCGTGGTCTTCGTGCTGCTGTTCCAACGCCGCATCGTCGCCGGGCTCACCGCCGGCGCAGTCAAGGGCTGAGACCCACACGACGAGCCCGCCGCACCCGGCGGACCAGGAAGGCGGACCGTGGCCGAGATCGTCCTCGACGGCATCACCAAGCGCTACCCCGACGGCGCCCTCGCCGTCCGCGACGTCAACCTCACCATCGCCGACGGCGAGTTCGTGATCCTGGTGGGCCCCTCCGGCTGCGGCAAGTCCACCACGCTCAACATGATCGCCGGGCTGGAGGACATCACCGAGGGCACCCTGCGGATCGCCGGGGAGGTGGTCAACGACCGCGCGCCCAAGGACCGCGACATCGCGATGGTCTTCCAGAGCTACGCCCTGTACCCGCACATGAGCGTGCGCGACAACATGGGCTTCGCGCTGCGCCTGGCCAAGACCGACAAGGCGACCATCGCCGCCAAGGTCGAGGAGGCCGCCCGCATCCTGGACCTCACGCAGCACCTCGACCGCAAGCCCGCCAACCTCTCCGGCGGGCAGCGCCAACGGGTCGCGATGGGGCGGGCGATCGTCCGCGACCCCAAGGCCTTCCTGATGGACGAGCCGCTGTCCAACCTGGACGCCAAGCTCCGGGTCCAGATGCGCACCCAGATCGCCGCCCTGCAGCGCCGCCTCGGCACCACCACCGTCTACGTCACCCACGACCAGGTGGAGGCCATGACCCTCGGCGACCGGGTGGTCGTCATGCGGGCCGGGGTCGTCCAGCAGGTCGGCTCGCCGCAGCAGCTCTACGACGAGCCGGTCAACCTCTTCGTCGCCGGGTTCATCGGCTCGCCCGGGATGAACTTCCTCGGCGCCACGCTGGAGCAGAACGCGCTGCGCACCTCGCTGGGCGACCTGCCGCTGGACGACCGGACCCGGCGCGCCCTGGAGCGCGCGGACGCGCCGCGCGAGCTGATCGTCGGCATCCGGCCCGAGGACTTCGAGGACGCGGCCCTGGTCGAGCACTCCGGCGGAGTCACCGTCACCGTGACCGTCGAGGTCCGGGAGTCGGTCGGCTCGGACGTGTACGTCCACTTCGCCGAGGAGGGCGGGCCCGCGGCCACCGAGGAGCTCGCCGAACTGGCCGCCGACTCGGGCCGGGCCGACACCGGCATGCAGGAGCACCGCGTGGTCGCGCGGCTCAGCACCGCGACCCGCGCCACCGAGGGCGGCCCGCTGGAGCTGTGGGTCGACACCGCCCGGATCCACGTCTTCGACCCCCGCGACGGCGCCAACCTGACCCACCCGGAGCGCCCGGCCTGATGACGGGAATCGGCCCGGCCCCCGCGTGGGGGCCGGGCCGGGGGCCTACGGCGTGCCGCCCTGTTGGCGGCCCATCCAGTCGGCGATGGCCTGCTCGGTGCGGGCGAGCTCGTCGGTGGGGCTGAACTGCAGCAGCTCCGTCCCGGCGTCGACGTACGGCCGGTGGCCCGGCGGCTGGTAGTACGCGTCGCCTGCCTCGTACACCTCCTCGTGGTCGGCGAACACGAAGCGCATGCGCCCGGCGATGACGTAGCCCCAGTGCGGGCACTGGCACCTCCCGTCGGGCAGCGACTGCAGCGGCCCGTCCAGGTCGGCGTCGGCCGCGAAGGAGACGAATTCGACGGTGTAGCCGTTCATCTCCTCGCGGCGGTCGGTCACCGGACCGAACTCCTGGACCTTGGTCGCGGACTCTTTGGACACCTTCGGCATCGGTCGGCTCCTCTCCGTGACGGTCCCCGAGACTTCCCGTCCTGTCGAGTCGACCACCCCGCACGGCCGGATGCATCCGGGGCGGACGGGCGGGTGGCGTCAGACGCTCGCCGCCGGGGCCGGCGCGGCCGGCGGGGCGGCCGCGGGGCGGCGGGACAGCGCCTCGGAGGCCTTGGCCGTGGCGTACAGCGAGACGGCCAGGGCGAGGACCAGCGCGGCGCCGGCGGCGAGGACGCTGCCGGAGGAGACGGCCTTGGCGCTGCCGGCCTCGGTGCGGGCGGACCCGGCGAGGAACGGCACCACCGCGAGGACGGCGACCCCGAGGACGACCTCGCCCCAGACCACCTTCGGGAAGTGGCGCAGCGTGAGGTGGAGGAGGGAGGAGGTGTCGTCGGCGCGTCGGGCCCGGGGGGCATCAGCCAGAACTGGTTGACGGCGCCGGCGGCGACCAGGCCGAGGACCAGGGTGACCTTGACCAGCAGGGCGAGGCCGTAGCCGGTGGTCCACAGCTGGGAGAGCGCGCCGACGTGCTTCCAGCTGAGCCAGAGACCGGACACCAGGACGGCGCCCACGCAGACCATGGCGACGAGGCTGAAGCGGCGCCAGACGTCGGCCCAGAGCAGCCCGGCACCGTCGCCGAGGCGGCCGCGGGTGCCGGCCAGGGAGACCAGCAGGGCGAGGCCGCCGAGCCAGACGGTGCCGGAGACGATGTGGGCCTGGTCGAGGGCGAGGTCGAGCCAGCGGTCGAGGTCGGCGGGGGCGGTGGTGGGGACGGCGGCGATCAGGGTGACCGCGAGGGCCGCCGGCAGCGCGGAGAGGACGACGCGGTCGGCGTGGCGGCGGGCGGCCGGGGCGGACAGCGCGATCAGCGCGGCGGCCGTGGCGAGGAGCACGAGGTTCTGGACGAGGTAGACGGTGCCCTGGGCGATCCAGGCGCCCTTGGCGGCGGGGGCCCGCAGGAAGTCCAGGATCCGGCCGGGCGCCAGGGCGTCACCGAAGGGCATGCCCTTGCCGGCGCGGGCGACCCGGGCGGCGAGCTGGAAGTAGCCGGCGAGCAGCAGGACCACGCCCGCCCAGACGAGGTGGGTGGCCGATCTGGATCGCAGGACCGCGGCGTCCGCGGTCGTTCTCGGGTCGCTGGGAGTCCCAGCAGGCCTTCGAGACGTTCTTCGCCGAACGGCTGGCGCCCGCGATCGAGAAGGCCGGCATCACCGGTGAGCCCCGGGTGGAGTTCCGCCCGCTGCACCGCCGCTTCGTGGCCCCGGGCGTCAGCGGCGCCGCGTAGCGGAACGCGGCGCGGGTGCTCCCCGCTGAGCGCCCGCGCCCGGCCGGCCCGTGGCGCTCCGGCCGGTCACAGCTGCCAGCGCACCGGGTGGGCCGGGCGGTAGGCGCAGGCCCGGCCGGTGGTGACGGAGACGGCGAGGTGCCGGCCGAGCTCGGGGTGCTCGCGCTCGATCCGGCGCAGGGTGTCCCGGATCCGGGCGGTGACGGTGGTGCGGGCCCGCTCCCCGGCGTCGCCGAGCCGACGCGGTCGCCCGCCGAGGCCGTACGCGCCGCGCAGTTCGGCGACCAGCGCGTCCCGCTCCTGTTCGGCGCGGGCCAGCCGGGGGAGGTCCTCGCCGTCGCGGGCCTCGGCGATCTCGCCGTCCAGCTGCTCCAGCCGGGCCCGGTAGGCGGCGCGGGCCCGTTCGTCCGCGCGCTCGTCGCTGCCGGTGGGCGGCACGTCCTCGCCGCCCAGCAGACGGGTGGCCGGGATCTCCCGGCCCGGGGCGGAGAGCAGCAGCGCCAGGTCGTGCAGGCCCTTGGCGTCCCGGAGGACCACCGTGCGGCCGCGGTACCCGAGCGTCCACAGCTGCCCGTCCCGGTGGAACACGTGGCTGCTGTCCGCCCGGGCGAGGGTGGCCCGGGCGTCGTCGCGCAGCCAGTCCAGGTCCAGTGCCTCGGCGGCGGCCACCGCCTGGGCGAGCAGCAGCCGTCCGCGCTCGCCCGCCGGGTCGCGGGCCAGCAGCGCCCGGCCCAGTTCGAGCCGGGCCCGGACGGCGACCGGCCGGGCACCGAGGCGGTCGGCGCTCTCCAGGGCGTCCGTCAGGTGCCGCACGGCCTCCGGTCCGCCGCCGGCCAGGCCCAGGTAGAACGCCACCGGACCGAGGACGGCGACCCCGCCGCCGATCACGATGGTCTCCCGCTCGTACGGCAGCAGCCGCCGGTAGCGGTCCTCGCGCACCTCCGGCACACCGGCCGCGACGGCGATCTCCACGTCGAACGCCAGCCCGGCGAGCGCCCGCCACCGGAAGCGGGACAGGTCCTCGGCGGGCGGCAGCGCCCGCAGGACGGCGGCGGCCGCCTCGGGCTCGTCGGCCGCCAGATGGTCGAAGCAGCGCCAGTGCGGCAGGAACTCCGGCGGCAGCCCGGCGTCGCCGTACTCGGCCAGCGTCGCCGCGATCCCGGTCGGCCCCTGCCGGGCGAGCGCGGCCGCGATCCGCTGGGTGGCGGTCACCCCGGGGCCGTCCGGCTCATCGATCGCCTCGGCCAACGCGGCCGCCTCGTCGGCGAGTTGCTCCGCCTCCCGGAAGCGTCCGCGGAGCAGCGCCCAGGCGGCGTCGCGTGAGCGCACCAGGTAGCGGGCGCGCGGCAGCCGGGAGCGTCCGGCCACGACCGCCGCCTGGCGCAGCGCGTCCGCCGCGCCGGGGTCGGCGAGTTCCAGCAGGGCCACGAAGCGGCACAGGACGCCCTCGAACTCCAGCGCCGGGTCGTGCGCCTCCACCGCCGCCGCCACCAGGTCCTCGGCCAGGGCCAGTCGGCGGTGCGCGGTGCCCGGCGCCCACTCGACGTCGTGCCGGGCGAACAGCGCGGTGGCGAGGGCGCGGGGATCGCCGGCGGCGCGTGCCCGCTCCGCCGCCCGGCGGGCGAGCTCCCGGGCCCGGTCGGCGTCCCGCTCCGGGCCGTCGGCCAACTCCCGGGCCAGGGCGGCCAGTACCTCGGCGTGCAGGGCGGCGTGCGGCCCCTCGGCCAGGGCGGCTTCCGCGCGCGCCAGCCGGTCGACCACGTCGCGCCGGGAGTCACCGCTGCGCACGCCCGCCTCGTGCAGCCCCAGCGCGGCCGCCGCCAGCAGCTCCGGCCGGTCCTGCGCCAGGGCGTCGTCGGCGAGCCCGGCGAACCGGCGCGCGGCCGACTCCCGTGCCCCGGCGCGCAGTTCGGCCTCCGCCAGGGCGGCCCGCAGCCGCAGCGCCACGGGATCGTCCGGGTCGGTGAGCCGGACGGCCTGGCGCCACCAGCGGACGGCCTCCTCGTACGCCAGCAGGCCGATGGCCTCCTCCCCGGCCCGCACCGCGTGGCGCAGCGCCGGCTCGACCGGCCCGAACGGCAGCGCCTGCCCGTAGTGCCAGGCGAGTTCGGCCGGGCCGGCGGTGTCCGCGAGCGCCCGGGCCGCGGCCAGGTGGACGCCCGCGCGCCGGGCCGGGTCGAGCCGGGCGACGAGTTCCTCCCGGAAGAGGTCGTGCACGAAGCGGTAGCCCTCCGGGCCGTCCCGGGCGACGATCCGCGCGTGCACGGCGGGCTCCAGCAGGCCGGTCACCCCCGCGGTGGTCACTTCTGCGGCGGGTGCGCCCTCGGCGGGCGTGGCGGCTACGGGCGTCGAGGCGGGCGTACCGGTGGCGGCCGACGCGGCGACGGCGGCCAGCCGGGCTGCGGTGAAGGTGCGGCCCAGCACCGCGGCGGTGCCCAGCGCCCGGGCGGTCCGGTCCGGCAGTCTGGCCAGCCGCCGGGCGACCGTCTGCCCGACCGCCGTCGGCACGGTCGGGTTGTCGCTGCCCGCGGGATTGTCCCGGCCGGCGGCGCGCAGCCGGGCGACCTGCTGGACGAAGAACGGGTTGCCGCCCGTCCTGCGGTGCACCAGGGCGGCCGCCTCCGCCGTCGCGGGCGGCCCGAACCGCGCCAGCAGCGCCCCGGTCTCCGCCTCCGCCAGGCCGCCGAGCACCACCACCTCGGCGCCCGGCAGTGCGGGCAGCGGGTGGTCCTCGGGCAGTTCGACGTCCCGGTAGGTACCCACCAGCAGCAGCGGCTCGTGCCGGGCGCGCCGGCCCAGGTGGCCGAGCAGCAGCACCGAGGCGGTGTCCGCCCACTGCAGGTCGTCCAGGACGGCGACCAGCGGGCGGCCGCCCCGCAGCAGCAGGCCCGCGATCCGGTCGAACAGGGCCAGCCGGGAGTCCTCGGCGCCGGCGGAGGGGCGCACGCGCGCTTCCCCGGAGAACGGCTCGTCCGTGACCGCGCGGACGACCTGTTGCCAGGGCCACAGCGCGGGCGCGATGCCGCCGTCCTCGCAGCCGCCCCACACGGCGGTGATGCCGAGGCCCCGGGCGTAGCGCACGACCTCGGCGGCGAGCGCGGTCTTCCCGATGCCGGGCTCCCCGGCCAGCAGTACCAGACCGCCGCGGCCCGCCGCAGCGTCGTCCACCGCGCGGCACAGCGAGGTCAGCAGCGCCGCCCGGCCGACGAGGTCCGACACGTCGGGCGAGCCCACACCGGCATTCTCCCACCGGGCCGGGCGGGCTCGCGCAGCGCGGATCGCGCTGCCGGATCGCCTGGCCGGACCACGTGGCGGGATCACTTGGCGCGGATGATGACCACCGGGCAGTCGGCGTGCTGCGCGCAGCGGGTGCTGACCGAGCCGAGCAGGGCGCGGGTGAAGCCGCCCCGGCCGTGGCTGCCCACCACCAGGACCTCGGCGCCCTTCGACGCTTCCAGCAGGACGTCCGAGGGGTCGCCCATCACCATTCTCGGCCGCACCTCGACGGGGTGGTCCGCGCCGAGCACCGTGTGGAGCTCCTCGGTGAACCGCCGCTCGGCCAGGTCCCGGTCGAAGGACATGTCCACCACGGGCGCCGACCAGCCGAAGTGGCTCGGCGGCTCCCAGGCGCCCACGGCTTCCACCACGCCTCCGATCAGCGTGGCGTGCCGGATCCCCCAGCGCAGCGCGGCCTGCGACGACGGCGAACCGTCGACGCCGACCACGACGCGGGGAACGGAGTCGTTCGCGTCCACCATGAGTCACCGTCCTGTCAGTCGTCGCCCCTTCCACCACGGTGGGGGCGGTCGGACGGCGCCGCCAGTACGGCCCGGCAGCCGGGTGACGGCCACCCCGCCGGGCGCGGGGGAACGGGCCGCCGGCGCGGGCGGCCGCTCAGCCGGCCAGGCCCGGCAGCACCTCGGCCCCCGGCAGCCGGGCCAGCGCCCACCCGGGCAGGATCAGCTTGCCCCGGCGCCGGCCGCTGCCGACCAGGACGTACGGGGCCGCGGCCACCGCCTCGTCGATCAGCAGCGGCCAGCCGCCGGGCAGGCCGACGGGGGTGATGCCGCCGTACTCCATGCCGGTCAGCTCGACCGCGGTGTCCATCGGGGCGAAGGAGGCCTTGCGCGCGCCGAGGTGGGTGCGGACCGTACGGTTCACGTCCACCCGGGTGGTGGCGAGAGCGAGGCAGGCGGCGTGGGTGGTCTCACCGGCGCGCTTGGCGGCGACCACCACGCAGTTCGCGGAGAGCTCCGGCGGCGTGTCGTAGGCGGCGCAGAACACCGCGGTGTCCGCCTTCTCGGGGTCGGTGTCCACGAAGAGCACGGCGGCGGCCGCCTCCCGGACGTCCCAGTTCTTGAGGGCGTCGGCCACGGGGGCGGCGAGGTCCGCGTGAACGTCCAGTGCGGCGAAGGCAGTTGGGAAGTTCCCGAAGGGCGGGGTGACAGGTTCGCTCATGGCGGGGACTCTAGCGCGCGGCCGACGGGCGCCCGGTCAGCCCCAGTACCCGGTGTGCGGGGCGGCGGCCTCCTCGTACAGGTGCGGCCCCGACACCTCCACGGTGTTGCCGCCGGCCGCGAAGACCTGGCGGCACGGCAGGTCGAGCACCGGCTCGTCCGGGTCGACGCCGGCGATGAGGTTCAACTGCGGTGCGGAGAGCGCGTAGACGACGCGCCGGATGCCGCTCCAGTAGATCGCGCCGGCGCACATCGCGCACGGCTCGGTGCTGCTGTACAGGACCACCTCGGCGAGCCGTGCCGGGGGCAGGGTGCGGCACGCCTGCCGCACCAGGTTGGTCTCCGCGTGGGCGGTGACGTCGTGGTCGCTCAGGACGGTGTTCTCGGCGGTGAGCAGGACCTCGCCGGCGGAGTCGGTCAGCAGCGCGCCGAAGGGGTGGTTGCCGTGCGCCCGCGCGCTGTGCGCGAGCTCGATGGCGGCGAGCAGATGGGCACGGGTGGGGTCGGCCATGGCGGGCTCCTCGGGGTGGACCGGGTGGCGGGGGCGCGGGTGCGTCCACCCTATGACGCGGCTACGTCCCATCCTCGTCGCAGCCGTCTCCGGCAGCACCCTGCGGGGCCTGGGTCGCGTCCTCACGCCCGCGGGGCCCGTCCCGGTGGCCGGGGCTCCACGGGCGGGACACAATCGTCGGGCGGCGGGTGCCCCGCCACGCCGCCGGGTGGGGACGGGGGTACTCGACCAGGAGGCGACCGTGGCCGGTGTGACCAGCACCGATCTTCTCGTGGACGCGTTCGGCCGGATCCGTGAGACGGTCGCCGACGTGGTCGACGGGCTGACCCCCGAGCAACTGGCTTTCCGGGCAAGTGACTCGGCCAACTCCATCGCCTGGCTGGTCTGGCACCTCACCCGGGTGCAGGACGACCACCTCGCCGACGCGGCCGACCGCGAACAGGTCTGGACCGCCGACGGCTGGGCGGCGCGGTTCGCCCTGCCCTTCCCCGTATCGTCCACCGGCTACGGGCACCGACCCGCGCAGGTCGCCGAGGTCACCGCCACCGCCGACCTGCTCCGGGGCTACCACGAGGCCGTCCACACCAGGACCGTCGACTACGTGCGTGGCCTCGACGGGCGGTCCCTCGCCCGGATCGTCGACGCGTCGTGGCAGCCCCCGGTCACCCTGGGAGTGCGGCTGATCAGTGTGATCGCGGACGACCTCCAGCACGTCGGCCAGGCGGCCTTCGTCCGCGGCCTGCTGGCCGGGCGCTGACGGCCCGCGCCTCCGGGCGGGGCAGGGCGGGGTGGGGTCCGGCAGGGCAGGGCAGGGCAGGGCAGGGCGGGGCGGGGCGGGGTGGGGTCCGGCAGGGCAGGACGGGGCGGGGTGCGGCAGGCGAGGCAGGGCGCGCGGCGGCCCGGCCGACCCCCCGGGGACGCGCATCCGGCTGCGTTCCGGCGACCCCGAAAGACCCGCGGCTTTCGGCCGAAAATCGCAGCGGCGGTGGGCCGGTGGGCGACAGGATGGCCCGGATGAACGAGATCCTGCGCGCCGCCGAGCGCGTCCTGACCACCACCCTGTCCGACCCCGTCGACCTGGGCGGGAGCCCCCGCTCGACCGTGCTGCGCTGCCGGACGGCCGACGGCCGGAGCGTCATCGTCAAGGCCTACACCGGAGGGCCGGACGCCCTGCGCGGCTTCACCGCGGAGGCGGCCGGGCTCTCGCTCGGCCTGGCCGGCCCGGCGGTGCTCGGCGTGGACCCGGAGGTGCCGCTGCTGGTCCTGGCGGACCTCGGGGAGGCGCCGACCCTGGCCGACGTGCTGCTGGGCGACGACCCGAAGGCCGCCGAGGAGGGCCTGCTGGCCTGGGCGGTCGGGCTGGGCCGACTGGCGGCCCGGTCGGTGGGCCGGCGCGAGGAGCTCACCGGGCTGTGGGCGCGCTTCGACCGGGGGATGCCGACCTGGGACGACGAGCCGTGGATCGAGCGGGCCGCCGCCCGGTTCCCCGAGGTGGTGGAGGCGGCCGGGATCGCCGTGCCGGCCGGCCTCGGCGCGGACCTCGCCCGGATCGGCACGGCGGGCGGCGAGGAGTACCCCGCGTTCAGCCCGGGGGACACCTGCCCGGACAACAACCTGCTCACCCCGGACGGTCTACGGCTGCTCGACTTCGAGGTGGCCTGCTACCAGTCGGTGTTCCTGACCGCGGCGTACTGCCGGATGCCGTTCTCGACCTGCTGGTGCGTCTTCGCCCTGCCGCCCGGGCTCGCCCGGCGGGTCGAGGCGGCGTACCGGGCGGAGGTCGTCCCGATCTACCCGGCGCTGGCCGAGGACGCGGTGTGGGAGGCCGGAATGCGCCGGGCCGTCGCCGTGTGGACGGTGCACGCGACCCTGGGCCTGCTGTCGCGCACGGCCGAGGACCGCCCGATGCACCGCACCCGGCGGCCGGTGCCCACCACGCGCCAGGTGCTCCGGCACCGCTGGGAGGCCGCGGCGGGGCTGGAGGAGTTCCCGGCGTTCGCGGAGGCGGTGCGGAGCCTGCTGCGGGAGGTCGCCGGCGGCTGGCGGGTGGCACCGCTGCCGGGCTACCCGTGCTTCGCGGACTTCGTGGACTCGCCGGACTCCGCGGACAGTCCGGACTCCGCGGGCAGCCCGGACTCCGCGGACCTCGCGGAGTCCGCGCACGAGGACACCGCCGGCCGGGGCTGACGGCCCGGATCAGTCGTACGGGACGACGGCGACCGGGCAGTGCACGTGGTGGATCGCGGCGTGGGCCACCGGACCGAGGTGGTGGTGGCACAGCGGTGCGTGGTGGCTGCGGCGGCCCACGACCAGCAGCCGGGCGGTGGCCGCCGCGTCCACGAGTTCCACGGCGGGCTTGCCCCGGACCAGCTCGGCGGTCACCTCCACCTCGGGGTGGCGGGCCCGCCAGGACTCCAGGGCCTCGGCGAGATCGGCCCGCTCCGACCCGGCGACCTCGCCCTCCAGGCCGCCGATGGCGCCGTAGGACATGTGCTCGCTGCCGGGCGGCGGGGCCCAGACGTGGACGACGCGCAGCGGCGCCGAGCGGAGCGCGGCGGCCTCGAAGGCGAAGGCGAGTACCGGCTCGGCCTGGTGCGCCAGGTCGAGGCCGACCGTCACCGCGCCGCTCGGCTCCTGCCCGCCGACGTCCCCGCCCGCGTTGTCGCCCCCGGCTTCGCCCGCGCGGACGAGCACCACCGGGCGGGCGGCCCGGCGCAGCACCTCCTGGCTGACCGAGCCCACCAGGTAGCCGCGCAGGGTGCCGAGCCCGCGGGAGCCGAGCACCAGCACGGCGGCGCTCTGTGCGGCGGCCTCCAGGGCCTCGACCGGCTCGGTGGTCACCGACGAGGAGTTGACCGTCACCTCGGGGACCAGGGCGCGCAGGGCGTCCGCCCGGTCGGTGAGCAGGCTCCGGGCGCGCTGGTAGCTCTGGTCGCTGCCGACCACGTCCCGCTTCGGCCAGGGCCAGGCCTGGAGGAGTTCGAGTGGCAGGCCGCGGCGGCGCGCCTCGTGGGCGGCCCACACGGTCGCGGCCAGGCTCTCGGGCGAGCCGTCGTAGCCGACGACCACGGATCCGGTCATGGCGTCCTCCTCGGTTCGCGCGCTTCGCTCGGGCCGTACGGCCCCGCTCCGCCCGTACGGTCTGCGCGGCATCGCGCCGGTCCGGGACGGCGCCCGGCCGCCCGGGGTGCGGCCCCAGTATCGGCAGCGGGCGCGACCGGCGCCTCCCGGGAGGGCGGCGCCCGGCGCTCACGGGCCGCTGACCACGGGAAACGCACTTCGGGTGACTGGATATCCTGATCACATGAGCGACAACCTTCCCCCCTGTCCGCAGTGCGGCGGCGAGTACACCTACGCGATGGACGCCCTCATGGTCTGCCCGGAGTGCGGCCACGAGTGGACGCCCGCCGATGCCACCGGTGAGGCCGGATCCGCCGGAGCCGGCGAGCGGGTGATCAAGGACGCGGTCGGCAACGTGCTGAGCGACGGCGACACCGTGACGGTGATCAAGGCCCTGAAGGTCAAGGGCAGCGCCTCGGGCATCAAGGCCGGCACCAAGGTCCGCAACATCCGTCTGGTGGACGGCGTCGACGGCCACGACATCGACTGCCGCGTCGAGGGCTTCGGCGCCATGCAGCTCAAGTCCAGCGTGGTCAAGAAGGCCTGACCCCACGAGCCGCGCGCCCCTGCTGCGGCCCGTCCGCTCGGACCGGCCGCAGCAGGAGGCGGTGGGTGTGAGGCGGCGGAGGCCGGTGCGAGGCGATCCTCGCACCGGCCTCCGCCGTCGTGGTCCCGGGGGCGCCGGGCTCCGTCGCGCCGGCGGGGCTACACGCCGACCGCGGGCGAGGTCTTCTTCCGGGCCCGGTACGCGGCCGCCTTGATCCGGTTGCCGCAGGACTCCATGCCGCACCACTGCCGTCGCATGCCCCGGGAGCGGTCGAGGTAGATCCGGGTGCACTCCGGGTTGCCGCACTCCTTCATCAGCGGGACGTCCGGGCCGCTGAGGAGTTCGACGGCGTGCCGCGCGACGGTGGCCAGGGCCTGCTCGGGGGTGGCCTCGTTGTGCCGCCCGGTGAGGGTGAGTTGGGGCGTGACCGGGGCCTTGCGCGCGGCGCCGTTGAGCACGGCGAGCGCCTCGCGGTCGAAGTCCTCGCCGGCCAGGCGGTTGGTGACGAGCCGGTAGACGGCCTCGCGCACGGTCTTCGCGTCCCGGACGTCCTGCTCGCCGCCGGGCGTGATGGTGTCCACGAGTCCGCAGTCCAGGTACCAGGCGTTCAGCCGCTCGGGCGTCACGAACATCTCGAACCGGGTCGAACGCCGGGCCCGGAGGGTGGCCGCGAAGTCGAGGGCCGGGTGCCCGCACACGAAGACATGGTCAAGATTCACATCACCATCCTGGCAGGTGACTGTGACGCACGCAAGAACGGCCCCCGGGGGCGGGCAGCCGAGCGCGGGCCCCGGGCAGGGGCCCGCGCGCACGGGCCGGCGGGTCACACCGCGGGCACCCCGGTCTCCCGCAGCACCCCGTCGGCGAGTCGCAGCCGGCGGTCGACCCCGATCCCGGCCAGGAACCGCTCGTCGTGGCTGACCACCAGGAAAGCGCCCCGGTACGCGTGGAGCGCACTCTCCAACTGGCCCACGCTGACCAGGTCGAGGTTGTTGGTCGGCTCGTCGAGCAGCAGCAGGTGCGGCGCCGGTTCGGCGCACAGTACACAGGCCAGGGTGGCGCGCAGCCGCTCGCCGCCGGAGAGCACCCGCACCGGCAGGTGTGCCCGGGCGCCGCGGAACAGGAAGCGGGCGAGCAGGTTCATCCGCTCCGCCTCGGGCCGCTCGGGCGCGAAGGCGGCGAAGTTCTCCGCCACGGTGAGCTCCGGGTCCAGCAGGTCCAGGCGCTGGGAGAGGTAGGCGATCCGGCCGTCGTTGCGGGTGATCCGCCCGTCGTCCGGGGTGAGGTCGCCGGTGACCAGGCGCAGGAGGGTGGACTTCCCCGCGCCGTTGGGCCCGGTGAGTGCGATGCGCTCGGGGCCGCGGATGCTCAGGTCGACGCCGCTCCCGGCGAACACCGGCCGGTCGGCGTGCCGGACCTGGAGGCCCTGGCCGAGGAAGAGGTTGCGGCCGGCGGGCACCTGGGTGTCGGGCAGGTCCAGGGTGAGGCGCTGTTCCTCGCGCAGGGCGCGTCCGGCCTCGTCCAGCCGGGCCTTGGCCTCGCCGACCCGGGCCGCGTGCAGGGTGCCGGAGCGGCCCGCCGCCTCCTGGGCTCCGCGCTTCATGGTCCCGGCGAAGATCCGGGGCAGGCCGGCGTTCTTGAGGTTGCGCGCGGCGTTGCTCGCCCGGCGGTCGGCGCGTTCGCGGGCCTGCTGCAACTCCCGCTTCTCGCGCTTGAGTTCCTGCTCGGCGTTGCGGACGTTCTTCTCCGCGACCTCCTGCTCGGCCCGAACGGCCTCCTGGTACGCGGTGAAGTCGCCGCCGTGGAAGCGCAGTTCGCCGCCCGCCAGCTCGGCGATGCCCTGCATGCGGTCGAGCAGCGCGCGGTCGTGACTGACCAGCAGCAGGCAGCCGGTGAAGTCGCCCAGCACGTCGTAGAGCTTGCGCCGGGCCTCGGTGTCGAGGTTGTTGGTCGGCTCGTCGAGCAGCAACACGTCGGGGCGCTTGAGGAGTTGGGCGGCGAGGCCGAGGGAGACGATCTGTCCGCCGCTGAGGGTGCTCAGGCTGCGGTCCAGGGTGAGGTGGCCCAGACCGAGCCGGTCGAGCTGGGCGCGGGTGCGCTCCTCGATGTCCCAGTCGTCGCCGATGGTGGTGAAGTGCCGCTCGTCGACGTCGCCGGACTCCACGGCGTCGATGGCCCGGATGATCCCGGCGATGTCGAGCACCTCGGCGACGGTGAGGTCCCCGGTGAGGGGGAGGCTCTGGCGGAGGTGGCCGAGCGTGCCACTGACCGTCACCGAGCCTGCGGTGGGCGTGAGTTCACCGGCGATCAGCTTGAGCAGGGTGCTCTTGCCGGAGCCGTTGGGTGCGACCAGGCCGGTACGGCCGGCGGGCACGGTGAAGGACAGGTCCTGGAAGACCGGGGTGTCGTCCGGCCAGGCGAAGGACAGGTTCGAGCAGACGATGGCGGCGTCGGACATGGGGGTGGCCTCGAAGGGGACTGAGGGCAGGACCGAGAGCTCTGCCCTGGGCAGACACGGGAGCAAGGGGTACGACGAAACGGACCACCTCGGCTACGGCACCCTGGGGCGCCGGCCGGTGGCCGTCATATCCGGATCTCACCCGGAGATGTCGTCGTCACCCGCCATGTCGGTCACTCCTCGATCGGATCGATCACATCGATCACCCGGACTTCGGGTCACCCGCAGCGTAGCAGGTGTCGCAGGTCGGCCACCGTGGTTTTTCCACCGCCCGCTCCCCGTCGGCTCGTTGACAGCCCTCGGGAGCCGTGTCAGCATCGTCACCAGTTGAACAGGTGACGCAATCTTGAGCGGCCCTCCGGCCGATGTGCCGCGCACCCACTGCTTCTTCCCCTTCCCCCTTCCCCCTTCCCCCTTCACCCCCTTCACCCCCTTCACCCCCCTTGACCTCCTTGGACGGGACACCCATGAAGAGATTCCTGATCGTGCTCGCGACCGGCGCCGCGCTGGCGGCGGCCGACCTGCCGATGGCGGCGGCCGGGGCCGGCGGTGCACCGGTGCCCGCGACGTTCTCGTGCGCGCCGGTGTCCGTGGCGGCCCCCGCCGGCACCAGGGTGGAGTCGGTGACGGCGCTCCGCCGGGAGGGCGGCACCGTCGACGGGACCGGGGTGGTCGGCGGCCAGGTGACCGGTGTCCCCGCCTACTGCGAGGTGACCGTCACCTTGACCCACCCGGGCGACGACGACCACGCCGAGGTGCGGACCTGGCTGCCCCTCATCGGCTGGAACGGCCGCTTCCAGGCGCTCGGCGGCAGCGCGTACGCGGCCGGGGACAACAACGTCGGGCTGGGCACGGCCGTCAAGAACGGGTACGCCGGCACCACCACCGACGCCGGGCTCGGCGACGCCGTCGACGTCAGCTGGGCTCTCAGCGCCAAGGGGCAGGTCAACACCGCGCTGCTGGAGAACCTCGCCTCGCGGTCCCAGCACGAGGCCTCGATCGTCGGCAAACAGGTGGTCGCCGCGGCGTACGGCCGGCACCCCTCCTACTCCTACTTCAACGGCTGCTCCACCGGCGGCCGCCAGGGTTACATGGAGGCCCAGCGCTACCCCGACGACTTCGACGGCATCCTCGCCAACGCGCCCGCCGTCCACTGGGACGCGTTCGAGGTCGCGACCCTGTGGCCGCAGGTCGTCATGAACAACGAGAAGACCTACCCGTCGGCCTGTGAGTTCAAGGCCTTCACCGACGCGGCCGTCAAGGCCTGCGACCCGCTCGACGGCGCGCAGGACGGCCTGGTCAACGACGTGGCGCGGTGCGACTTCGACCCGCGCCGGCTGATCGGGACCACAGTCGTCTGCGACGGCCGGGAGTTGACCGTCACGGCCGCCGACGCCGCCGTGGTCCGCAAGATCTGGGACGGCCCGCGCACCGGCTCGGGCCGCAAGCTCTGGCCCGGGGTCCCGGTCGGGGCCGACCTCTCGGGGCTGGCCGGCACCACCCGGCCCGACGCCAACGGCGTCGTCAAGGGCGCGCCGTTCCCCGTGCCCGCGCTCTGGGTGTCGACCTGGCTGAAGAAGCAGCCGTCCTTCGACGTCTCGACGATCACCTATGACCAGTTCACCCGGCTGTTCGAGCAGTCCCGGGCCGAGTACGACCGGATCATCGGCACGGACGACCCGGACCTGTCCGCCTTCCGGGACTCCGGCGGCAAGCTGCTGAGCTGGCACGGCCAGGCCGACCAGTTCATCCCCACCCAGGGCACCGTCGACTACCGCCGGCAGGTCGAGCGGACGATGGGCGGCACCAAGCGGGTCGACGACTTCTACCGTCTCTTCCTCGTCCCGGGCGCGGCGCACTGCGGCCTCAACAGGGGCCAGGGCACGACCGACGACCTCGCGGCGCTGACCGCCTGGGTCGAGCGGGGCAAGGCTCCCACGACGCTGCCCGCCACCCTGGTCGACGCCACCGGACGGAGCGTCAAGCGCGACCTCTGCAGCTACCCCGAGGTGTCCCGCTACTCGGGCCACGGCGGTCCGGCCGCCGCTGCCGGCTTCCGCTGCGTGCCACCCTCCCGGCACTGAGCCCTTCGGGTGCCCCGTCCCGGCCCGCGCCTGCCGGCGTGGGTCGGGAAGCCGCGCGTTCCCCCGACGCCTCGTCGCTCCCGGGGCCGCACGGACACCGGGGACGGGCCCTGGGAGCGCGTCGAACGGCCGGGCGCGGTCACTCGGAGAGCGGGTCCGGGTGGTCGGCCAGGTTGCGCAGGAATCCGTCCCAGTCCAGGCCGTCCAGCTCCGTCTCGGCCGGGGCGATCCGGTAGCCGGCGTCCAGCCAGGCCGCCAGGGGGCCGGTCGGCAGCTCGAACAGGGCCTCCAGTTCCGGGGTTTCGAGCAGCAGCCAGGAGGTCGGCCGCTCGTCGGGCTGGGCCGGCCACATCCGGACGTCGCCGCAGCCGCTCATCGTCGTCAGGCCGCGGTGCAGGAGCTCGCGGCCGAACCGCCAGACGAGGCCCGGGCCCCGCTCGGCGAGGAACTCGACGGTGATCACCGCGGGCATCGCCGGATCGAAGCGGAACTCCGCCCGCGCGGGGAGCCGGGTGAACTCGTCGAGCATCCGGTCGACGGCCAGGACCAGCGGAGGCAGGTGCTCGGGCGTCGAACGCGCCCGCAGGGGCGATTGGTCGCGGTGCATGGCAGGAGGTCCCCTCCGGGGTGCGAACGGTGTGGCTGCCACTCTTCGCCGGACGCGCCCCGCCCGCATCGGTCACATGACGGTCAAAGCGCGCTGTCCGGCGGTGAGTTCGGCCGGTCGTGGCGGCGCGACGGGCCGGGTGCGAACCGGTGGGGCACACCGTCATTTGACTGATCCGCCGGTCCGTTCGCCTGCTGCACAGTAGGGGCCCGGATGCCGCCTCCCCGGTCGGGGAGCGGATCCGATGCAGAGCCCGAGCAGACCGAGAGGAAGAGCGCCCGCATGCACAGGACGGACGTCCGTTTCCCCAGCGCCGGCATCGAGATCGCCGCGCACCTGTACACCCCGGCCGCTCCGGCGTCCGGCCCGAGGCCGGCGCTGGTGGTCGGCCACCCCGGTACGGGGGTGAAGGAGCAGACCTCCGGTACGTACGCGCGGCGGATGGCCGAAAGGGGGTTCGTCACCCTGGCCTACGACGCCGCGTACCAGGGTGCGTCGGGCGGCCTGCCGCGCGGCTTGGAGGATCCGGCGCAGCGGGTGGAGGACTTCAAGGCCGCGGTGTCGTACCTGGTCACCCGGGAGGAAGTGGCCGAGGAGCGGATCGGGCTGCTCGGCATCTGCGCCTCCGGCGGATACGCGCTGGCCGCCACCGGAGGCGACAGCCGGGTCCGGGCGGTGGCGACCGTCTGCACCGCCGACCCGTCCCGGCAGTTCCGGCTGGGCGCCGACGGTACCCAGGACCCGGCGGTCTTCCGGGCGCTGCTGGACGCGGCAGCCCGGGCCCGTACCGCAGCCGCCCGGGGCCAGGACCCGGGCGCGATGAGGGTGTTCCCCGAGACGGCGGAGGAAGCGGCGGCGCTCGGCGGCGAACACGCGGCGGAGGGCTTCGCGTACTACTGCACCTCGCGCGGCGCCCACGAGCGTTCCGCGAAGGTCCTGGCCTGGGCGAGCATCGACCGGCTGGCCTGCTACGACGCGTTCTTCGCCGTACCGCTGATCGCCCCCCGTCCGATGCTGCAGGTCGTCGGGGAGCGCGCCGTCACCTCCTGGATGGCCGTGGAGGCGCACCAACGGGCCACCGGGCCGAAGGAGTTGTCCTGGATCAAGGGCGCCGGACACGTCGACCTGTACGACCGGGAGGAGTACCTCGGCGAGGCCGTGGACCGGCTCGCCGCGTTCTTCACCGACCACCTGGGTGCCGAGGCCTGACCGGCCGGCCGGACCGGTACGCCGAAGGGGCCGTCGGCTCGCGCCGTCGGCCCCTTGCGGGCGCGGGGGAGGTTCACACGGCGCGCAGGGGCCCGGCGAAGGACCTGCGCAGGGACGGCGGCGCGGCGACGGGCAGGAGCGAGGCGAGCATCCTGCCCTTGAGGGTGGCCGGTCGGCGCGTCAGCTCGACGTCGACCCGGGTGCCCTCGCCCTCGGGGGTCAGCCGGAAGACCCAGCCGCCGCCGGGGCCGAAGAGCTTGGAGTCGAGGGTGGTGATGGTGACGGTGTCCCCGCCGGGCTGCCACGCGTACCGGGCGCGCTCCCAGGCGGCGGCCGTGCCCTCGGTGACCTCGGCCCAGGTGCCGCCGAGGCCGTGGACCCGGAAGTGCTCGGCGTCGATCGTGGGCCAGGCCTCGGCGCGGGCGGGGCTGAAGTCGGTCAGCACCGCGAGGACGTCCTGGGGGGTGAGGGTGGAGACGAGGTGGAACCGTACGACGGGCATGACGGGCTTCCTGACGGAGGAGTGAGTGGTCCGGCCGGTGAGGTCAGCGGGCGGTGGCGCGGGCGGCCTGCTCGATGACGTCCGCGACGAGCCGGGGGTGGGAGACGGCGACGGAGTGCGAGGCCGCCACCTCGGTGGTGTGGGCGTGGGCCCGCTCGGACATGAAGCGCTGGACCGCGGCCGGGATGTTGAGGTCCTGGGTGGTGACGACGGACCAGCTGGGCGTGGTCTGCCAGGCGGCGCCGGTGGCCGGTTCCGTCAGGGCGGCCTGGGCGATCGGGCGCTGTTTGGCGGCCATCAGCGCGGCCTGCCCGGCCGGGACGTCGGCGGCGAACTGCCGACGGAACAGGTCCTGCTTGATGTACAGGTCGGTGGCGGTGCTGCCGTCGCCCTGCCGGTAGGTGACGGGGTCCAGGGCGTCGGGGAGGGTCGAGCCCGGGTACTTGCCGGTGAGTTCCAGCGCGGTCTCACCCGGGGCGGGCAGGAAGGCGGCCACGTAGACGAGCGCCTTCACCTCGGGGTCGTCCGTGGCGGCCTCGCTGATCACGGTGCCGCCGTAGGAGTGCCCGGCGAGGATCTTGGGGCCCTTGATGTGGTCGAGGAGGGTGCGCAGGGCGGCGGCGTCGGAGGCCGGGCCGCGCAGCGGGTTGGCGGCGGCGACCACGGGGTAGCCGTCGGCGCGGAGTCGCTCGATGACGCCGTTCCAGCTGGAGCCGTCGGCGAAGGCCCCGTGCTCCAGGACGATGGTCGGCTTGGCGCGACCGCCGGAGGCCTCGGCCTCGGCGGTCGCGCCGGGCGCCCCGCTCGCGGTGCCGGTGAGGGTGAGGGCGCAGAGCGCGAGACCCGCCACGAGGGCCGGGGCGGCACCCGTCATCCGTCGCTTGCGTCCACCCTTGATGCTCACCACGACAAACCCCTTTTCGGATGGTCCGGATATGAGCGGATCCGGCGATCGGCATGCCGTCACTGCTCTGACTGGTGATGAGTCTGTCCGGGCATCGCGTCACCTGTCAAGGTGGTGACGAGGTGGGGTGAAGGGGTGTCAGTCGCGCCGGAGCAGGGCGTCCACCCGCGCGGCCGCGGACAGCAGCTCCCGGTCGGCGCCCCGGCGCCCGATCAGCTGGAGCCCGACGGGCGGGGAGGCGGTGGCCGGAAGCGGCAGCGTCACCGAGGGCTGGCCGGCGGTGGCGGCGGGCGAGGTGTTGCGGATCAGGGTGAAGAAGGTGGGCGCGTCCCGGCCGTTGAGGGGGAGGGAGTCCTCGAACCGGCGCAGCGGCCGGGCGCACACCGGGACGGTGGGGCTGAGGAGCGCGTCCAGGCCGTGCGCCGCGAACAGTTCGTCGTAGGCGGCCTGCAGCACCCGGCGCTGCGCGAGCGCCCCCGCCAGTGCGGCGGGCCCCGGGTATCCCGGGCCGGTGGGCAGCGCGGTGGCCTTGAGGAGGTCGCCGATGACGGGGTCGCCGACCGCGTCCAGGACCTCGGCCGGGGTGGGCCCGGCCCGGTGCTCGGTGAGGTAGCGGCCGAGCGCGGCGGCGAACTCGCCGAACACCAGCGGGAATCCGATCCGGGCGTCGTGCTCGGCCAGCTGTGCGGTGTCCACCGGCACCCAGGTGTGCCCGGCCGCGGTCAGGCGGTCGACGGCCGCGTCCCAGGCGGCCCGGACCGGACTCTCCAGGTCCTCGGTGAACACGTGCCGCGGCAGGCCCAGCCGGAGCGGGCGGGAGGGGTCCTGCGCGCCTCCGGTCTCCCCGGTGACGAGGGTGTCCAGCGTCAGCAGGAGGTCCAGGGTGCGGGTCATCGGCCCGGCGGTGTCCCGGGTGGGGCACAGCGGGGTGAGGCCCGCCGAAGGGTAGCGCCCGGCGGTGGGGCGCAGCCCGTAGATCCCGTTCAGGGCGGCCGGGATGGTGATGGAGCCGCCGGTGTCGGTGCCGAGCCCGGCCTCCGCGACGCCCGCCGCCACCGCCGCGGCCGTACCGCCGCTGCTGCCGCCCGCGAACAGTGCCGGGTCGGTGCCGTTGCCGACCGGGCCGAAGGTGTGGTTGCAGGAGGTGGCGCCCAGGGCCAGCTCGTGCAGGTTGGTCTTGCCGAGGACGATCGCCCCCGCCGAGCGCAGGGCCCGGACGACGGGCGCGTCGGCGGCCGGGACGAAGTCCGCGAGCGCGGGGGTGCCGGCGGTGTTGGGCAGGCCGGCGACGTGGATGTTGTCCTTGACGACGAGGCCCCAGGCCCGGTGCGCGCCTGCCGCGTTCCCGGTGTGCCCGGCGTCCCGGCGGGCGGCTTCGGCGCGTGCCCCCTCGGCGTCGAGCGTGATGAACGCGTTGAGGTGCGCGGTCGCGGCGGCCCGGTCGAGCGCCGCCTCCACCGTCTCCCGTGCGAGTCCCTGGCCGGCTGTGTCCGGTGTGACCATCCGGTCGTCTCCTTCGTGCTGGTCTTCGTGTCCGCGTACGGGGCCGCCGTGGCCCCGCCCGGGCAACCCTGCCGCAGGGGACCGTGGCGGAACAGCGAATTCCGTGGCGCCGCCGGGTGGGGGCGCCACTGCCATTGCGTCGATCGTCACTGTCTTGACAGGTGACGATAGGGGGAGCAGGCTGAGGGGCATGAGCGAGGACCTCAGCCGCGACCCCGACGCGGAAGCGCGGCGCGCACGCTACGGCACGCTTCCCGAGCGCATCCGCTTCGAGTCCATGACCGAAGAGGTGGACGTCGGCCCGGGCGGCAGGGCGAACGATTCCTACGACCCGGAAGGCGCCTGGACGTTCTACAACTGCCTGGCCGTCGACCTCGGCCTGTAGGGCGGGGTCCGAGACGGTTCCCACGGCGCGGGCTCGCGTGATCCGCGGTGCCTACGGCGCGCCGCACCGGCCACGACGGGCCCACAGCCCGAGAGCGGAGACCCCGTCGTCGGGGCGGCCGGGTCAGACCACCAGGTGCGCCCGCCGTGCCGTCGACGGCGCGGGGAGCCCCTGCGCCACGGCCGCCGCCATCCGCCGGACCGCCTCGCGCAGGACGGCGGGCGGCATCGTGTACGGGATCCGCAGGCGGTTCTCGAAGACGCCCGGGTCGGTGGCGAAGAAGGCGCCGCTCTCGATCCGGACGCCGTGGTCCAGCAGGCGTTCGGCGAGGGCGGTGGCGACCGGTTCCCCGAGGTCGACCCAGAGGGACAGCCCGCCGGGCGGCAGCTGCCAGCTCCACCGGGGGAGGTGCTCCGTCAGGGCTCCGGCCAGGGCGGCGCGTTGGGCGCGCAGTGCGTCCAGCCGCCCGCGCAGCAGGTCCTGGTCGGCGTCGAGCAGGGTGCGGGCGACCAGCTGGTCCAGGACGGAGCCGCCCAGGTCGTTGGCGATCCGCTGGCCGGCGAGCTCGGTCACCAGTGCGGCCGGCGCGCGCAGCCAGCCGATCCGCAGGCCGCCCCAGTGGGTCTTGCTCATCGAGCCGACGGTGATCACCCCGCCAGCTCCGCCGGACCGGGCCCGGGCCGCGAAGGGGGCGGGCGGCGGGCAGTCGAGGGCCAGCTCGGCCATGGCCTCGTCGATCACCAGCCAGCTGCCCCGGGCCCGCGCCGCCCGGACGACGCGGGCGCGGGCCTCCTCGGGCATCAGCAGGCCGGTGGGGTTGTGGAAGTCCGGGGTGAGCAGGGCCAGCCGGGGAGCCGCCCGGCGGAAGACGGCCTCGATGGCCTCGACGTCCCAACCGTGCTCCGCCACCGGCGTGGGGACGAGCCGCAGCCGGGCGCGGCGCAGGGCCTCCAGGGCGTTGGGGTAGGACGGGCTCTCCACCAGCACGCGGTCGCCCGGCGCGGTCAGCAGCCCGATCACCAGGGTGAGCGCGTGCTGCGCCCCGGAGGTGATCAGCACCTGCTCGGGCACGGTCGGCAGCCCGCGCCGGGTGAACCGCTCGGCCACCGCCGCCCGCAGACCCGGCAGCCCGTACGGGTGGTAGCCGGGGCCGCGGGTGTACACGGCCAGCTGCGGGGCCACCTCGGCCAGGGCCGCGTCCAGGACGTGCTGGGGCAGGCCGGAGGCGGCCCGGGCCAGGTCGACGGCGGCGTCCGGGGCGGGGAGCACCCGGCCGACCTTGTGCGGCACGACCTCCTTCGGCAGCGCCGTCCAGGTGCCGGAGCCCTGCCGGCTGCGGGCGTACCCGTGGTCGCGCAGCAGCGCGTACGACTTGGTGACGGTCGGCCGGCTGAGCCCGAGCGCGGTGGCGAGCGCCCGCTCGGCGGGCAGCCGGGTGTGCAGCGCGACCCGGCCGTCCAGGATCAGCGCGCTGATCGCCTCGAACAGATGGCGGTAGACCGGCCGGGCCTCCGGCAGGCCGGACAGCAGCGCGGCCAGCTGTCGTGCGCCGAGCGCGTGCGTCATCGTCCCGGGCCCCCTGGGATCGGCTCGGTGGAACATACCACTTTCCGCGGATTGGCCATCCGATCGCGGGCGGCGGCCGCGGAGACTCCCCGTCAGGTGCCCAGCACCCCGCACCAGGACCGGAGGAACACCCGCATGCCCGTCAGCACCGCACCACCGCGCCGCCCGTCGACCGGGGGCCTCGGCTACCTGTCGCTCGCCGAACGCCCGCTGCACCGCCTCGCCCGGCTGTTCGGCGGACTGGCCCTGTACGGGTTCAGCCTCTCGCTGCTGGTCCGCGCCGCCCTCGGGGTCAACCCGTGGAGCGTGCTGTACCAGGGCGTGCAACGCCACTCCTCGCTGAGCTTCGGCACGATCAGCGCCGTCGTGGGCGTGCTCGTCCTGCTGGCCTGGGTGCCGCTGCGGCAGCGGCCGACGCTCGGCACCGGCGCGAACGTGGTGGTGCTCGCGCTCTCCTCCGACTTCGGGCTCGCGGTCCTCCCCGAGGACCTCGGACTGCCGGCCCGCGGCTGCCTGCTCCTGCTGGGCGTGCTGCTCAACGGGTTCTCCGTCGCCGTCTACGTCGGCGCCCGGTTCGGGCCGGGCCCCCGGGACGGCCTGATGACCGGACTGGCCGCGCTGACGGGCCGTTCGCTGCGCACCGTCCGCACCGGCCTGGAGGTGACCGTCCTCGCGGCCGGCTGGCTGCTCGGCGGGACGGTGGGCGTCGGCACCGTCGCCTACGCCCTCCTGGTCGGTCCGGTCACGCAGTTCTTCCTGCCGCGCTGGACCTACCGCGAGCGGGGCCCGGCCGGGAACCCCGGCCACCGCCGGTGGGCCCCCTTCGGCGGCGGGCGGCGTCCCGACCAGGTCCCGAGGAGCGAGAGTCCGGTCACGTTCCGTCATGAGCGGGAGGTGTGGGCTCGGGGCGGGCAGGTCCGGGGCTGTGAGGGAACGGGTTCGTTCACTAACATCGACAGTAGCCCGTGATAGGAAACCCCTTCGCCCTCGCGTGCGGTCGGAGCCCGTTGCGGAGTCCGGTGAGTCGGAGTCCGGGTGGGGCGGAGAACCGCGACGCCGGCGAACGCGTGTAGCGATGGGATCGGGGAAGGGCGACTGAAGAAGGTGCGCAGCCATGACCGCTGATACGGACGCCGTCCACGGACCGGTGACGGGGGCCCCGCTGCGGCGGCGCGGCGAGGCGCTGGAGAGCGCCATCTACGAGGCGGTCCTGCAGCAACTCACCACCGACGGCTACGCCCGGCTGACCATGGAGGGCGTGGCCGCCGCGGCGCAGACCGGCAAGGCCGCGCTCTACCGGCGCTGGTCCTCCAAGGAGGAGCTGGTCATGGACGCGCTGCGGGCCAGCCTGCCGCCCGGCGCGTCCGCCCCCGACACCGGCAGCCTGCGCGGGGACCTCCTGGAGGTGGTGGCCAGGCTGCGCACCGCGATGTTCAGCGAGCTGGGCGCCGCCGTGCGGGCGATCATGAGCGAGCTGGACCACCAGCGGGCGCACGCCTTCGTGGAGATCGTGTTCGAGCGGGTCGTCGAGCCCACGACCGCGCTGATCGCCGAGGTGCTGGACCGCGGCACCGAGCGCGGCGAGGTCCGCCCGGGCGCCGTCACCCCGCTGGTCACCGACGTGGTGCCCGCGCTGATGCTGTACCGGATCAAGATGTGCGGCGGGGACGCGGTGCAGCTCGATCCGGCGGAGATCGTGGACGAGGTGCTGCTGCCGATCGTCCGCCCGTGACGGGCTTCACACCCCGCTGTGGCGGAGCATCTCCTCGCGCTCGACGACCTTGACCCGCTCGCGGCCCTCGGCCTCGCCGAGGGCGCGCTCGTGGGCGTCCAGCAGCTGCCAGCCCGCCCAGGTGGTGTGGCGGACGCCCCGGGCGCGCAGGTGCTCCTCGACGGCCGCCGGGTCCGGCTCGCCGGCGCCGGGCAGGCGGCCGGCGGCGTGGTCGTCCAGCAGGCAGGCCACGGTCTCGTTGGCGTCGCCCTTGGTGTGGCCGATCAGGCCGACCGGGCCGCGCTTGATCCAGCCGGTGACGTAGGTGGCGGTGCGGGGCGAGCCGTCCCCGGCCAGGACCCGGCCGGCGGTGTGCGGGACGGTGCCGGAGACCGGGTCGAACGGCAGCTTGGGCAGCTCGTCGGAGTAGTAGCCGACGGCCCGGTACACCGCCTGCACGTCCCAGTCGGTGAAGCGGCCGGTGCCGCGCACGTTGCCGGTGCCGTCCAGCTCGGTGCGCTCGGTGCGCAGGCCGACCACCCGGCCGTCCGCACCGAGGACCTCCACCGGGGACTCGAAGAAGTGCAGGAAGATCCGGTGCGGGCGGTCCCCGACGTCGCGGATCGCCCACTTCTCCAGCGTCGCCGCGACCAGGTCGACGTGCTTGACCGCGCGGCGCTCGGCGATCGAGCCGGCGTCGTACTCGATGTCCTCGGGGTCGACGATCACCTCGATGGTCGGGGAGTGGTCCAGCTCGCGCAGCTCCATGGGGCTGAACCTGGCCTGGGCCGGGCCGCGGCGGCCGAACACGTGCACCTCGCGGGCGAGGTTGCGGCGCAGGCCCGCGTGGACGTTCGGCGGGATCTCGGTGGGAAGCAGCTCCTCGGCGGTCTTGGCGAGCACCCGGGCGACGTCCAGGGCGACGTTGCCGACACCGAGCACCGCGACCTTCTCGGCCTCCAGCGGCCAGTCCCGCGGCACGTCGGGGTGGCCGTCGTACCAGGAGACGAAGTCGGCCGCGCCGTAGGAGCCGTCCAGCCCGATGCCGGGCAGGTCGAGCGGGCGGTCGGCCGTCGCGCCGGTGGCGAAGACCACGGCGTCGTAGAACCGGTGCAGGTCGTCCAGGGCGAGGTCGGACGGGTAGTCGACGTTGCCGAAGAGGCGGACCTGCGGCTTGTCGAGCACCTGGTGCAGGGCCGTCACGATGCCCTTGATGCGCGGGTGGTCGGGTGCGACGCCGTAGCGGATCAGGCCGAACGGGGCGGGCATCCGCTCGAAGAGGTCGATCGAGACGCCGGGCGCCCGGGCGGCGTCGGACTTCAGCAGGGCGTCCGCGGCGTAGATGCCGGCGGGGCCGGCTCCGACGATCGCGACTCTGATCGGGCGGGGCGTCACGGGCGGACCTCCGGTCGGGCGCAGCGGGAGGGTGGTCTGGACCCTTGCAGCCAACCCGGAGGCGGGGCGGAGCTGTAGTCGGTTCCGGTCTATGGGGTCATAGAGACGAGCTATGGGCACGCGGCCGGCCCGGACGGGGTGCGCCCGGGCCGGCCGCGCGGGGCGTCAGCTCCCGTCGGCGGGGGCCTGCGCGGGTACGGCCGGGGTCTGCACGGGTACGGCCGGCGGGGCGGGCTCGGCGGAGGCGGCGCCGGCGCCGTTCGCGCCGTCGGCGATCCGGGCCGCGGAGGCCTCGAAGAAGCGCAGCAGCTCCACCGGGAACGGCAGCACCAGCGTCGAGTTCTTCTCCGCCGCGACCTCCACCACGGTCTGCAGCAACCGCAGCTGCATCGCCGCCGGGGTCTCGGCCATCTTGGTGGCCGCCTCGGCGAGCTTGGCGGCGGCCTGGAACTCGCCGTCGGCGGTGATGATCCGGGCCCGGCGCTCGCGGTCGGCCTCGGCCTGGCGGGCCATCGAGCGCTTCATCGAGTCGGGCAGGCTGACGTCCTTGATCTCCACCCGGTCGATGTGCACGCCCCAGCCGGTGGCCGGGCTCTCCAGCATGACCTCCAGCCCCTGGTGCAGGTTCTCCCGGCCGGAGAGCAGGTCGTCCAGCTCGCTCTTGCCGATGATGGAGCGCAGCGAGGTCTGGGCGACCTGCAGCATGGCGAAGGCGTAGTTCTGCACGTCCACGGTGGCCTTGATCGGGTCGATCACCCGGAAGTAGAGCACCGCGTCGACGCTCACCGAGACGTTGTCCTTGGTGATGCCCTCCTGCGCGGGCACCGGCATGGTGATCACCTGGACGTTGACCTTGCGCATCCGGTCCAGCACCGGCACCAGCAGGGTGACGCCCGGCTCGCGGACCCGCCCGCTCACCCGCCCGAGCCGGAACACCACCCCGCGCTCGTACTGCTGCACCACCCGCACACCGGTCGACAGCCAGAGCAGGAACAGCACGGCGACGATCACGACGAATGCCACGATTTCGACCTCCCCCGTCGCGGCGCAGCCCGGCCGGGACCGGAGTGGCCCTGTCGCGCGGTGCGAGCCGCGCTGGACAGTATGCGCCGGGGGTGGGAGGGGTGACAGGCGTGTGCACAGCGGTTTTGACGGATCTTTAGCGGGCGGGGGCTCGCTCGGGCTGTCGCGCGCCCGCGGCCGGCTGCTGCGGGCCGGTCGGATCGGTCGGGTCGGTCGGGTCGGCCGGATTGGTCGGGCCGGTCGGGTCGGCGGGAGTGGCTGGAGTGGCTGGAGCGGCCGGGTCGGCCGGGGCTGCCGGGGCGGCTCGTCGGGCTTGCTCGGCCCGGCAGCGTCGGCCGGCCAGCGCGTTGAGCACCGCGACCGCCAGGCCCAGGCCCAGCGCGATCAGCCAGGCGCGCCGCTGGTCGACGTGCGGGCCGGCCGCGACCGGGGCGAGCACCGCCACCCCCAGGGTGTTGCCGAGCTGCCGGGAGGTGGTGGCGAGCGCGGAGGCCACCCCCGCCTGCTGCGGCGGCAGACCGGTCACCGCGGTGTTGGTGATCGGCGGGTTGACCAGGCCGAGCCCCAGCCCGAGCACCAGGTACCCGGCGGCGTACGGCGGGTACGCGTCGCCGCCCGCCGCCAGCGCGAGCAGTCCGGCGCCCAGCGCCAGCAGCAGCCCGGCGCCCACCAGCAGCCGGCGCGCCCCGACCACGTGCAGCAGCCGCCCGCTCAAGGGCGAGACCACGGCGAGCGCCAGCGTGGCCGGGAGCAGCGCGAGCCCGGTCTCCAGCGCCGAGGCGTGCCGCTGCTGCTGCCAGTACACGCTGGACACGAACAGGAACCCGGCGAGGATCGCGAACACCAGCACCGCGCTGACCGTGGCGGCCGTGAAGGTGGGCCGGCGCAGCAGCGCCAGCGGGAACACCGGGTGCGGGCATCGCCGTTCGACGGCCACGAACGCCGCGCCGCCCGTCAGCGCCAGCACCGCGCACACGAGCGGGGTGGCGCCGCCGAAGCCCTGGTGGGCGCCGTGGATGAGCAGCTCGGTGGCCCCGAACACGGCCACCGCGCCCAGCGCCAGCCCGAGCGGGTCGAGCGGACGGACCCGGCTGCCCCTGGTCTCCGGGACACGCACCGACGCGGCCAGCGTCAGCGCCACCACCGGCAGGTTGACCAGGAAGATCCAGCGCCACCCCAGCGCGTCGACCAGCGAGCCGCCGACCAGCGGGCCGACGGCCGCGGCCAGCCCGAAGATCGCCGCCCAGAGACCGATCGCCCTGGTCCGGCGCACCGGGTCCTCGATCGCGGTGGTCACGGTGGACAGCGCGTTGGGGCCCAGCAGCGCGGCGCCGACGCCCTGCAGGACCCGGACGGCGATCAGCTGGTCGGCGCTGCCGGCGAGCGCGCAGCCCAGCGAGCCCAGCCCGAAGACCAGCAGCCCGGCGCGGAACATGGCGCGCCGGCCGAGCCGGTCGCCGAGCGCTCCGGCCAGGAGCAGCAGCACCGCCAGGGTCAGCGTGTAGGCGTCCACGATCCAGGCCAACTGCGAGGGGCCGGCGGACAGTTGGGCCCGGAGGGCGGGCAGCGCGACGTTCACCGCGGTGGAGTCGAGGCTGGTGATGAACAGCGAGGCGCCGCAGACGACGGTCAGGCCGGTCGGGCCGAAGGCGCGGCGGCCGGGCCGGGACGGCGGCCCGTCCTGCGGCGGCGGTGGGAGCTGGGCCGGCGGTTCGTGCCGGGGCACGGCGGAGGGCATGCGGGACCCCTTCCGGGTCGTGGCGGGAGGCGGCGACGGACGGGGCGCGCCCCGGCGCGGAGGCCGGTCGGGCGGGCTGCGGTCGCTCTGCCTCGAACCTAGGCGGCCTGCGCATTTGCGGCAATCGGCAAAACGGCAACTGATAGTTTCACCTGGTGCAACTGTCCTCGGTCGACCTCAACCTGCTGGTGGTCCTGGACGCCCTCCTGGACGAAGGCTCCGTCACCCGGGCCGCGCACCGGCTGAACCTCTCCGTCCCCGCGACCAGCCGCGCCCTCGGCCGGCTGCGCCGCGCCTTCCAGGACCCGCTCCTGGTGCGCTCCGGCCGCGGACTGCGGCCCACCGCCACCGCCGTCGACCTGCGCCCCAGGCTGCGGCTCTGGCTCGAACAGGCCGAGCAGCTCCTGGACCGTCAGGCCCGGCCGCTCGACCGGAGCCTGACGGTCGTCGCGCCGCAGGACCTGATCGTCCTCAGCAGCGCCGAACTGCTGACCCGCCTCACCGCGGCCGCGCCCGCCGCCGAGCTGCGCCTGCTGGCCTCGGACGGCGGACGGGACGGCGCCGAGGCCGTCCGGGACGGCACCGCGGACCTGGCGCTCGTCGTCAACGCGGCCAAGCGCCCGGACCTGCGCTCGCTCGGCCTGGTCCGGGCCGGGCTCACCGCCGCCGTCCGCAGCGGCCACGCCCTCACCCGGGGCGAGCCGAGCGCCGAACGCTTCGCCGCCGCCGAGCACGTGCTGGTCTCCCGCAGCGGACGGCCGGAGGAGGCGCTGGACCGGGAGCTGCGGGAGGCCGGACTGCCCCGGACGGTCCGCTGCGTCGTGCCCGGCTACCTCGCGGCGCTGCACCTGGTCGCCCGCACCGACCTGGTCACCGTCGCCCCCGTCGCGCTCGTCCGGGAAGCGGGCGCCGCCCTCGGCGTCGTCCCCGTCCCCGTCCCCGTTCCCGCCCGGCTGCGGCCGCTGCGGGTCACCCTGCTCTGGCACCCGCGCCGGGACCAGGACCCGCTGCTGCGGCTGCTGCGGGAGAGCCTGGGCGCGCTCGCCGAAGAGCTCACCGGGCAGGGCGACGAGCCGCCGCACTGATCTGTGGGGGCGGGGCCGCGGCGACCGACACGCACGGGGCCGGGCCGTTGCTCGACTTGCCGCAGGCCGGGCGCTTGGATGGGTCCGCCCTGGTCAACTCGACGGGCCCGTACCGGATTGCGCCCCGACGCGGCCCGGACGCGGCCCGAACGCCCCCGGCAAGCCGAGGAGTCACCCCGTGCACGACACCAGCGACCCCGCCGCCGTGGCCCAGCGGATCACCGAACGGTGCGACCGGCTGGGCATCACCGAGGACGACCTGGCCCGCCGGGCCGCGATGGCCCCCCGCTACCTGCGGCACCTGCTCGCGGCGGGGCCGGACTTCGACCCGGCCGGCTTCGTGCGGATCGCCGCCGTCCTCGGCTGCAGCCGCGACGAACTGCTGACCGGCCGCGCCGACGCCCCGCCCGGCCACGGCGGCCCCGGCCCGCACCCCCGGCTGCAGAACCTCACCGAGGCCGAGTGCTGGGAGCTCGTCGGCACCCACGGCATCGGCCGGATCGGCCTGGCGGTCGAGCCGGGGCCGGTGGTCCTGCCCGTCAACTACGTGGTCGACCGGGCCTCCTTCGCCTTCCGCACCGGCGAGCACCACGCCGCCGCCCCGGCCGAGTCCGCCTCGGTCTCCTTCCAGGTCGACCGCATCGACGAGTACCTCGGCCGCGGCTGGAGCGTCCTGGCCCTCGGCCAGGCCCACTACGTGACCGACCCCGAGGAACTGCAACGCCTGGCCGCCCTCCCCGGTGCCACCCCCTGGGCCGGCGGCGACCGCCCCCGCTGGGTCCGGATCCGCCCCGACGAGATCACCGGCCGCCGCCTGATCACGGGCTGACCACCCGGCGGCTGCCCCGGCCCACGGCAGGGTGACCGGCTGCGGCGTGACGGCGGGCCACAGGAGCCTGCCCGGGGAGTGCGGTCATGCGGATCGTCGTCCATGAGGACCCGGTCGGACGCGCCGAGGTCGACCACCTCGCGCGCGCCGGCCTGGCTCCGTTCGGACTGCCGGGGCAGGTCGAGCAGCTCCGGCTCAGGGCGCTGAACGACGGGACCCACGCGGTCGCCTGCACCCCGTTCCGCACGTACGGGATCGACCTCGGCGACATCGTGCTCCTCGGCGAGGACGACTGCGTCAGCGAGGTGGTCCGGAGCCCGTGGCACCGGACGCTGCGGCTCGCCTTCGTCGCGGATCTGCCGGCCGGCGTCCTCCGGCGGGCTGCCGACGGGACCAGGGCCGAGGTCCGGCCGCGGGGGTGGCGAGTGAGTGGAACGGCGAGCGCTTCGTGGCCGTCGACGTCCCGCCCGATGTCGAACCCGCCGGACTGCTCGCGGTGATGGGCCGTGCGGTCGAGGCCGGTCAGGTCTGCTGGGAGTGGGGGGACGTGCGGCCCTTCGTCCGGGCTGGTCGCTGACGGTCCTCGGGGGTGCTCGGGGCGGTGCGGGGTGTGGCGGTGAGGTGGCGGGTCAGGGCGAGCGTGGCGAGGAGGGCGAGAAGGGTGCAGACGCCCCACCAGCCCGTGTGGGTCCAGAGCTGGGCGCCGAGCCAGGAGCCCGTGCTGCCGCCCAGGTAGGCGCAGGTCATGTAGGCGCTCCTGAGGCGGCCGCGGGCCTCCGGCCGGAGCGTGTCGACCCGGGTCTGGTTGGCCACCATGCCGCACTGCATGGCCACGTCGAGCAGCAGGGTGCCGAGGGTCAGGGCGGTCAGGCCGAGCGGGCCGCCGCGGCTGCCCGTCGCCAGGACGGCGGCCGAGGCGAGGACGCCGAGCAGGCAGACCAGGTTCACCGGGTCGGGGCCGTGCCGGTCCACCAGCCGCCCGGCGTACGGGGTGCAGAGCATGGTCGCCGCGCCGACCAGGGCGAGCAGCCCGACCGCCCGGGCGTCCAGCCCGTACGGCGGGCCGGTGAGCAGCAGGGCCAGGCAGGTCCAGACGGCGGAGAAGCCGGCGAAGACGCTCGCCTGGTACACGCAGGAGCGGCGCAGTTCCGGCTCGGCGCGCAGCAGGCGCAGGGGTTCGGCGAGCAGGGCCCGGTACGGCTGCCGGGAGGGCGCGGTGGTGGCCGGGACGGCGCGGGCCAGGACGGCGGCGAGGAGCAGGGTGAGCGCGGCGGCGACCAGGTACGGGGCCCGCCAGCCCAGCCACTCGCCGAGGGTGCCGCCGAAGGTGCGGGCCAGCAGCATGCCGCCGGTCGATCCGCTCAGCAGGGCGCCGATCACCGCGCCCCGGCGGCCGGCGGAGGTCAGGTTCGCGGCCAGCGTGCCGACGATCTGGGCGGCGACGGTGCTCAGGCCGACGGCGGCGCTCGCCGCGACCAGGACGGGCAGGTTCGGCGCGCAGCCCGCGGCGAGCAGGGCGAGGCCGGTGAGGGAGAGCAGGGTGACCAGGAGCGGGCGGTGGGGGAGCCGGTCGCCGAGCGGCACCAGGAGCACGATCCCGGCGGTGTACCCGAGCTGGGTGGCGGTCACGACGAGGGTCGCCGCGTCCGGCGGCACGTGCAGTCCGGCGGCGATCAGCGGGCCGACGGCCTGCGGGAAGTAGAGGTTGCCGACCGCGACGGCGCAGGTGACGGCGAGGAGCAGGACCAGGCGACGGGTCATCGGTCCGCCCGCCCGGCGGCGGGGGAGGTCCTGGTGGTCGCCGGTGTCCGAGCGGTCGCCGGTGTCCGAGCGGCCGTCGGTGTCGGGTCGGTCGTCGGTGTCGGGTCGGTCGGTGTCGGGTCGGTCGGTGTCATGGCGTCAGTGCACGGCATCGGCGGGGCGCCGCCAATCGATGTAGCGTGGGGCTTCATGATCAGCTTCGAACTCGGCGTCGAGGACCTCGCGGACACCCGGTTCGCACTGTCGCCGCTGCACGAGGCGGTACTGAGCCTGCGGGTGCTGCAGGACCCCGGGCTCTCGGCGTTGCACCTGCCGTGGCGCCGGTCGGTGCTCGGCCGGCTGGGGGCGCTCGACACCGAGCTGCTCCTGGCCCTGGTGGCGCGCCGGCGTACCGTCCCGGACCACCTGACGCCCGTCCCGACGGGCTTCGCACCGGTCTTCGAGGAGGAGCTGGCCGTCGTGCGCCGGACCTCCCCGGAGTCGGTCCGCCGCGACCTGGTGCTGACGCACGCGCCGGACCCGGTGCCCGGGGCACTGCGGGCGGCCGTCGACGGCGACGACGCCGCGGTCGCCGCGCTGCGCGACGGCATCTGCGACCTCCTGCACCGGTACTGGCGGTCGGCGATCGAGCCGGAGTGGCCGCGGATGCGGCTGGTGCTGGAGGCGGACATGACCTACCGGGCCCGGCGGCTCGCGCTCGGCGGCGCCCGGCTGCTGTTCGCCGACATGCACCCGGACCTGCGGTGGCGGGACGGCGTGCTGCACGTCGACCGGATGATCAGCCGGCACCGGGTCGCTGCGGCGGGGCGAGGCCTGCTGCTGATGCCGTCCGTGTTCGCGCACAAGCCCGCGCCGCCGCTCAGTCCGGAGGAGCCGCCCAGCCTGGTCTACCCGAGCCGGGGCGTGGCCACCCTGTGGGACTCCCCGCCGGGTGACGCGCCGCGGGGCGGCTCCCGGTCGGGTGCCGCTCCGCAGGCGCTGGCAGCACTGCTCGGTGCGCCGCGGGCCCGGCTGCTGGTGCTGCTGGAGGAGCCGACCGCCACCGTCGAGATCGCCCGCCGGCTGCGGGTCACGCCGAGCGCCGTCTCCCAGCACCTGCGCGTCCTGCACGCCGCGGGTCTGCTCGCCCGGGCCCGGGACGGGCGCCAAGTCCTCTACCGGCGCAGCGTGTTGGGCGACCAGCTGGTGGCGGGGCGGGTGAGCGGCCGGTAGCCGGGGCCGTGGAGCGGGGGCGGCCGGGGCGGGCCGCGAGCGGAACCTCCGCCTCCGGCCTCGACCCGGCCTCGATCTCTGCTCCATCCGCTGCACGGCGCACTGCGCGGCCCGTGGACGGGCGCGCCGATGACTGGTATCCAGGCCACTGGGCAGTCGCGAAGTGCGGTCCGGCTGTGGAGTCGTGACGCACCACCAGGAGAGCAGGGGCGATGCGCAGAGTTCTGATCGTCGGCGCCGGGCAGGCCGGGCTCCAGCTGGCCCTGGGGCTGCAGTCCCACGGCTACGACGTGACGGTGCTGACCGACCGCGGCGCGGACGAGGTGCGCACCGGACGGGTGCTGTCCAGCCAGTGCATGTTCGACTCCGCGATGCGGACCGAGCGCGCCCTCGGCCTGGACCTCTGGGCCGACGAGGCACCCCGGATCGAGGGTGTCGGGCTGTCGCTGAGCGGCCCGGCGGCGGAGCGGGTAGTGGACTGGGTCGGCCGGCTGGACGCCTACGCGCAGTCCGTCGACCAGCGGGTGAAGATGTCGGCCTGGCTGGAGGCCTTCGCCGAGCGCGGCGGCCGGGTGGAGCTGCGCCGGGTGACCGCCGCCGACCTGCAGCACCTGGCCGGCTCGTACGACCTGGTGCTGGTCGCCTCCGGCAAGGGCGCGCTGGCCTCGCTGTTCGAGCGCGACCACGTGCACTCGCCGCACGACCGGCCGCAGCGGGCACTGTCCGCCGCCTACGTGCACGGGCTGGCGCCGCGCCCCGAGCACGACTTCCCGGCGGTGCGCTGCAACGTGGTGCCCGGGGTCGGCGAACTGTTCGTGGTGCCGGCGCTGACGGTGTCCGGGCCGTGCGACATCCTGCTCTGGGAGGCCGTGCCGGGCGGGCCGGCGGACGCCTTCGACGGGATCCGTGATCCGGCCGAGCACCTGCGGGTGATGCTGGAGTTGATGAGGACCTTCACCCCTTGGGAGTACGACCGGGCCCGGTCCGGCGTCGAACTCACCGACGCGGGCGCCACCCTGGCCGGCCGCTTCACCCCGGTGGTGCGCCACCCGGTCGGCGAACTGCCGGGCGGCGGAGCGGTGTTGGGTGTCGCTGACGTGGTCGTCACCAACGACCCGATCACCGGCCAGGGCGCCAACAGCGCGGCCAGGTGCGCCGCGGTCTACCTGGACGCGATCCTCGCCCACGGTGACAAGCCCTTCGACCGGGACTTCCAGCAGGCCGCCTTCGACGCCTTCTGGGAGACCGCGGGCCCGGTCACCGTCTGGTCCAACGCGATGCTCGCGCCGCCGCCCCCGCACGTCCTCGACCTGCTCGTCGCGGCGGGCGAGCACCAGGCCGTGGCCGACCGCTTCGCCAACAACTTCGACGACCCGGCCGACGTGGACCGGTGGTACCTCGACCCGGCCAAGGCGGCCGCCTACCTGGCCTCGGTCAGGGCCGGGAACTGAAAGGTCAAATCTTTCCAAGTCCCGTGCGCGAGCACGCCGATCATGGTGGGTTCTTGTCACCCCTCGCCGAGGGGGCCTCCGGCCCGGACATCCCGTCCGAGCCGGAGCCGGACGGACAACAGGAGACGCGTGGTGGCGGTCGACGGGGGCAACATGGCCCAGGCTGTGATCGATACGGCGTACAACGAGCGCAAACGCCTGCACACCGGCCGCAGCCGGACCACCGCCGTGGTCGTCCTGGGCATCCTGGCGGCGGTCGGACTCTTCCTGGCGCTGGTGGTCGGCAAGTCCGACCCGGACTCCGCGCCGACCTGTGACGGCCACACCATGACCCGGCAGAGCGAGTGCCGGATATGGTCCAACCACGGCGGCGGGGGCACCTTCTCCTACGACGAGATGATCGACCGCCGGGAGTCCTCGAAGGGAACCTGGAAGGTCGTGGGCTTCGGCGCCGCCGGGCTCGCCGTCGTCCTGATGCTGGTCTCCTACAACAAGCTGGACCCGAAGCGCCCCTGGGGCAAGCCGGTCAGCGCGGCCTGCCCGCGCTGCCGGGAGACGAACCTCCGGGAGAAGCTCACCGTGCACAGCGTCACCAAGGGCCGGACGACGTACCGCTACAGCGGCATCGTCACGCTCTGCACCCCGGCCTGCGGCTTCTCGACGATCCGCCAGCGCTGACAGCACCCCCTGCCACCGCGCGGGGCCGCGGATAGGACGTTCCGTTCCCACCCACTACGCTCGGCCCCGATCGAACAAGCGATGGGGTGAACCGAGTGAGCAGGTGGGAGCGGGCGCTGGACGCGGCCGGCGTGCACGACCCGGGGCTGCGGGCCGACTACGACCGGCAGCGCCGGCAGCTCACCCGGTACCGGCGGGAGGTCACCGTGGCGGCCGGCCTGCTGCTGCCGGCGCGCACCGTCCCGCACGTGATCGCGGCCGCCGCCTTCATGCACCGCACCGACACCCTGCTCGACAGCGGTCCCCTCGCCGAGCGCCGCACCGCCTCCACCCGCTGGCAGCACCGCGTCACCGAGGCCCTCGCCACCGGCCGCACCGACGACCCCGAGCTGCGCCCCCTGCTGCACAGCGCCGACGCGCACCCCGTGCTGCGCGACCGGGTCCCGGACTTCCTCGCCGCGACGGACGCGGACCTCGACTTCACCGGCTTCGCCACCGAGGAGGAGTACCAGGCGTACGTCGACGGGTACTCGCTGCCCGGCTTCATGGTCATCGCCGCGCTGCTCGGCCCGGACGGCGACCAGAGCGCCTACCGCGCCGCCTGCCGCACCTACATCGACGCCGGGCAGCGGCTCGACTTCGTCAACGACCTCGCCGAGGACCTCGCCGACGGCCGGCTGACCATCCCCGAGGAAACCCTCGGCGAGCACGGCGTCACCCGTGACGACCTGGAACAGGCCCGCGACCTGCCGGCCGTCCGCGCCCTGCTCGGCGACCTGCTCGACCGGGTCGACCGCACCCTCGCCGAGGGCCGGGCCGTCGTCGACCTGGTGCCGGCCGCCCACCGGCCGATGGTCCGGTGCCTCATCGGGGTCGACGAACTCACCAGCGCCGCCGCCCGCGCCGACCGTGGCGCCCTGCTCCGCCGCTCCGCGAGCCCCGCCAAGGGCGCGGCGCTGCGGCTGCTGGGGCGCGAGTACCTCCGGGCGCGGCGGGTCCGCGGCTGACGGCGCGGGACGGGGCGCAGCGGGGGCGGCCTCGGCTGACGGGCCGGCTGACGGGCCGCCCGCAGGGCGGTGAACGGGCCGCTCGCCGTGCCGTGCGCGGCCGTTGACGCACTTCGCGGTGCCGTCGGCCGTCGTGTTCCGGCTCTCCCCGCGCCCGCCCCGGCGCTACCGGACCGGCCGGACGGTGCTGACCGCCACGACCGGCCCGGCCCTGCTCGGCTTCTGGGGCCTGCCGCTCGCTCGCCCCGCCCCGGCTCGCCGGGGGGCTGCGACGCCGGCCGGGGCGGGCTGGCAGGCTGGGCGGGTGGGTGTTGAGGTCGTCCTGCGCTGAAGGGGGGCTGTGGTGGCGGGTGGAGCAGGAAGGCGGCGGGTGCCTCCGTTCGATCCGGAGGTGGGGGCCGTGCTGGCGGCCGCGGGTGCGCGGGCGCGGGAGGTGCTCACCCCGGAAGGACTGGCGGCGTGGCAGGAACGGGACCGGGCCGCCCGGCCCCGTCCGACGCTCGACCGGCTGCGCGACGGCGGCCGGTTCGAGGTGGCCGAGCTGGCGGTGCCGCGGCCCGACGGAGGGGGTGACGTCACGCTCGTCAGCGCACGGCCCGCCGGGGTCGGCGGGGTCGGCGGGCCGCTTCCGCTGCTGTACTACCTGCACGGCGGCGGGATGGTGACGGGCAACGCGTGGTCCGTGCTGCCGCGGCTGCTGCGCGGGTGGGCGCTGCCGCTGGGGCTGGCGGTCGTGTCCGTCGAGTACCGGCTGGCACCGGGCACCCGCTTCCCCGGGGCCGTCGAGGACTGCTACGCCGGACTCGTCCGGGTGGCCGAGCGCGCGGGCGAACTCGGCGTGGACGCGGACCGGGTGGTCATCGCCGGCAAGAGCGCCGGCGGCGGGCTCGCCGCGGCCCTGGCCCTGCTGGCCCGTGACCGGGGTGGTCCGGTGCCGGTCGGCCAGCTGCTGCTGAGCCCGATGCTCGACGACCGCGGCGACACCTACTCCAGCCACCAGATGGCCGGCCACGACACCTGGGACCGCGCCTCCAACGCCACCGCCTGGCAGGCCGTGCTCGGCGACCGGTACGGCGCCGCCGACCTCTCGCCGTACGCCGCGCCGGCCCGCGCCACCGACCTGTCCCGGCTGCCCGCGGCCTACCTCGACGTCGGGTCCGCCGAGACCTTCCGGGACGAGGTCCTCGCCTACGCCGACGGGATCTGGCGGGCGGGCGGAGAGGCGGAACTGCACGTGTGGTCCGGCGCCTGCCACGGTTTCGACACCATCGCCCCGGAGGCCGCCGTCGCGCGGGACGCCGATGAGGCCCGCACCCGCTGGCTGCGGCGCGTCCTGCGGCGGTGAGCGGAGGACACCTCAACCCCCTCGTGCGATGCGGTCGTCGGTCCGATGCCGAGGAGCTGGTCGACGCCGGGCAGCGGATCGCTCAAGTGCCGCTGAGGCAGCGGCGGCGATGAGCCGTAGGGGCACGGACTACCGGCCAATGACCCGGCGGACCGTGCCGTCGGCCGTTGCCCGCGACCTAGACTCGCCATCGGGCGGCGCGACGTCGGGGTCCGAAGCGATCCGCGTTCGACGCACCCACGGGGGGCCCGGCACATCCCGCAGCAACCGCTTCGCAGACGCGTCCCGGATCGTCCGGCACGCCTGCCACCACAAGGGAGTCCGCCATGTCCGACACCACCACGTCCCGCTCCGCCGCCGAGACCGGCCTGGACCTCCAGGACCTCGACCTCAGCGAGCTGACCGTCACCTCCCTGCGCGACACCGTCGCGCTGCCGGAGAACGGCGCGTCCTGGGGCTCCTGCTCCTGCCAGGCGTCGTCCTCCTGCGCCCAGCCGCAGGACATGGTCGTCCCGATTTCCTGACGGAGCGTCAGTCCGCCTTTCTGGAAGCATCGTTCGAGAAACCGGGAGACCACATGTCCGACCACGCTCGGGGCGAGCTCGCCCTCGATGACGTCCTCGCCCTCGACGGCCTCGACCTGGGGGAGCTGACCGTCACCGCGCTGCGCGACACCGTCGCGCTGCCCGAGACCGGCGCCTCCGGCGGCCCCAGCTCGACCTCCTGCGGATCGTCGTCCTGCGCCGTTCCGCACCCGCCGGTCCTCCCGTACTGAGGCCGGCGCCCCTCCGCACCACCCTTCAGCACCACCCCTGCAGCACCACCCCTTCAGCACCTCCCCGCACTGCCCTGAACCCGGCGCGTTCGCGCGGACGCGCCGGGTTCCTCCCGTGCGCTGCGCGTCAAGCCCGTCCCGCCCGTCCCGGTCCCGTCGGAGGGAGTCGTCATGCCGAACCGAGCCCTGCCGCACACCCTGCTTCGGGAGACCCCGGTTCCCGCCCTCGCCGCGGCCCCGGCCGCGTACACCGCGCGCCACGCCCTGGTGCGCGCCACCGTCCTCGCCCGGCCGCCGCAGTCCGCCGTCTCGGCGCACGCACGGAGCCTGCTGGCCGAACTGAGCGCCGTCGAGGCCGCGGACGCGGCACTGCGGACCGACCTCTGCGACGACCTCCACGACAGCCGCGCCGGCCACGACGAGGAGTTCCACCGCCGGGTGGTGCTCCCGTTCCGGCGCGACCTGCACAACGGGCGCCCGCCCCGCGCCGCGCTGCTCGACCGGCTGGCCGACCTCCCGCAGCGCCTGCCGCGACTCGCCACGTGGCTCGAACTGCGGCAGCGGCGCGTCCAGGTGCTCGCCGCGCTCGCCGACGCCGTCCCGCCCGCGCTCGCCGCCGAGCGCGCGGCCCTCGCCGCGCTCTGCCGCGAGCCCGCGTTCACCCGCGCCGTCGCCCTCACCAGCGCCGACCTGTTGCGCGCCGTCGCCAACACGGCTCGCGAGGCCGCCGTGGCGAGCGAACGGCCGGGCCGGGCCCGCAAGGAGGAGGCGGCCGTGCTGCGACACGCGCTGCGGGCCACCGCCAAGACCAGCCCGCTCTCCTGGTTCACCTCCGTCGGCTGGTCGCCGTCCCCCGGCGACCGGACGGCGGACGGGACGCCGGACCGGAGGTCGGACGGGCCGGCGCAGCCGCCGTACGCGGTCGTGAAGGAGAACCGGACGCTGGTCGCCGCGCTCGTCCAGGCCCTGCTCGACGACCCCCGGCGCAGTCGCACCCTGCCGCACCGGATGGCCAGCGCCGCCCGCGTCGCCGACGGCCGCGCCCACTACGCCCGCAGCGAGCTGGTGTTCGCGGGCGGGCGCTACCTGGTCACCCGCGAGGAGGAGGTCGAGCTGGCCGCCCGGCCCGAACTGGCGCTCCTCGCCACGCTCACCGCCGTCCCCGAGACCCCGGACCGGCTGGCCACCCGCCTGGCCGCCGCCCTGGACCGCCCGGCCGACGACCCCGCCGTACGGCGCTTCGTCGACCAACTCCTCGGCGCCCGGCTGCTGGTGCCCACCGACCCGGTCGACCCGCAGGACCCGCAGCCGCTGCGGAGCCTCGCCGACTGGCTGCGGCAGTGGCCCGAGGACGCCCCGGTCGTCCGGCTCGTCGACCGGATCGCGCGGTCGACCGCCGAGTTGGCGGACACACCGGGCGAGCGTCGTCCCGCTCTGCTGGCCGCGCTCGCCGACTCCTGGCGCCGACTGCTGGCCGCCGCCGGCCGGCCCGTCCCGCCGGAGGCCGCACCGCTCACCGTCCTCAGCGAGGACGTGCACGTGTCGACGGCGGCGCCGCAGTCCCGGCCCAGCCGGGCCGACCGGGCCGCGCTCGCCGAACTCACCGCGCTGGCCGAACTGTTCGACCACGGCCACCTGATGCGCCGGGCCGCCCGCGACCGGTTCCTCGCCCGCTACGGGGCCGGCGGGGTGTGCGCCACGCCATGGGAGTTCGGCGCCGAAGCCGCGCAGGCCTGGGCCGACATGGCCGTCCCGAACGAACTGTCCTCGCTCCAGGCCGAGTTCGCGGCGCTGCCGGAGGAGGACGGCGAACTCCTGCTGCCCGCCGACCGGGTCCGCTCGCTGGCCGCCCGGCTGCCCGACTGGACCGCAGCCCGGCCGCTCAGCTACTCCTGGTTCGTCCAAGGAGACCCCGCCGACGGCCTGTTGTGCGTCAACCACGTGTACGGCGGCTGGGGCCGCTTCACCAGCCGCTTCCTCGACGCCACCACGCCGCGGGCCGCCACGGACGTCGCCCGGCAGATCCGCCGCGGCCTCGGTGACGGCGCCCGCGCCGCCCAGGTCCGGCCGGTCGGCGGTTTCAACGCCAACCTCCACCCGCTGCTGCTCGCCGACGAGATCGGCCCCGACCGGCAGTGGACCGGCCTGACCGAGGCCGACCTCGACCTCGTCCACGACCCCGCGAGCGACCAGCTCCGCTTCCGCCTGCGGAGCACCGGCGAACTCCTGGACGTCCTCTACCTCGGCTTCCTCGCGCCGCTCATGCTGCCCCAGCGACTCGCCCCGCTGCTCGCCGACCACCCCAACGGCGTCGTCGACTTCCGCCCGCTGCTGCCGCGCACCCCCCTCGACGCCCCCGGCGGCACCGTCACCCGCACCCCGCGCCTGCGCCACCGCCACGTCGTCCTCGCCCGCCGCCGCTGGCACCTGCCGCCCGCCGTCCTCGACGCCCTGCGCGCCGAACTCGCGGGCGACCCGGGCCCGGACGGCGTCCCGGCCACCGCCGCCGCCCGCTGGCGCGCCCTGCTCGGCCTGCCCGAACAGCTCTTCCTCCACCCCGTGGCGGCGACGCCCGCCACCACCGGCACACCCGCCGACGCCTTCGTCGCCCACCTGCGCGCCCCCAAGCCCCAACCGGTCGACCTCGGCAACCCGCTGCACCTCCGGCACCTCGGCAAGTGGCTCACCCGGTACCCGAACGGCGTGGTGCTGGAGGAGTCCCTGCCGGCCATCGCGGGAACGGCGGAGTCCGTCCGGGCCGTGGAGCTGGTGGTGGAGACCTACCGCCCCGGCCGGACGGCCGCGGGCGCGGGAGCGGAGCGGGAGGGGGAGCGTTGAGCGCCGCCGGGGTGTCGGGCCGGACGGCCCGAGGGGTCCGGGCTGTCGGCGTCTTCGGGTCCCGGGCGGTCGACCGTGTCCGGTTGGTGCGTCTGCGGCGGCTGGGTGGGGGGCTCGCGCGGTGTCCGGGCGGCGGGGTGCCGGCCGGGTCGCCGTTCGTGTGTCGGTCCGCCGGAGCGCGGCACCGACCGGCCGGCGTGGCTCGGCCCGCCCGGGCCGTCCGTCCTGCGCCCGTCCTTCCGAACGTTCCGCTCACCCAGTGCCGAGGAGAAGCCCGATGAGTGACCCCGCCGACGCCGACGCCGACGCTGACGGCCCGGAGGCCGTGACCGCCCGCGATGTGGTCCTGACCTACTACCAGCCCGTCAAGGCCGGCGCGCTGCGCGAAGCCGTGCTGCCGCAGGCGCGGCGGGCGGTGGCGGAGGGGCTGGACGCGCACGTCGAGCGGCACTGGCGGTTCGGGCCGCACCTGCGGCTGCGGCTACGCGGTCCGGGTGAGCGGGTGGCGGTCGCGGCGGAGCGGGCGGCCGAGGGGCTGCGGGCGTGGACGGCGGCGCACCCGTCCGTGGCCGACCGGACGGAGGAGCAGCTGCTGGCCGAGGCGGCCGTCGCCGGGCGGGTGGAGCTGGTCGCACCACCGTACGGGCCGCTGGTGCCGGACAACACCGTCCGGGTGCTGCCCGTGGACCCGGCCGCCGAGCGCTCCCTGCGGGCGCTGATCGGGGACGAAGCCACGGCCCTGCGCGACGAGTTGCTCCGGCTGGGGCTGCCCGCCCTCGCCTCCGGCAGCGAGTTCCTCGGGGCGCACGGCGACGCGTCCGAGGCCCGGGTGCAGCTGGTGGTGGCGGCGCTCGCGGCGCACGCCACCGCGCACCCCGACGGGTTGGTCGGCGGGCACTACTCGATGCTGTCGCACCTGGAGGACTTCCTCGTCCACGAGGACCCGGACGGCGGCCTGCGGGCCGGCTTCGAGCGGCGCTGGGAACGGGTCGGCGGCGCCGTCACGGCGCTGGTGGGCCGGATCACCGACGGCGGGGCGCGCGGCTGGGAGCGGGACTGGGCGCACTGGTCGGCGAGCGCCTGGACCCTGGCGGAGCGCCGGCTGGCGGCGGGGGCCGACCTCGGCGGCAGCCGCGAGGAGTACCGCCACCGCGCGGCGGCGCTCGGCGATCCGGACACCGCCCTGCGCTGGAACGGCGAACTGCGCACCCGCTACAGCGAGTTCCACCGGCTGCTGCACCGCTCCGACCCCACCGGCACGATGTGGAGCCGCCCGGACTACCTGATCTACCGGGCCTGCACCAACGGCCTGTACCGGCTGCTCGCGATCTGCGACGTCCGGCCGTTGGAGCGCTACCTGGCCGCCCACCTGGTGGTGCGCAGTGTGCCCGAGCTGACCGGACACCGGTGGCAGGACCGGGTGGACGAGGTCATCGCCGCGGTGGAGGGCGCGGCATGACGGGCGTCGGGCCGGGCGTCGGGCGCGGCGTCGAGCGGGGTGCCCCGCCGACCGGGGAGCCGAGGCCGCACCTGCGCCCCGGGGTGGCGGTGACCCTCCTCCAGGACGGCCTGCACCTGCGCGGACGCGGCACCAGCCTCACCCTGGAGGGCAGCCGCGCCCTCCCGGCGCTGTGGAAGCTGCTCGCCGCCCGGCTCGCTCCCGGGCCGGAGACGGCGGCCGAGCCCGTCCCCGGGCCGGAGACGGCGGCCGAGCCCGTCGCAGCGCCTGCTCCCGCCACCGCCCCCGTGCCCGAGGCGAAGGTGGCGGCGGCGCTGGCCACCGTCACCGCCCGGTTGCGCGAGCACGACCTGATCGTGGACCACCCGGCCGGTGCCCGACTGCCGTCCTGGCCGGGCTCGGTGGCGGACCGGCCGGCCGATGCGGCAGGAGCCCTCGCGGCCGCCCGCCCGGTGGTGGCCGCCGCCGACCCGGACGGGCCCTTGGCCCGCGCCGTGGCCCGCGCCCTCGCCCGGGGAGGGACGGCCGCGCCGACCCCGGTCGCCGAGGCCGGACTGCCCGCCGGGCGGGTGGTGCTCTCGACGGGTGAGCCGCCGGTGGCGGTCGCGGTGCAGTGCGGGGCGGACGGCGGCTTCGTCACCGAGCCCGCCGAGCCGGACCGCACCCGCGCGGACGCCACCGCCCTCGCGGCCCGACTGGGCGACGGCCTCGGCAGTGGAGCCGACGCGGCACCGCCCGCCCCCGTCCTGCTCGCCCTGCTCGCGGCCGCCGGCGCCCAGCGGCTGCTCTGCGCCGTCGCGGGCCTGCCCGACCCGGGCGCGCCGGACGAGGACCCGCGCCTGCTCCCGGGCCGCCCCGCCGTCCTGCTCGCCGAGGCCCGGCCACCGCGCGCCGAGCACCACCCGTGGGCGGCCGCTGCCGGCGCCCCGGCCGCGCCGCCCGGCGACCTCGCCGAGGCGCTGCGCCGGGTGACCGCGCTCGGCGATCCACGGCTGGGCGTCCTGGACGCACCGTCCCCCGGCGACCTCCCGCAGCTGCCCGCCGCGCTGGTCTCCTGCGGCACGCCGTCCGGCACCCTGGTGGCCGGGGCGGCCCGGACGGACCTCGCCCGGCTCGCGGCCGCCTGCCGCTCCGCAGAGCTCCACCTGGCCGCGGTCGACGGGGGAGCGGAGCCGGTGGTCGGCGCCGACCCGGACCACGCCCTCGGCCGGGCCCTGCGCCGGGCGGCCCTCGCCCGCGCCTTGCCGAACGGCCCTCGGCCGGACGGACGTGTGGCGAACGGGCCCGCGCTGCTCGGGTCCGCGCTGCCGGAATCGGACTGGCGGGAGCATCCGCAGGCCGCGCACTGGTGGGAGGCACTGGCGCGCCGCCTCGGCCGCCCGCCGAAACTGACGGTCCGTCAACTCGGCGACGCAGGAGCCTACCTGGCCGAGGCCGAGGGAAGCCGAGCCGTCGAAGCCACCCCCGCCGACGCCGCCGCCCACGCCGCCCTGGCCGCGCTCACCCGCCTCCTCGCCCGTGACGGCGCCCCGGCCGCCGTCCACCACACCGCGCTCACCGGCGCCGCCGCCCCGCTCGCCGCCGCCGGGCGCCACCCGGCCACCTGGACGGACGAAGGCTCGACGGACCGCTGGCTCGCCGAACTCGCCGCCCGTGAACCGGACCTGCGCGCCTCCCTGCGCCGCCTGACCGGCCTGCGCACCGCCCCCTGGCGGCCCGCCGGCGCCGCCGCCCGCCCGCTCGCCAACGCCCTGGCCGGCTGCGGGTTCACCGCGCTGGTCACCACCGGAGGCCCGCGATGAGCGAACTCCCCGTCCTCACCCCGGCGCAGGCCCTGGCCGCCACCGAGGGCACCGCCGTCGTCCACCTCGCCGAGTGGACCCTCGGGCTGGCCGCCCGGCTCAGCCGACACGCACTCGACCACCCCGTACGCCTGGTGCCGGTGCGCGAGGACGGCGCGCTGACCCTGGTCGGACCGGTGCTGCACCCCGGCGCACCGGCCTGCCTCGGCTGCACCGAGTACCAGCGGCTCGCCACCGCCGGCGGCCGGGTGCCCTGGCACAGCCCGGGGCTGGCCCTCGCGGGCACGGGCACCCCGGCCTTCGGCGAGGCGGTGGCCGCGCTCGCCGCCGAACTGGCCGGGAGCGCATCGGCGTTCACCGATGCCACCGTCCACCTCGTGAACGGCGCCCGCGCCACCTGGTCGACCCACCGGGTCCGCCCGGTCGGCGGCTGCCCGGTCTGCCACCCGCTGCCCGTCGACACCCCGGAAGCGGCCCGGCTGCCCGACACGCCCCTCCCGCTGCCCGATCCGACCGTGCTGCGCGGCCCCAACGACCGTACGGGAGCGGCGCGGCTGCGGGCCGAACTGCACGACGAGCGCTTCGGCCCGGTGCGCCGGCTGTTCCGCACCGAGGACTCCGCCTTCGCCCTCACCACCGCCTGGGTGACCGACGGCCGGGCCGTCGACGACGGCGGGTACGGCCGGGCGGCGGACTTCCGCGCCAGCGAGCGGGTGGCGCTGTTCGAGGCGGTGGAACGGTACGCCGGCATGCGGCCGCTGGGACGCCGGACCGTCCTGCGGGCCTCCTACGCCTCGCTGGAACGCGAGCTCGGCCCGGGCACCGTGCTCGACCCCGTCCGGCTCGGCCTGCCCGACCAGCCCCAGCCGGGAGCCGGCCCCGAACACTCCGGCGCCTCCGCCACCGTCCCGTACACCCCGGACCTGGTGCTGGACTGGGTCCACGGCTGGTCGCTCACCCACCGCCGCCCGGTCGCCGTCCCCGAACACGTCGCCTACTGGGACCTGCCGGACCGCGAACGCCCCCGCGTCGTCTACGAGTCCTCGAACGGCTGCGGGCTCGGCAACAGCCCCCAGGAGGCCGCCCTCTACGGCCTGTTCGAGGTCGCCGAGCGCGACGCCTTCCTGATGGCCTGGTACGCGCGCACCCCGCTGCCCGGCGTCGCCGTCCCCACCGAGGACCCGCAGGTCGCCGACCTCGCCGCCCGCGCCCGGCTGCTCGGCTACCGGCTCACCCTGCTCGACGCCACCAACGACCTCGGCGTCCCCGCCGTCATCGCCCTCTGCCGCCACCGGGGCGGCCACCCGGACGCCCCGCGCACCTTCCTCGCCGCCGGCGCCCACCACGACCCGCTGACCGCGATCCGCTCCGCCGTCGCCGAGGTGGTCACCAACGTCCAGGAGGCGCCGCACCGCTCCACCGCCCCCGGCGGCCCCCGCGACCCGCGTCGACTGCGGCCGATGCTGGACCGCCCCGAGCTGGTGGTCACCCTGGACGACCACACCGGCCTGAACGCCCTGCCCGAGGCTCAACCCCGCCTGGACTTCCTCTTCGCCGGCCCACCCCCGGTGCCCTGGACCGCACGCTGGCCCGGCGCGCCCGAGCCGGTCGCCGACCTGACCGGGCTGCTGGAACGGACGGTCACCCGCCTCGCCGGGGAGGGTCTGGAGGTCCTCGTGGTCACCCAGGACGAGCCCGGCGTCCGCGACCGTCTCGGCCTGCACTGCGCCAAGGTGGTCGTCCCCGGCACCCTGCCGATGACCTTCGGCCACGCCAACCGCCGCACCCGGGGCCTGCCCCGGCTGCTGGACGTCCCGTACCGGCTCGGCCGCACCCCGGCACCGCTGCGCCACGACCGACTGCCGCTCCACCCGCACCCGTTCCCCTGACCGCGCTCATCCCGAAAGCCACCTTCCGTTGCCCCAGCCGTCCGGGAAGGACGCGATGACCACCGACCAGCTGCCGACCACCCGATGGCACAGCCTGCACCTCGCGCTGCCGCTGCCCGCCGACGAGGCCGACGCCTTCCTCACCGCCGACCTCGCCCCGCTGCTGGACGGCCTCCCGGACACCGACTGGTTCTTCATCCGCTACGGCGAGGGCGGCCCCCACCTGCGGATCCGCCTCCGCAGCCAAGGCCCGCCGCCCGCCGCCCTGGCCGCCGACCTCACCCGGCTCGCCACCCGCCGCACCCCGCTCGACGGCCCCTGGACGTCCCGGCACGGCGAGGTCACCGAGGTCCGGTACGAGCCGGAGACCGAGCGCTACGGCGGCCCCGCCCTGCTGCCGATCGCCGAGGAGGTGTTCACCCACTCCACCCGCACCGCCGTCCACGCCCTGCACGCCCTCGCCGCCGTCCCCGACTCCCGGCTGCCGCTCGCCCTCGACCTCGCCCACACCACCGCGCACGCCCTCGGCCTCGACGAACTCGCCGCCTCCCGCTGGCTGCGCCGCCACGCCGCGTCCTGGCGCTGGGTCACCGAGTACCGGGCGCTGCCCGGCGCCGCCGTCCACACCCGGGTCAACACGGTCTTCGCCCGTCAGCGCCAGGCCCTCGCCGCCCGCGCCCGTGCCCTGCGCGCGGCGCTCGACGCGGGGACGGCCCCGCCCTGGCTGGGCGACTGGGCCGCCCGGGTCGCCGAGGCCGCCGCCCGGATGCGCACCGCCGCAGCGGCGGCCGCGCCGGAGACCGACGCCTCGGAACGCCTCTCCTGGGTCTGGGCCTCCCAGCTGCACATGCTGTTCAACCGGCTCGGCGTCGGCCCCGACGAGGAGCGGGCGGTCTGCCGCCTCGCCGCCCGCACCCTGCTGGAGACCGACCGGCCGTTCACCTTCTTCCCCGACGACCAGCACGCCCCGGACCACCAGTACCTGGAACGCAGCAAGTTCCAGATCGGCCGCACCGAGGACAGCACCCTGCGCGACCTGCCGCCCGCCCCGGCCCCGCGCCCCCGGACCGGCGACCTCCCGCTCCCCGCCGACCCGCTGCCCGCCGTCACCCTCGCCGACGCCCTGCACGGCCGCCGCTCCACCCGCGGCCCCCTGACCGGCCCGCTCACCGCCGCCACCCTCGGCGGCCTGCTCTGGCCCGCCTTCGCCCCCGGCCCCGACACCGGCCACCGCCCGTACCCCAGCGCGGGCGCCCTGCACACCGTGCGGCTGCGCCTCGTCGCCCTCGCCGTCGACGGCCTGCCCGCCGGCACCTACCAGTGCCTCCCCGAACACCGCAGCCTGCGCCCGATCGGCCCGGCCCCCGCCCTCGACGACCTCAAGGCGCTCTCCTCCTACCTCTCCCGCCCGCCCACGGACCCGGTCGCGATCGGCGTCGACGACGCCCCCGCCGTCCTCGCCGTCTACCTCGACCTGGCCCACCTCCGCCGCCGCTACGGCCTGCGCGCCCTGCGCCTCGGCCTCCTGGAAGCCGGCCACCTCACCCAGAACCTCCTCCTCACCTCCGCCGCCCACGGCCTCGGCACCACCCCCCTCGGCGGCCTCCAGGACGACCTCGCCCACGAACTCCTCGGCCTGGACGACCTGGAGGAACCGCTCCAGTACCTCCTCCCCCTGGGCCGACCGAGTGCGCTCACCGAGTGAGTCACGGGATCGTCCCGGGGACAACGTGCAACCCGGCCTCCCTGATCAGCCATCAGTCCTTGACGTGGTCCTCGCGCCGAGGCTCCGGCCGGTGTTCGGATCGTCCCCGTGCTTTGTGCCGCCCGGCTGACGGCCAACTACGGTGTACGGCAAGGGAAGCCGTAGAGTCTCCGGTATGTCGGATGACGAGTTGCGGCGGATCGAGGCGTTCCTGGCCGGGTTCGCGCGGCGGCGGGCCGAGTGGACGGTGGAACTCCCGGGCGGGTTCGGGGTGTTCGACGACGGCTTCGCGGGCTCCTGGTCGAACAACCAGGTGGTCGTGGACCGTGCCGACGTCGATCCGGCCGCGCTGCCGGGGCTGGTCGACGAGGTGATGGGCGAGCGGCCGTTCCGGGTGGTGTCCGTGCTGGACGGGGAGTTCGGGGAGGCGTGCGTCGAGCCCTTCGAGCGGGCCGGGTACCGGCACAGCACGTACCTGGTGATGCTGCACACGGGCCCGCTGCCCGCCCCCGTCGGGGACCGGCACGCCGTCGGGGAGGTCGGGCTGGAGGTGCTCCGGGAGCCGCTCGCGGCGAGCTGGCGCGCAGCCCTCCCGGAGGCCGAGGAGGAGGTGGTCCGCCTGCTCGTCGACCGCCGGGAGGCGAACCGGCGCGGCGCCGAACGCGTCGAGTTCCTCGGCGCCCGCGCGGAGAACGGCGAGCCGGCGGCGTGGACCGACCTCTACCTCGAACCCGCCCTCGGCATCGCCCAGATCGAGGACCTGATGACCGCCGAGCCGCACCGCCGCCGCGGCCACGCCGACGCCGTCCTGTCCACCGCCCTGCACCGCGCGGCGGACGCCGGCTGCGGCACGCGCTTCCTGATCGCCGAGTCCGACGACTGGCCACGCGCCTGGTACGCCCGCCGCGGCTTCGAGGTCATCGGCCGCACCCACGGTTTCGAGCGCACCTGAGGGACCCCGGCCGTGGGCCAGGCGGATCGGCCGGGACCGGTCAGCGCGCGTGGGAGGCGAGGCTGAGCAGCAGGTGGGCGGATTCCGGGTGCTGGAAGTCGGAGTGGGCTCCGGCGGGGTTGAGGCGGGTGGCGAGGCCGCCGCGGTAGACGTGGCCGGCGTCGATGTTGACGATCGGGTGGTCGAGTTCGGCGCGGGGGTAGGGCGAGGAGGCCGGGCGCAGCCGGGCGGTGAACTGGGGCACCGGCGCGACGCTCGTCCCGGAGTGGCCGATGCCCGGGAGGCCTTCGGCGCGCAGGTGCCAGAAGCCGGTGGCCCGGTCCCAGCGGGAGTGGGTGAGCACCACCGGCCCGCGCAGCGGCGCGCCGGGGCGGCCGGGGCCGAGGAACAGCCGGGGGAAGAGCCGGTCGAAGGCGTCGCGCGGTGCGGCCATCTGGAAGACCAGCGCGCTGTCGACGGTGAACGGCCGTGCGGGGTCGCCCGGTCGGCTCCAGCCCAGGACGGGCGGTCCGGCCGGGCGGTCGGCCGCGTACTGGACGGCTTCGCAGAGGAACCGGCCGCCGAAGGAGTGGCCGACCAGGTGCAGGTACTGGCCGTGGCGGTTGGCCAGCACCCGCGGTGCGTCCGGGCGGCCGCGGCCGCCGTCGAGGTAGCCGAGGAGGTGGCCGAGGACCCGTCCGGCCTGTCCCCGGGCGCTCATGGCGTGCGCCCGGGCGCGGATGCGCCGGTAGCCGTGGGGGCTCGGCAGGCTGGACGACGGCCAGCGCACCACGACGCACCAGGGGCGGAACCCGGCCGTCAGCCCCGGGTAGGCGTTCGGCGCGGCCCGGTGCAGGGCGGCGGCCCGGCCGACGAGTGCGGCGGCCGCCGCGGCGGCCGCGGCGGGACCGGTCTGCCAGCCGTGGACGTAGACGAAGAGGTCGGTAGCCCGCTCGGGTATCGGCAGGTGCCGGGCGAGGTGGTCGGCGACCCGGGCCCCGGGTACGGGCGTGCGCGTCCCGGGGACGAGCAGCCGGCCGTCCTCGTCCAGGTCCACCACGGCGGATCGGACGACGGGGGCCGGTGCTTCACGGAGGCGTGCCGTCACGGGTTGAGCTCCAGGATGCTGTCGATGCCGCAGTGCAGGGAGTAGGCGAGCGCCAGGGGGTTGTGGAACTCGCGGGCGAAGCGCTGCACCAGCTGCTGGGTGATCTCGCCCGCCGTGAACTCGCCGGTGAGGTAGAGGTCCAGGAAGGCGAAGGCGAACTCCGCGGCGAACTCCTGGGGTATCTGGATCTGCGGGCCGAGCACGCCGTCCGCGCCGAGGTCGACCAACGCCCGCCCCAGGTGCTCCAGTTCGGCCGCGGCGGACTGCCCGGTGTGGCAGGCGTTCAGCAGCACGAAGGGCCGGAACACGGCCTCGGGCGCGTTGAGGTGCCGCCGACGGTGCCGGCGGACGAGGTCGGCGTCGATGTGCCGGTCGTCGGAGAGCCGGACGGCGAGCTGCTCGTACGGGGAGTCGTTGGCGACGAACTGGCCGTGGCACCAGAAGTACATGACGTCCTCGTCCAGCACCGCGCAGGACAGTGCCTTCAGCAGCAGCTCGGACTCCGTGCGCACGGTGAGCTGGGAGCGGTCCTCCAGCAGCTTGCGGACTTCGGGCGCCCGGCCGACGCCGGTGAGCTGGTCGTCGGTGTTGAGGCTGGTGACGGGCTTGGTCCTGGCCTGGTAGGGCGGTTGGATCGCCGGGTAGGCGGCGCCGGTCTGTTCGACCTGGTGCCGGTAGCCGAGGAAGTCGGCCCAGGTGTCGGGGCGTTCGGCGTCGACGGCGAGCATCGGCCAGGGGAGGTGGAGGTCGGAGTCGAAGCTGATCCGCAGCGAGCCGTGCTCGGTGAGCGTCCGGTGGAGGTAGTCGCGGAAGAGCGCCAGGTCCCGGCCGGGTCCCTCGAGCATGGTTTCCAGCAAGTACCGTCCCTCCTCGGCGAGTTCGGCGACCCTGCGCTCCACGACGGCGGCCAGCGGAGTGAAGTCGACGGTGCTCGCGAAGGGGTAGGGGTGGGCGAGCGGGTCGGGGTCGTAGGCGATCAGCAGGTCGCGCCAGACGGTCCGCAGCCGGGCGGCCCGGGCGAGCAGGGTGGGGGCGCTGACCGCCAGCCGGGCCCCGTGGGTGCGGGTCCTGGGGGTGCGCTCGCCGGGCCGGAAGGCGGACATGTGCAGCTCGTCGCCGTGCCGGCGGAGCGTCACCACGAGGTCGAGCGGGGGCGCGCCCTTGGCCGGCGGGTCCTCGCCGGGGCCGTACGGGCCGGCCTGGCGCGGAAGCCGGGTGTAGTCGGCGGAGGGGTTCTGCCGGACGACGACTTGGAGGTCCCGGGGCACGTCGATTACTCCAGCTCCTGGGCTCGGGCTGCGGTTCGCGCTGCGGCTTCGGCGGGGGTGGGGGCGAGGGCGGGCGCGGTCTCCGGGACGTCCACCACGGCGGAGAGGTCCTGGAGCACGGCGCCGTGGCTGCCGTCGAACACGGTGACGCGGAGGGTGTGCGGGCCGGGCACGGCCGGGGTGAGCGCGAACCGCGCGGGCGCGCCGGCCGGGTGGTAGTCGGCCACCGGCGGATCGAGGGCGGCGTCGGGGGCGACGGCGGCCACCAGCCGTAGCTCCGGCAGTGCGGCCGGGTCGGCCCGCCGGCCGTCGGCCGGTTCGAGGCGCAGCTCCAGCCGGGTGGCGGCGCCCACGGCGGGGTCGTCCAGCAGGGTGATCCGGGGGTGCCAGGCCGGTCCGGGCGGCGCCGGCCGACCGGCGCGGTGCATCGAGCCCCGGGAGCGTCGCAGCAGGAGCGGCGCGGGTTCGGGCTCCGGGAGCGCGGGCACGGTGGACGCCGCCGAGGGCGGGGTGTCGGCCCTGAGTCGGGTGAGGGCGGTGCGGCTCTCGACGATCAGCGGGTGCCCCGGGTCCATCAGGGCTTCGCGCCCGAGGCTGACCGCTTCCAGGAGGTCCCTGGCGTCCTCGGCGCGTCCGGCCTCGGCGAGGGCGCGGGCCAGGCCGACGGCGAGGGTGGGGAACAGCTCGGGTTGGTCGCAGCGCTCGGCCCCGAGCGTCACGGCGACGGTGTCGAGCTCCCGATGGCCGTCGGCGAGCCGGGCGATCGCCGACGCGGCGCTCGGCACGGCGAGGAGCTCCGCGACGATGCCCTCGTACACGCGGAGCGCTCCGAGCGCGTCCCCGGCCAGGAGGCGCGCATGGGCGAGGCTCTGGCGGACGCTCAGGGTGAGGGTCCCGCGCGAGCCCCGGCTCCGGAGGCAGGTCGCGACGAGTTCCTCCAGGCGGACGACGGCGCGCAGCGGCCGGCTGCCGCGGGCCAGGAGGAGCGCGTGGGTCTCGCGGGCGCCGATCGCCAGGTCGTGGACGGCGCCGAATGCTTCGCGGGTGGTGGCGGCGAGATCGGCGGCGAGGCGGACGGCCTCCTCGTGCTCCCCGTTGTGGTGCCGTGCGAAGGCGAGGACGGTGGCGGCGTAGCCGAGCACGGGCAGCAGGGGGGCGTCGGGACTGCTCCATTCCGCCGCCAGCGGGGAGAGTTCGGCGATCACCGCCTGGTGCTCCCCGGCGAGCAGCAGTGCGGCGGCCCGGCGGTACCGGAGCATTCCGGGGAGTACGTGCTCCGGTCCGAGCGCTTCTTCGGCCGGGGCGAGCGCCTCCTGTGCGTGGGCGGCGCAGTCGGCGTAGCGGCCGGCCTCGCCGTGGTTGAGCGCGAGGGTGTCCCGGACGTCCAGGGTGTCCGGGTGGTCGGCGCCGAGGACCCGGGTGCGGTCGGCCAGGACCTCCCGGTAGATCGCGTCGGCCTGCTCGTGCCGCCAGGCGAAGCGGTGGGCACAGGCCAGCGCCTGGCGGGCGGCCAGGGTGTCGGGATGCTCCGCGCCGTGGAGGCGGGTCCGGTCGGCGAGGATCCGGCGCCGTTCGAGGATCTCCTCGTGGGGGCGGCCGGCATAGCGGTGGGTGCGCGCGAGTGCGGCCCGGGCGGCGAGGACGTCCGGGTGGTCGGGGCCCTGGATCCGGACCCGGTCGGCGATCAGGGCCGTGATCAGCGCGGCGGCACGGTCGCACGCACCGATCTCCCGGAGATCGTTGGCCAGCAGGGTACGGGCGCCGAGGGTGTCCGGGTGGTCCGGGCCGAGCACGCGGGCCCGCTCCGCGGCCACCAGCTCGCGGTCGGCGACCGCCCGCAGGTGCAGACCCGAGACCTGGCGGTCGGCGGCGAGGGCGGCCCGGGTGTCGAGCACCTGCGGGTGGTCGGGGCCCTGGACCCTGATCCGGTCGCGCAGCAGCGCCTCGTAGAGCTCGGTGCTGAGCAGGTGATGACCGGCCGTCCGGTGGATCCAGGCCAGGAGGGCGCGGGTCTGAAAGGTCTCCGGGTGGTCGGGGCCGTCGGTCCGGGAGCGGTCCGCCAGCAGGGCCTCGCACAGCCGCAGGGCCTTCCGGAGGTCACCGGCCTCCCGGTACTCGGCGGCCTCCCCCCAGCGGGCGTCCAGGGTGTCCGTGTGCTCGGCTCCGAGCACCCGGGTTCGGGCGGTGACCACGGTGCCGAAGACCTCGGCGGCCCGCCGGTGGTGGCCGGCGTCGCGGTGGGCCGCGCCGTGCCACCACCGGGTGTTGATGACCGAGGGGTGGTCGGGCCCCTCCACGCGCTCCCGGTCGGCCAGCAGGGCGTCGTAGAGCTCCCTGGCGGCGCCGTGGTCACCGGCCGCCACCACCGAGCGGGCGAGGCCGAGCCGCGCGTCCAGGGTGTCGGGGTGGTCGGGGCCCAGCACCCGCCGGGAGTCGGCGACCAGGGCCCGGAAGAGTTCCACGGCCCGTCCGTGGTCACCGGCCTCCCGACGGGTGCGGGCCAGGCCGAACCGGGTGTCGAGGGTCGTGGTGTGGTCCGGGCCCAGGATCCGGCAGCAGTCGGCGATCAGCTGCGCGTAGAGCTCCGAGGCGCGCTCGAAGTCCTTGGCCTCGCGGTGCGTGTGGGCGAGTGATCGCCGGGTCTGGAGGGTGGCCGGACGGTCGGGCCCCTGGACCCTCGCCCGGTCGGCCGCCAGCTCCGTGTACAGCTCGATCGCCCGGCGCTGGTCGCCGGCCTGCTCGGTCGCGGCGGCCACGGCGTCGCGGCAGGTCAGGGTCCGGTGGTGGTCGGCGCCCAGGAACCGGATGTGGTCGGCCAGCAACTCCCGGAAGAGGCCGAGGGCCCGGTGATGGTCCTGCGCCGCCAAGACGGCCCAGGCCAGGCCCTTTCGGACGGACAGGGTGTCCGGGTGCTCCGGGCCGTGGATCCGGGTGTAGTCGGCCACCAGCCCGGCGTACGACTCCATGCCGCGACGGTGGTCGCCCGTCTGCGTGAGGCTGATCGCCTGCCACCAGCGGGAGACCAGCGTGTCCGGATGGTCGGCGCCCAGCACCCGGCCCCGGTCCGAGGCCAGCTCGGCGTAGAGGACGAGGGCCCGGGGGTGGTCGGCCGCCTCGGTGAAGGCGTTGGCGTACCACCAGCGGGCGTTGAACGCGTTCGGGTGGTCGGGGCCGTGGGTCCGGGCGTAGTCGGCGATGAGGTGCTCGTGCAGGTCGAGCGCCTGTCGGTGCTCGCCGGCGGCGGACAACGCGCAGGCGAGTTCCGTCCGGGAGCTCAGGGTCCCGGGGTGGTCCGGCCCGTGGACGCGGGTGCGCTCGGCCACGAGTGCGCGGAGGACGGCGAGGGCCCGGTCGTGATGACCGGCCCTGCGGAGGCTGTTGCCGAGCCAGTAGCGCGTCGCGAGGGTCTCCGGGTGGTCGGCGCCCAGGATCCGGTGGCGATCGGCCGTGGCCGCTTCGTAGAGCTCGGCCGCCCGGTCGTGGTCGTCGGCGTCTCCGTGTGCCGATGCGAGCCAGAAGCGGGTGTCCAGGGTGAACGGGTGGTCCGGGCCCAGCAGGCGGGTGCAGTCGGAGACCAGCTCGGCAGCGAGCGCGAGGGCGAGGAGGTGGTGACCGACGTCCCGGTGCGCCAGGTTGAGCTCCAGCCGGGCGCGGAGGGTGTCCGGGTGGTCGGGACCCTGGAGCCGGGTCCGGTCGGCGGTGAGGCGCTCGCGTTCGGCGAGAGCCTGGTCGAAGCGGCCGGCTTCCCGGAGGGCGTAGGCGAGCCCCTTGCGCTCGTCGAGGGTGTGGAAGTGGTCAGGGCCGTGGACCCTGGTGCGGTCGGCCACCAGCGATTCGCGCAGTCGGACGGCCTGGCGGTGGTTCCCGGCCTCGCCGTGGAGCCAGGCCTGCCAGCCGCGGGCGTCGAGGATCCTGAGGTGGTCGGGCGCCAGCACCCGAGTCCAGTCGGCCACCAGCTCGTCGCACAGCGCCGCCGCCCGTCGGTGCTCACCCGCGTAACTCCAGGCCCGGGCCAGGTCCAAGCGGGCGCCGAGGGTCTCGATGTGCTCGGCACCGTGGATCCGCTCGCGGTCGGCGAGCAGTCGGCGGCGCTCCGCGAGCGCCTCGCGGGGGCGGCCGGCCGTGTGCAGGGCCCAGGCCAGGTTGGCGCGTTCGTCCAGGGTGTCCGGGTGATCCGGGCCCTGGGCGCGGGCCCGGTCGGCCACCAGCCGTTCGAGCTCCTCGACCCCGCGCTCGGGTGCTTCGGCGAGGCGCAGGGCGTACGCCAGGTCGGAGCGCTCCTCCAGCGTGCCGGGGTGGTCCGGGCCCTGGACACGGGTGCGTTCGCGGACCAGGACGCGGTGCTGCTCCACCGCCGCCCGGGCCTGACCCGCCTCGCGGCGGGCCTGGGCCAGCCCGTTCCGGGCGTCGAGGGTCTGCGGGTGGTCGGGGCCGAGCAGTCGCCGGTAGTCCGCGACCAGGGCGGTGAACTCCGCCACGGCCGAGGCGGGTTGTCCGTGGTCGCGGTGAACCACCGCGAGTCGGCCGCGGGCCAGCAGGGTCAGCGGGTGGTCGGCGCCCTGCACCCTCGCCCGGTCCGCGATGACCGCCTCGTAGGCGCGCGCCGCCGCCGCGTGGTCGCCCGCCTCGACGTGGGCGGAGGCGAGCCAGCCGCGGCTGTTCAGGGTGTCGGGATGGTCGGCGCCGAGGATCCGGGTGCGGTCGGCGACCACCTGCTCGTACAGGGCGATCGCCAACCGGTGCTGCCCGGCGGCGAGTTGGGCGAAGGCGAGACCGTTGCGGCGGGTCAGGACGGCGGGGTGGTCCGGACCCATTGCCCGTTCCGTGTCGGCCACCAGCCGGGTGAACTCCGTGACCGCGTCCCGGTGTTGCCCGGCCACCTGGAGTGCGTAGGCGAGGCTCGCGCGGCTGTGCAGGGTGTCGTCGTGGTCCGCCCCCAGGACCCGGGCGCGCTCGGCCGCGACGGCACGGAACTCGGCGATCGCGTCCGCCTGCCGACCCGCCTTGCGGTAGGCGTAGGCGAGGCCGTGCCGGTCGGCGAGGGTGTCCGGGTGGTCCGGGCCCTGGACGCGGCCGCGCCCGGCCACCACCTCCCGGCACAGCTCCACCGCCCGGGCGGGGTTCCCGGCCTGGGCGTGCAGCCTGCCGAGGCGGCCGAGCGCCGTCAGCGTCTCGGGGTGGTCGGCGCCCCGCAGCCGGGTCAGGCCGTCCGCCACCGCGGTGACCAGGGGGAGGGCGAAGACCCGTTGCGCCCGGTCGGTCAGTTCCCCGGCCGCGAGCGCGTAGAGCGCGACGGTCTCCGGCGTCGGGTCCTGCGACGGTCCGTCGGCGGCGAGTTCCCGGATGTGCGGCAGCAGCGCCCGGCGCAGCTCGGGTCCGGCGTCCGGCCAGAGCCGGGTGGCGGCCCCGGCCAGGTGCCGCTCGGCCCGGCGGCGCATCCGGCGGTCGCCGTCCGAGCCGCGCAGCACGGCCTGCAGCAGCCGGTGCACGGCGACGGTCTCGCCGAGGGTGATCAGGTGGTAGTCGGCGAGCAGCCGCAGGGCGGAGTCCACCTCCTCGGCCCGGCGCGCACCGAAGGGGCTGAGGGCTTCGCGGGGCAGCGCCTCGGGGGCGTACCAGGCCAGGGTGCGCAGCAGCTCGACGGCGAAGGGGGCGGTGTGCTGGACGCTGCGCAGCGTGGTCCGCCAGAGCCGGGCGACGGTGTCCACCGCGCCGTCGTCCGTCCGGGGTCCGACCGGGCTGGTGGTGCGGAGCAGCTCGCGGTAGGCGGCGAAGGTGGTGCCGGTCTGCTGGACGTACGCGCCGGCCTGGGCGAGGGCCAGCGGCAGGTGGCCGAGTTCGTCGGCGAGGGCGCGGGCCTCGTCCTGCTCGACGGGGTCGACGGCGGCCCCCGGGTAGGCGGTGCCGCAGAGCAGCCGGGCGGCCTCGGGGGTGTCGAGGACGTCGATGCGGACCGGGCGGATCCCCGGGTGCCAGCCGCCGGCGCGGCGGCTGGTGACCAGCTGGTGGCCGCAGCCGAGCAGTCGCCCGAGGTAGGGCACGAGGTGCGCCGGGTCCTCGGCGTTGTCGTAGACCAGCAGCCAGCGGTCGTGGGCGCGCAGCCAGGCGACGGCCCATTCGACCTGCTGGCTTGGTTGGGCGGTGAGCGCCCAGGCCGGGTGGAGGTGGACGGCGAGTCCGGCGAAGGCCTCGGCGAGCTGTTCCTCGGACTCGGCGGTGATCCACCAGACCAGCCGGTAGTTCTCGATCTCCGTGGCGGCGTAGTGCAGGGCCAGGCTGGTCTTGCCGACCCCGCCGAGGCCGTGCAGCGTGGTGGCCTGGGTGACCAGGCCGCCGCCGTCGTGCTGCGCCAGCGCTTCGGCGACGGCCCGCAGCTCGGCTTCCCGGCCGATCAGCGGGCCGGCCGGGCGTGGCGGCAGGTTGGGGGCCGGCGTGGTCGGCTCGATGGACAGCGCGGCCCGGGCGGCCTCGGGGGGCAGGACGGCGGCGTGCTGGTCGCCCGTCGCCGCCGATGCCGAGGTGGAGCGGCGGCGCTGCTCGAACGGCTCCGGGTCGGGCATGCCGCCCTCGGGACGGACGTGCGTCGTGACGGACATCAACACTTCGGCGCCCCCACCCCCGCGTACGGTTTTTCGCGTGCCCACCGTAGTGGGGCGCCGACGCGGTGTCAGCGGAATGCGTGAAGGGGTGTCAGTCCGCCAGGCCCAGCGGGTCGGGGGCGGGGGCGAGGAGGTCGGGGCCGTTGTTGCGGACGCTGTTGACGGCGGTGGGGACGGCACGGACGCGGAGGTCGCCGTCGCCGGGGCGGCGCAGCAGGTGGTGGAGCTCGGCGGGGTCGGTGTGGGCGGGGGAGAGCCAGGTGGGCAGGTCGTCGAGGGCGATGGTGAGCGGCATCCGGTCGTGGACGCGGCCGGCGCTGTCGGTGGCGTCGGTGGTGATGACGGTGGTGGTGGCCAGCCAGGCGAGCGGGTCGTCGTCGGCGCGGGTGCGGTCGCGCCAGAACTCGTAGAGGCCGGCCATCAGCATCACGCCGCCGGTGCTGAGGTAGTACGGCTGCTTGTACTTCTTGCGGTCGGCGTCGCCGGGGACCTCGCGCCACTCGTAGTAGCCGTCGGCGGGGACGACGCAGCGGCGGGCGGCGAAGGCCTTGCGGAAGGCGGGCTTGGTGTCGACCGTCTCCGAACGGGCGTTGATCATGCGGGCGCCGCCCGACGGGTCCTTGGCCCAGGACGGGACCAGGCCCCAGCGCAGCGGTCGCAGCCGGCGCAGCAGCTCGCCGGTGTCCCGGTCGACGCGCTCCAGGACGGCGGGGACCGGATCGGTCGGGGCGACGTTCCAGCTCGGCGCGAAGGTCTCGGCCGGGTCCCACCGGAGCTCGCCGAGCAGCGAGACGAGGTCCTGGGGCGTGGTGGTGGAGACGAAGCGGCCGCACATGCCCCCCAGCCTGCCACTCACGGCCGACAACCGGCGCGCACCCCGGTCTCAGCGCGGCGCCCGGCCGTCCTCGGGAGTCGGCCGATCCCGATCGGCCGGCGGTGCCCCTCAGCCCGCGACCTGCACCACCGCGGCCACCGCAGCCCGGGGGCGGTGCGTCACGTCCCGTTCCACGGCCGCAGCTTCTCCGGGTTGCGCACCGCCCAGATCCGGGTGATGCGGCCGTCCTCGACGCCGAAGGCCGCCACCGTCGCGGTGCGCCCGGTGTGCTGGGCGACCAGGCCGGGCAGGCCGTTGACCGTGCGCTCCAGCAGGACGAGCCCGGGGGCCTTGTCGGCGATGTGGAGCAGGTACTGGGCGATCCGCTCGGCGCCCAGGACCGGGCGCAGCGCGGCGCCGACGGTACCGCCGCCGTCGGCGGTCATCGTGGCGTGGGGGGCGAGCAGGCCGATCAGGGCCTGGATGTCCCTGGCCTCCCAGGCTTCCTTGAAGTGCCGCACCAGACCGGCCTGTCCGGCCCGGGGAGCCGTCGGGGCCTGCGCGGCGCGCACCCGCCGGCGGGCCGAGGTGGCCAGCTGCCGGCAGGCCGCCGGGGTGCGGCCGACGATCTCGGCGACCTCGGGGAAGGGGTACCGGAACACGTCGTGCAGGACGAACGCCACCCGCTCGGCCGGGGTCATCGCCTCCAGGACGACGAGGAAGGCCATGTTCACCGACTCGTCCAGGGTGACCCAGTCGGCGGGGTCGGCGGGCCGCGCCCCGCTGCCGCCCGGCCCGCCGATCCACTCCGCCCGGTCGGGCAGCGGCTCGGGTATCCACTCGCCGACGTAGCGCTCGCGACGGGCCCGCGCCGAGCCGAGCAGGTCCAGGCAGACGCGGGTGGCCACGGTGGTCAGCCAGGCGCCGGGCGAGGCGACGGCCTCCCGCTGCGGCCGCGACAGCGCGTACCAGCGGGCGTACGTCTCCTGGACGGCGTCCTCGGCCTCGGCCAGCGAACCGAGCAGCCGGTAGGCGAGGTTGATCAGCTGCCGCCGCTCGCCGACGACCGCGCTCAGCTCCGGCTCGGATGGGGTGCTCATGGTCGGACCCTAGCGATCGACCACCGCGGGGGAGAAGGGGGGGCAGGTCCGGGCCGTCCTGCCGACGACACGGGACTCCGGCCCCCACCCCGCCGACCGCCGCCCGGGAGAGAGTAGGAGCGGGGAGGAACGGGGAACGGGGGAGGAGCGGGAGCCGGCAAGGAGAGACAGGAGAGAGCGTGCGCCAACTCGACCTTCTCGTGGTCGTCGTCTACCTGGTCGCCGTCGCGGTGATCGGCCTGCGGCTGGCGGGCCGTCAGACGACGTCGAAGGACTACTTCGTCGGCGAGGGCCACATGCCCTGGTGGACGGTCTCGTTCTCGGTCGTGGCCACCGAGACCAGCGTGCTGACCGTCATCAGCCTGCCCGGCGGCGCCTACGGCGGGCAGGGCTTCGGCAACGTCGAACTCGCCCTGGGCTACGTCATCGGCCGCGTCGTCGTGGCCACCGCGCTCATCCCGCTGTACAAGCGCGGCGGCTTCGTCAGCGCCTACCAGTACCTGGGCGGCAGGTTCGGCCCCGGACTCCAGGGGCTCGCCTCGGTGACCTTCGTCGTCACCCGGCTCCTCGCGGAGGGCGTGCGGCTGTTCGCCTCGGCGATCCCGATCCGGCTGCTGCTCGGCGAGCTCGGGGTGCACACCGACTACCGCACGATCATCGTCGTGCTCACCCTGATCACCGTCGTCTACACCTACCTCGGCGGCATCAAGGCCGTCATCTGGACCGACGCCATTCAGATGGGCCTGTACCTCGGCGGCGCCCTGCTCACCGTCGCGGTGCTGTCCGGCCGGGTCGGCACCGACGGCTACGCGCGCGCCCTGGACGCCGGCCGGTTCCGGTTCTTCGACACCGACTTCGACCCGGCCCACATCCTCACCAGCCCGTTCGCCCTGCCGACGGCGATCGTCGGCGGCGCGATCTTCGCCATGGCCAGCCACGGCTCCGACCAGCTGATCGTCCAGCGCATCCTCGCCACCAGGACGCTGCGCGACGGCCAGAAGGCGATGATCGCCTCCGGCGTGTTCGTCACCCTCCAGTTCGCCGCCTTCTCCCTCGTCGGCGCCCTGCTGTGGTCCTACAACCAGGGCAGGAGCTTCAAGGAACTCGGGCTGGGCAGCTCCGACAACCTCTACCCCGACTTCATCCTGCACGGGCTGCCCGTGGTGGTCTCCGGCCTGCTCGTCGCCGGCATCCTCGGCGCCGCCATGGGCTCGCTGTCCTCGGCCCTGAACTCCATGTCGAACTCGACCGTCGCCGACCTCGTCCACAGCTTCTTCCGCGGTACGCCCTCCGAGGCTTTCCTGCTCAGGCTCGCCCGCGTGATGACCCTGGTGTGGGCCGCGCTGATGGCCGTCTTCGCCTGTGCCTTCAGCACCAGTACCGGCAACGTCTACCTGACCGGCCTGACGATCGCCGGCTACACCTACGGCGCGCTGCTCGGCGCCTTCCTGCTCGGCCGCCTGGTACGGCGCGCCACCGGGACCGACGCCGTGCTCGCCTTCCTGGTCACCCTCGCCGTGATGACCTACGTCGTGCGCGGGGTGAGGATCGACGTCACCACGGCCACCGGGGTCGTGCCCACGGCCATCGCCGCCCAATGGCTGGTCCCCGTCGGCGTGCTGGTCACCCTGGCCGTCGGGGGACTGCTCAGCCTGTTCCACCGCGCCCCCGAGACCGGGCGCGTCCCCGCGGACGACGCCCGGTCCGGCCCCGGCGCCGACCGCGCCGAGGCGGCCCCCGTCCAGGAGTGACGCCCACCCGACGCCGTTTCGCCGGGTCCACCGGTACGGCGCCTTCGTGGTCGGAAGTGTCGCGCGTGCGGGTGAACGCGGGCGGCACGGCGGCACCGTGACGCGGGGACGTGCCCGGCGGCCGCTAGAAGGGAACGATGCGCCTTCCGTCCCTCGCCGCGCTCCCCGCCGCGGCCGTGCTCGTCCTGCTCCCCGGCACCGCCCACGGGCTCGCCACCGACCTCCGGGCGCCGGCCGCCCGGCCCGCGCCGGTACCCGGGCCCCTCACCGCGCCGCTGCCGATCGCACCGCGACCGGTCGAACCGCGCCCGGACGAACCGGAGCCGGAGGATGACCTGCCGATGTACCGGTTCACCGGGGCCGGCTTCGACGCCTGCTCCGCGCCGTCGCTGGAGGCCCTCTCCGTCTGGCGCACCGCCTCGCCCTACGGCGCGGTCAACATCTACAGCAGCGGGAGCCAGCGCCACTGCGCGCAGGACCAGCTGACGCCGCAGTGGGTGGCCCGGGTCCGTCTGATGGGGTGGCAGCTGGTGCCCACCCACGTCGGGCTCCAGGCGCCCTGCGCCCAGCGCCCGGACAAGCCGCTGCGGATCGACCCGGAGTGGGCCGAGGAGCAGGGCGGGCAGGAGGCGGAGGAGGCGGCGCAGGCGCTGCGGACGCTGGGTCTGGGGCCGGGCAGCCCGGTCTACCTCGACATGGAGGCGTACCCGGCGGGCGACGAGGTCTGCAGCCGGGCGGTGGTCGACTTCACCGCCGGCTGGACCGAGGCCCTGCACGAGGCCGGCTACCGGTCGGGCTTCTACTCCAGCATGAACTCCGGCATCGCCGACATCGTCGCCGCCGCCCGGGACGGACGGTCCCCGCTGCCGGACGCGATCTGGTACGCCCGCTGGGACGGCAAGCCCACGACCACCGGTCAGGCCGGGGTGCCCGACGACCTGTGGACCGGTCACCGGCGCATCCACCAGTACCGGGGCGGCGCCGACGAGACGTACGGCGGGGTGACGCTGAACGTCGACCGCGACCAGGTGGACGGCCCGGTGGCGGGCGGCCCCGTGGCCGTTCCCGAACCGTAACGGGCCGCCGGGACGGCCGTCCGCCCGGCCGTCCCCGGTCGGCCGTCCGGACCGGGCGCGGCGCCGCGCCCGGCCTCGCACTATCGTGACGGTCCGGGCGGGGGCCTCGCGTGGTGCGAGGCGCGGCCGCCGGTGGAGGGGGCGTCGTGATGGTCGAGGAGCTGGCCCAGTGGGGCCCGGAGCTCTACTGGACGAGGGCCCGGGAGCAGCGCCTCGGCCTGGCTCCGCCGGGCAGTGGCGACCAGGGTCCGCTGCGCAGCGGCGCCGTCCCCTGCCTGCTGACGGTCCTGCGGCTGGCGGCACACCGGAAGGCGGGCAGCCGGGCCGATCTGGACCTGGCACTGGCGCTGGTGCGGGCCGGCCGGCTCGCCCGGGCGGTGGAGCTGGTCCGGTCGGGGGCGGATCGGTCGCAGGCGGGTCGGCCGGGGACGGAGGGGGACCTCCTCCGTCTGGTGCGAGCGGCGGGCGAGGCCGGGGACCTGGACGGTGCGCGGGCGCTCGTCGAGTCGCTGACCGACCGCGCCCTGCGGGACGGCGCCCTGGTGGACCACATCGCGGCGGTGGCCCGCGCCGGTGACCACGGGCGCGCCGCCGACCTGGCGCGGACGGTCCGCTATCCGCACAACTGGCCGCGTGCGTGGGCCGGGCTGGCGAAGGCGGTGGCGGACGACGGCGACTTCCCCGCCGCGCTCGGGTACGCCGCCAGAGCCGACGAGTGCGCCGGCCGCGGCGCGGAGGCGGGCCGCACGCTCGTCACGGCCATGGAGATCGCGCGCGCCGCCGGTGACCACGCGCTGGCGGGCACGTACGCCGACCGTGTGGAGGACCTCGTCCGCCGTGAGGGCCGCACGGGCGTCGGGCAGCGCGCGTTCCTGGTCGCCGTGCTGGCCTCGGAGGTCCGCAGCGGGGATCTGGAACGGCTCGACGCCGTGCTGCGCAGCCTGGCCCGTGCCGCCGCCGCGAAGGCGGCGGAGGCCGCGGCTGCGGGGGCGCGGGAGGGCGGCACGGACGCCGACGTCCTCTGCCTCACGATCCGCGCCCGCCCCCACTCGCCCTTCGACGCGAGGATCGTGCCCGAGCTCCTGGCGGCGGTCGCCGAGACCGCCGACCGGGAGACGGCGCTCGCCCTGGCCGACCGGGCCGAGGACCTGCTCCGATCCGAGGCCGGCCGCGGCAGCCTCGCCCTGGAGGAGGCCGTGACCTCGCTGCTCGCCCGGCACGGGCAGGTCGACCGGGCCCTGGCCCTCGTCGACCGGATCGTCGAGCCCGGCCTGCGGGCGGTGCGGAGGACCGAGGTCGTCGAGGTCCTGGCCCGGTCCGGGGACACGGACCGGGCCGAGGCCCTCGTGCGCTCCCTCGCGGCCCCCTGGGCGCGGAGCCGGGCCCTGATGGCCGTCGTCGGCGAGCTGGCCCGGCGCGGCGAGACGGCCCGGGCCGAAGCCCTCGCCGCCGCGGTCCCCGACGACTGGGCGCGGGGCGAGGCGCTCATCGACGTCGTCGGTGCGCTGGCCCGGCAGGGTGAGCCGGACCGGGCCGAGGAGGTCGCCCACACGATCCCCCACGGCGGGACGCGGGCCCGCGCCCTGGCCGTCCTGGTGGGAGCCTCGGAGCCCGCCCGCGCCCGCCGGCTGGCCGCCCGGGCCGTGCTCCTCGACGGCTGGACGACCGTCCTCGACGACCTGGAGGAGATCGCCCCCGGCGGGGCACTGGCCATCGCCGACGAGGTGCTGGCCCGGCGTCCGTGACGCGAGGCAGAGGACGACACCGGACCGGGGCAGGAACCGGTGCGGCCGAACGGCGGACACCTGCCCCGGTGGAGGTACCTCGATTTCGGGAAACGGGCAGGTCAGGAGCCCTGATGACGGTCCCTCAAGGCACTGCCCGCCGCGCCGAAGCGCGTGTGTGGTCCGTTTTCGGACGTGCTTGTTGCGAACATCCCGGTACGAGTCCGCACACACGAGGAGCAGCCATGTCCGTGATCCTGACCCTGGAGGTCGCCGGCGACGCGAAGGCGCTGGAGCAGTACGCCCGGGACAACGCGCAGACGTTCCCGGATGTCCTGGAGGCGGCGAAGCGCCACGGTCTCATCGCGCACCGTTTCTACGGCTCCGAGGACGGCAGCCGGGTGCTGGTGCTGGACGAGTGGCCCGATCGGCAGAGCTTCGAGTCGTTCTTCCAGGAGAAGGGGTCCGAGATCCGGCCGATGTTCGAGGCCATCGGGGCGACCGCGCCGGTCGAGCCCACGATCTGGCGGGAGCTCTCGACCGGAGACGCCCACGGCTGGGGCGCCTGATCTCCGACGCCACCACACCGGCCCGGCCCCGGCGCACGCACGCGCCGGGGCCGGGCCGGTGTGGTGGCCCGGGGGCGGCTCCGACCCGCGGAGCCCGGGCCTGACGAGCCCGGGGACCATCGCACCTCACACTTCGCGGGCCCACGTCGTCGGATCACTGGAACACCGGTGATGGACGCCGCGAGGCAGAAGAGGGGACCACGTCATGGCAACGACGACGGGGACGGCGACGGCAACGGCTACGGGGACGGCAACGGCTACGGGGGCGTCGACGAGGACGCACCGGCGCAGCCACACCTTCCTGCGGGCGGCCGTCGCCCTGCAGACCACGACCGTCTTCTTCCAGGCGGTCACCGCGGGCCTGCTGCTGACCAGCTCCTCCGCCGGGGTGGTGCACGGCGTCGGGGCGCGGGTGATGTACGGCGCCTCGATGCTGTACGTGCTCGCCGCCGTGCTCGCGTGGCGGCCGGGCGGCGGTTCGCCCCGGCCGATCCTGTACGCGACGGGCTTCCTGGTGCTGGCATCGGCGCAGGTGGTGCTGGGCATCGCGCACGTCCCGTCGGTCCACGTGCCCTTGGGCGTCCTGATCTTCGGACTGAGCGTGGCGGTTCTGGTCCGGACGCCGCCCGCCCGCGTCGCGGAGCGGTCCGGCGCCCGGGAGCCGGAACTCAGGAGCTGACGGTCCAGCGCTGCCCGGCGGAGGGCCCGGCCGGCGGATCGGTGGTGACGGGCGTGCCGGGGGCCGCGGTGCGGATGCCGAGGACCAGGCCGGTGGCGACGTTGGCGACGGTGAGGCTGCCGTCGGCCTGGCTCTGCGTCGCCCTCCACTCCTGCCAGGGGTTGCCGGGCGCGAGGTCGTACAGGTAGGCGCTGTTCCCGGCGGAGGCGCCGGCCGAGAGCACGGTGTGCCGGTGGGTCGGGGTGTCGCAGGCGTCGGTGATCCGGAGGGTGCCGTCGGGGTTGGAGGTGACGGTCCACCGCTGCGCCGGGTCGCCGGCGCGCGGCGGCTCCAGGTCGGTGGTCGAGGTGAGCGGGGAGGCGCAGGAGCCGGAGACCGAGAGTGCCAGGCCTCCGGTGGTGAGGGTGTGGTACCCGCCGTCGTCGACCACGCCGGTGCCGCCGCCGGACGGCTGCGCGGCGAGCCGGTAGAGGGCCGCGCCGTGCGGGGGCAGTGAGGCGCCGAGCGGGCCGGTGACGGTCGAACTCGCGCCCGTCCAGAGCTCCTCGGCGCGGTAGGAGGCCCCGGTGAGACCGAGTTCGGCGAGGCCGGTGCTCACCGTGCGGGTGGCCGTCGGGTCCTGGTTGACCAGCAGGACGGCGGTGTCCCCGTTGGCCAGCTGTCGCTGGAGCACGACGGGGGCGTGGCCGTCGGCCGGCCGTGCTCCGACCAGGGTGGCGGGCTTGGCGAGGGTGTCCTGGTCGAGGGCGATGACCTCGCGGTTCTTCAGGATCGCGAGGCTCGCCTCGCTGATCCCGGTGGACCAGGTGTGGCCGTCGGCACTGTGCCCGGACTGCGCGGCGGTGCGCAGGTCGGCACCGGAGATCAGCGGCGCGGCGAGCATCGCCAGGATCGAGGTCTCGGTCCGGGACTCGTCGTCGGTGAACGGCTTGTGGCAGGGGCAGGTGTCGGTGGTGCCGTACAGGCCGTAGACGTCCTGCCAGCCGGTGAACATCATGTCGAGGTCGTTCCAGCTGCCCGGGCGGACGTTGCCGGGGTACTGCAGCGCGGTCTGCAACTGCCCGTTCCAGAGGACTCCGTCGAGTTCGCTGTCCCGGTCGCCGCCGATCCGGCACAGGTGGGCGACCTGGCCGCACCAGACGCCGGTGGGCGCGTAGCCGGGGGCCTGGAAGGGGGCGGTGCCGGCGGCCAGGACGACCGGGTCGGTGCGGGCCGGGTCGTCGGCTGCGAGCAGGTGGGGGACGCCGGTGTGGACGGGCTGGGCGGAGACGCTGAGGGTGACCTCGGGCCGGCCCTGGGCGGCGGAGGCGGCGTCGAGGGCCTGCCGGAGGGTCTGCACCCGGGCGTAGATCGAGCGGGTCAGTTCCCTGCCCTCGCCCTGGGTGCCGTAGTCGTGGCCGTCCGGGCCGAGGATCCGCGGGCCGTACGGGCAGTCGTCGTACTTGACGAAGTCGACGCCCCAGGCGACGAAGTCGGCCGCGTCGGTGGCTTCGTGGCCGAGGCTGCCGGGGTGCATCTGGCAGGTGAGGTAGGTGTCGGTGGCGTAGAGGCCGAACTTCATGCCCTTGGCGTGGGCGTACCGGGCGAGGTACTCGATCCCGTTGACGGTGCGGCCGTCGACGGTCCGCGCGGGGAAGTGGTCGGGGCGCGGGATCAGGTGGCCGGAGGTGGGGTCGGTGCCGGTGCCGTCGCTGCCGCTGACCGGCTGCCCGGCGGCGTCGTAGAGCTGGAGGCCGCCGTCCGCGTTGCGGACCAGGTCGGTGCTCTGGTCGTCGCGGTGCCAGAGCGACCAGCCGTCGTCGATGGTGACGGTGTCGTAACCGGCCGCCACCAGGCCGTTGGCGGCCATGAAGTCGATGGTCTGGACGACCTGTTCCTGGGTGACCTCGGTGCCCAGGGAGTTCCAGGAGTTCCAACCCATCGGCGGAGTCAGGGCGTTGCCGTTGCCGAGGGCGGCGGTGGGGGCGGCCGTGGCGGGACCGGCGGCCGTGAGACCGGCGGTGGCGAGGACGAGCGAGAGGAGGGTGGCCGCGAAGTGGCGGGGAGTTCGGCGCATGCGTGCGCTCCTGGGGGTGTGGGGGACCGGCGCGGCGTGAGAAGGGCCGGGTGGGGCGTGCGGCCGGCCGGGGGGGGCCGGCCGGCCGCGGGTGGTGCGGTGTGGGGGTCAGTCGGTGGCCGAGGCGGTGGCGGCGCGGCCGGGGGAGAGGGTGACGGTGGCGTAGCTGTAGGTCACGCCGTCGACCGTCTTGGTGCGGGCCTCGCGGGCGGTGCCGTCGACGCTGATGCGGTCGTGCCGGCCGCGGAAGCGCGCCTCCCACGTGATCGGCGCGGTACCGGTGTTGGTGACGGTGCTGGCGTGCTCGCCGTCGTGGCGGACGGTGACGGTGCCGGCGCCGACCGGGATGGACGCGACCTGGAGCCAGCCCACCGAGGCGGGCAGCCGGGAGGTGGTGGCGAGCGCGCCGCCGGCGGCGTCCGGCTCGACGCCGAGCAGGCCCTGGACGGTCTGGGCGAGCAGGGTGAACGGGACCTCGGGGTAGTCGCCGTTCAGCAACTGCCCGCTGACGTGCGGCTCGCCGGCGCTCTCGTAGACGTGCCGCATCCACTTCCAGGCGGTGGCGCCGTCGGAGTTGGCGAAGAAGGCGTCCGGCAGGTAGGTGTAGGCCTCCAGGTTGACCGAGCGCTCCGGGCCGGAGTCGGCGGCGTCGACGGCGGCGAGGAGCGCGTCCCGGCGCGGGCCGGGGTCGATCAGCTGCTTGACCGGCATCAGCACGCTCGCCTCGTAGCCCCAGCCGGTGACCGGCCGGCCCTCGGTGTCGTAGCCGTGCACGAGCTCGCCGGGGTGCTGGTTGTCCACGCTCCAGCGGGAGTTGACGTACGACCGCAGGGCGTCGGCGGCGTGCCGCAGCTCGGCGGCGGAGGCGGCGTCGCCCCGGGCGTCGGCCAGCGTGGCGGCGGCCAGGTAGGCCTGGTACTGGGCGCCGAGCGCGTCACCGGCCTCGGCGTAGGTGCCGGCGGCGTTCTCGGCGTAGCTGGCGGTGCCGGCGAAGATGCTGCGGCTGGTGGCCTGGGGGATCGGCAGCCCGCCGTTGTCGACCGGGCCGGGGTGGCGGGCGATGAACGGGCCCAGGGTGTTGCGGACGTACGCACCGAGGGCCGGGTCGTCGGCGTAGTCGCGGTCGCCGGTCCAGCGGAAGGCCTCGCCGGCCTTCTGGACCAGCTCGAACGGCGCGGGCAGCTCACGGACGAAGCGGTTCGGGCCGCGGTAGTCGATCGCCCCGTACGTCCGGGCGTCGAAGTTGAGCGCCCAGACCGGGTAGAGCCCGTTGGCCTCGGTGGCGGAGGCGGCGAAGCCACGCAGCATGGTCTTGTTCTCGGCGTCCAGGCCGAGCAGGTGGGCGCCCACCAGCTGGTGGGCGAAGTCGCGGCTGTAGAAGGCGGACCGGAAGGGGTAGCCGGCCCAGTAGGTGGCGTCGTAGCCGGTGCTGCCGGTGCCGCCCGGGTGGTTCTCGTCCATGTCGAGGACGCCGGTGGTGCCGGCCTGCTGCACCCAGCTGTTGGCCTTGGTCTTGGCCCAGTCGAACAGGGCGACGAGCTCGGGGTCGGAGGAGTCGGCCACCGGATCGTTGGGCGCGGACGGGGCGACGGCCGCGTCGTCCACGTTGACCCAACCGGTGGGCGAGGAGCCGATGGTGAGAACGATCCGGTCGCCGGGGGCGACCCGGATCCGGGGGAGGGTGTACTTCGCGTAGACGGGCTGCTCGGGGAGGGTGAGCGAGCGCACCACCGTGCCGTTGACGCTGACCGCGAGGGTGCCGCCGGCGCCGCCGGTGGCGATCCAGGCCGAGAGGTCGTGGCTGCCGGCGGCGGTGGCGGTCGTCGACCGGCTCACCGTGTAGCCGGTGCCGGCGTCGAGGTAGGCGAGCCGGGTGCCGCTGTGCGGGTTGTTGCTGGCGATGCCGGTGTGCTCGGTGAGGGTCCAGCCTTCGGCGCCCTGCTCGAAGCCGGGGTTGGCGAGGAGGAGCGGCTCGCTGCGGGTGAGCGTCCAGCGGTGGGCGGGGCGTGCGTCGCAGCGGGGGTGTGCGGGGGTGCGCGCCGGCTCGGCGCTCAGGCAGGCGCCGGAGCCCCGGGCGGCGAGGGTGAACGTGCCCTGGGGGGCGCGGGAGACGGTGAAGCGTTCGGCCTCGGGGGAGGTGCCGCAGTCGGCGGTGGCGGGCGGGCGGCCGGAACCGTCGAGGGTGAGGCAGCGGCCGCTCGCGGCGTTGACGAGCAGGTAGTCGCCGCCGGTGCGGCGCAGCTGCCAGCGCTGGCTGAGCAGCCGTTGGCAGGCCGCGCCGACCACCGGGGTTCCGGCCTCGGCCCGGGCGAACCGGGGGCCGAGGCAGCTGCCGTCCAGGGCGGAGCCGAGGACGTAGCCGCCGCCGTCCACGAGCGGCGTCCGCTCGTCGGCGAGGGCCGGGGCGCCGCCGAGGGCCTGGGCGGCGAGGACGGCCAGGAGCAGGAGACCGGACGGTAAGGCGCGGGTACGGGCGCGGGCGCGGGGCGGCATGGCGGATCGTCCTCCGGTCGGGCGGGTGGTTGCTGCGCGGGTGGTTGACGAGTGGAGCGTTTGAACGTTCAAATCGATGCGGCGAGGGTCGCATGTGATGGGTGACATTTCACATGTCCGGACAAGCCCGCGTCAACGCCCGTGCGTTGCCGACCTTTGCGGGTCTGCGGCACCGGACGGGGCGAGCCGTGAGTGCCCCTGTCCGACGGGGGTGGGCAGGGGCACTCACACGCCGGGCCGCGCGGGCCGGCCTCAGCGTCCGAGGGTGGCGAGCGTGTCGTCCAGCGTCGGCGCGCCGGGGCGGGGCCGGTTGAACGGCAGCCTGGCGAGCGCCGTGCCCATGGCGCAGGTGTTGGTCAGCGCGGAGACCGCCAGCCCGGCGCCGACGGCGGCCGAAACCCAGCGGAGGCCCGGCAGTGCGAGGCCCAGCAGCAGTCCGGCGAGCACGAACACGCCGGCCACGAAGCGGACTTGGCGGTCCAGCGCCCACACCGTACGGGCCCCGGCGGCCCGGTCCAGTGGCTGACCGGCGCCGGACCAGGCGTGGGTGCCGCCGGTCAGGGTGAGGGTCGGGATCCCGGCGGCCGCCAGCTGCCGACAGGCGTTCTCGGCGCGCGGCCCGGCCGCGCAGACCACGGCGAGCTCGTTCTGCTCGGCGACGCCGCGCAGCGTCGGCAGGGCGCGGTCGAGCTGGTCCAGGGGGATGTTCACCGCGCCGGGGATGTGGCCGGCGGCGTACTCGCCGGGGGAGCGGACGTCGATGAGGGTGAGCTGCCCCAGGCGGGGCCTGAGCTGCTCGACGGTCAGCGGCGTGGTCATGGGGGGGGGTCCTCTCGTGGGGTGGGGGTGCGGCCAAGGAGTTGGCCAGTGGCCCGATGTCTCGCGTGGGAGCTCGGGGTGGGGCCGGAGCCGGGGTTCGGGGGCGGGTGCTCCCCGGTGCCGTCGGGCGGTCAGCTCAGTGCGGTGAGCAGCATCAGCGCCGCGACGCCGAGCAGGGCGAAGGCGAAGGCCTTCTGCAGGGTGCGCCCGCTGAGCTTGTCGGCGAGCCGCTTGCCGTCCCAGGCGCCCAGGATCGCGGCCCCGGTGAAGGGCGCGGCGACGGTCCAGTCGATGCCGCCGGCCGCGCCGAGACGGGGCAGCAGTGCGGCGAGCGAGTTGGCCGAGATGACCAGCAGGCTGGTGCCGACCGCCTCGGCCATGGTGAAGGCGAGCACCGAGACCAGTGCGGGGACGGCGAGGAAGCCGCCGCCGACGCCGAGCAGCCCGGTGACGGCGCCGAGTCCCGCGCCCGCGGCGGTGGAGCGCCCCGCTCCTGCGGCGGACCGCTCCCGTTGCCCGCCTTCGGCGGGCCTCAGCATCCGCCAGGCGGCGAGCGCCGCCAGCACCGCGAAGCCGCCGGTCAGCAGAGCGCCCGGCACCCGGGCGGACAGTGCCCCGGCGGCCGCGGCGGCGGGCAGTCCGGCGGCGGCGAACAGTGCCCCCGTCCGCCAGCGCACCCGGCCCGCCCGGGCGTGGGCGAGCAGCCCGGTCAGCGAGGTCGCGGCGACGATCACCAGGCTGGCCGTGGTGGCCAGCGCCGGACTGAAGCCGAGCAGGTAGACCAGGGCGGGGACGGCCAGCATGCTGCCGCCCCCGCCGAGCCCGCCCAGGGCGAGCCCGACCACCGCACCGGCGGCGAGCGCCAGCAGCAGCGCGGTCATATCACGTGCCCGGCGTCGCCGGCGGCCGTGGTGACCGGCAGCCCGGCCCGGGCCCAGGCGCCCATGCCGCCGGCGACGTTCAGCACCGCGACCCCGCGCCGTGCGAGCAACTCCGCCGCGCGCCGGGAGCGGTGGCCGGAACGGCAGACCGCGAGCACGGTCCGCCCCGCCGTCCCGGGCGGCAGTGGAACGCCTGCCACCAGGGCGATCAGCGGCTGGTGCAGCGCGCCGGGGGCGTGGCCGGCCGCGAACTCGTCGGCCTCCCGGACGTCGAGCAGCACGGCGGCACCGGCGCGGGCGAGCGCGTGGGCCTCGGCGGGGCCGGCCTGCCCGGGTTCGCGAGGTACAGGTGCGGGCTGTCCGGGGACGGGCTGGTCCGGGACGTGCGACAGCTGGGACAAGGGACTCTCCAGTGGTGGGGGCCGGACAGCGGTGGTCCGGCGGATCGGGGGTGCGGTGGCCCCGCCCGTACGGGCCGGGTGGCCCGGCCCGTAGCGGCAGTGGCGCTTCTTCGGCCCCGCCGATCGTCGGCTCGATTCCCGGCTCACGCCTGGTCGATGCCGGCTCAATGGCGGCGGCCGGTCCCCCCTCGACGCCCACCATAGTACCCCCGGGGGTATTATCGAAATCGTTCAGCGATACCCCCGCCGGTATCGGCCGAAGTCCGGCCGCATGCCGCCAGGCATACCAAGGGGGGTATCGAGACCGAGTCGCGGCGCCCGACGCCGCCCCGTGCCGCGCCGCCCGGCGCCGCCCAGGAGGGTTCCCATGATCTTCAGCCAGTACTACCTCGACTGCCTCTCCCAGGCCTCCTACCTGATCGCCGACGAGCGCACCGGCCAGGCGGTGATCGTCGACCCCCGCCGGGACGTCGACGAGTACCTCGCCGACGCCGAGGCGCGCGGCCTGACCGTCGTCGGCGTCATCAACACCCACTTCCACGCCGACTTCCTGGCCGGCCACCTGGAACTGGCCGCCCGCACCGGCGCCTGGATCGGGTACGGGCGGCGCGCCGAGACCGAGTACCCCATCCGCGAGCTCGCCGACGGCGAGCGGATCGAACTCGGCGAGGTCACCCTCCAGGTCCTGGAGACCCCAGGCCACACGCCCGAGTCGATCAGCATCCTGGTCTTCGAACAGCCCGACGACACCGTCCCGTACGGCGTGCTCACCGGCGACGCGCTGTTCATCGGCGACGTCGGCCGCCCCGACCTGCTCGCCTCCACCGGCGTGACCGCCGAGGAGCTCGGCGCGATGCTCTACGACAGCGTGCACCGCAAGCTGATGGCCCTGCCCGACGAGACCCTGGTCTTCCCCGCCCACGGCGCCGGCTCCGCCTGCGGCAAGAACCTCTCCACCGACCGCCGGTCCACCATCGGCCGCGAGCGCGCCACCAACTACGCCTGCCGACCCATGGACCAGGACACCTTCGTCCGCATCGTCACCGCCGGCCAGTCCGCCGCCCCCGCCTACTTCGGCCACGACGCCGCCCTCAACCGGCAGGACCGCCCGCTGCTCGACCGCACCGACGCCGCCCGGCCGCTGTGCCCCGAAGGCTTCGAGGAGGCCCGTACCGCGGGCGCCGTCGTCCTCGACGCCCGCAGCCCGGAGGACTTCGGCGCCGGGCACGTCCGCGGCGCCGTCAACGTCCCCCTCGACGGCCGCTTCGCCGAACAGGCCGGCACCGTCCTCACCCCGGAGAGCAGCATCGTGATCATCGCCCCGCAGGACCGCGAGGACGAGGTCATCACCCGCCTCGCCCGCATCGGCTTCGACCGTGTCGCCGGCTACCTGCGCAACCCCGGCAACGCCCTGTCAGCCCTCGCCGACGACCTCACTCCCGCCGACCGCCTCACCGCACACCAGCTCCGCACCGCACTCGCCGGCGAACAGCCGCCCACCGTCCTGGACGTCCGCACCTGCGGCGAACGCGCAACCGGCTCCATCGAAGGATCCCTGCACATCCCCCTGACCGAACTCCCCGCCCGCCTGGACGAGATCCCCACCGACCGCCCCCTGGTCGTCCACTGCGCCGGCGGCCACCGCTCCTCCATCGCCGCCAGCCTGCTGCGCTACCACGGCCGCCCCGGCGTCTCCGACCTCCTCGGCGGCTACCACGCCTGGCACACCCTCACCCACCCGGCCGAAGCCTGAACCCAGCCGGCGCGCGCCTCTGCCCCGGCCGCGGGCAGAGGGCGCTCCGCACGCCGCCTCCGACCGGGTGCCGCGGCCGAACCCGTCGTCCCCGGTGGCGGTCCTGTCGGAGGTCGTCCGTGGGCCCGACGGGTGTGCGGGCTGGCAGGATCGGGTCCATGTCGATGGATCCCTTGCTGGCCCGAGCCCGTGGACTGTGGGAGGAACTCGCCTCCGTACCCGTGTCGTTCACGCCGACCGGAGGCGTGCGCGTCGTGGTGTCCGCCGGGTCGAGGACGTGCCCCCCGGGTTGGGTGGGCGTGGTGGTCCTGGGCGGGTCGGCGATCGTGACCGCGCCCGGCGAGGACGCCGCCACGAGGGTGCGCGACGCGCTGGCGGGGCTTCCGGCGCGGGCCCTCGCCGACGCTCGGACGATCCGCGGGGCGCTGCCGGTAGCCCGGGTGCTCGGCCCGGCCGCGCTGTCCTATGTGTCCGACGACCGGTTCCGGCCGGTCTCGCTCGCCGGGCTGACGGTGGAACAGCTGCCCGGCGAGCACCCTGATCTGCGGGAGCTGGAGAACCTGGCGGGAGCGGACGACGCGGACGAGGCCGGGCTGGACGAGATCACCTCACCCGCGTTCGTGATCCGTGAGCGGGGTCAGGTCGTCGCGTCCGCCGGATACCGGCTCTGGCCGAGCCGGACCGCCCACGTCGGTGTGCTGACCGCCCCCGCGTGGCGAGGGCGGAGCCTCGCCCGGGCGGTCGGCTCCGAGGCGGTGGCGCACGCCTTGGCGGCCGGACTGCTTCCGCAGTGGCGGGCCCGGGTGCCCGCCTCCCGGCGGGTCGCGCTCGCGCTGGGCTTCCGCGAGGTGGGCGCACAACTCAGTGTGGAGCTCGCCTAGCCGGAACGCAGGTCAGTCGGCGGACCGCCGTGCAGGATCGAGGCTAAAGGTTGTTTCACAAGGCTGGGGGCCGCGGCAGGGTGTCCGTTTGGATGCGGTTTGACTCCCAGGTCGGGCGCTCGAGAAATAGGACAACTCAGCCGATTCTTGACTCGGCTGACTGCTCGCTCCGGTCTCTCGGAACCTTGTGAAACAACCTTTAGGGCGCAAGCGTGTCGAACCAGCGCACGATCTCGGGCCCCGCCAGCTTGAAGGACCCGTTGTGGTCGGCCTTTCCGTGGTCGACCACGGGGGCCGTCACACCGTTGCGGGCCAGATCGGCCGCGCAGCTGAGGGAGTTGGCGATCGGCACGTCCGTGTCGCCGGCCGCGCTGTGCAGCCGTACGGGCACGTCGGGCTTCCAGTCGCAGGTCCCGTCCTGCGCCTTGAGCGCGGCCAGCAGGCCGCCGTCCGGGTGCCGCAGCCGCTCGTAGAAGCCGTCGGTCAGCAGTTCCCTCACAGAGCCGGGCAGCTTCGTGACGATGTCCTCCTCGGTGTGCCGGGTGTCGAAGAGTTCCTCCACGTACCCCGCGTACGGCTGCCGGAAGGCCTCGGCCGGGTTGCCGTAGACGGGGTGCAGCCGGTTCTGTGCGGTGAGGAAGTACGACATGTAGAAGACACCGCTGATGTCGTTGACGCGGCCGTCGAACAGGGCGGGGATCTCGGCGCCCTGCAGGTCGTACGGTCCGGCGACCGGCGCGAGCGCCCGGAGTCGGAAGTGCCGGTCCGCGCCCCGCGCCAGCTCGCGGCCCAGCGCCATGGCGACCTGTCCGCCTTGGGAGAACCCGGTGCCGTACACGTCTCCGGTGAGCGGCCTGCCGAGCGCACGCGCGGCGGTCCGGGAGGCCCGCAGCATGTCGAGCGAGGCGGAGACGGAGGAGGCGGTGTCCATGTACGGGTGGAGGCCGGGGCCCCTGCCGAGCCCGAGGTAGTCGGGTGCGGCGACGGCGCGGCCCGCGGCGGCGTGCAGATAGGGCGCGTACAGCCCGAAGTCCTTGGCGACGGACGGCGCGTAGTCGCGGTGGACCATCGTGCCGTGGGTGTCGGCCACCAGGTCGAGCCGGTGCCTGCCGTCCTTGGGGAGCACCAACAGGCCGGTGGCCGTGGTCGGTTCGCCCCGGGGCGTCAGGGTCCGGTACGTGAGGCGGTAGCCGCGCACACCGTGGCGCACGGTCGCCGGGTCGATGTCGGCGCCCTTGAGGAACGCGGCGACCTCGGCCTGGCTCAGGTCGGCGACGGGGGTGAGACCGAGGAGGTCCCCGCGCCCCAGGCTCTGCTGGGCCGGGCCGGGTTCGGACGCCGCGACCGCCGGGGTGGCGGCGAGGGCGGTGAGGACGACGACGGTCGCGGCGGCCAGGGCCTGGCGAACTCGTGTGCGCCGTAAGGCCTGTCGGAAGAAGCGGGTGCGGGTCGTGGCGTGGGTCATGACGGCAACGCTACGGAGCCGTTTGCCACCGGGACATCCGACGGTCCCCCCGGCCGGGGTGGGGCCAGCCCCACCCCGGAACCGCGGAATCCCCCCGGGCGGAGGCGAGTCGGGCCGGCCTCCGGCTGTGTACTCCGCGGTCCGTGAGCCGAACACCGAGCTCGCCCGGCCGCGGAGGCGGAGCCCGTCGTGGCGGTACTCCTGGGCCGGGCAGGGGAGTTCTGGGATCGTACGGCGCGGCGAGTGAGGAGGCCTTCCCCGCCGCCGACGGCCGCGGCCAGGACCTGCCCGGAAGCCGCCCGGAGCGCCCGAGCCGTCAGCCGACGGGGGCCGGCCGCCGCTGCCAGCGGGCCCGGTGGAAGATCGGCTCGACGGCGACCACGCAGAAGGCGTGCATCGGCACGTTCGTGCCCCGGGGGTCGAAGAAGCCGACGACGTCGCCGAGGAAGCTCTCGCCGTGCTGATGGATGTGGGGCTCCCCGGCGACGCGGTCGCCGGCGTCGGTGAGCCAGTCCCCGATCCAGAACAGGAGTTCGGCGCGGGCGGTGATGACGATCGTCGCGGCGTGCTCGGCGAAACGGGCCGGGTGGCGGTCGGCTCGGCGGCGGACGTCGTCGGGGCGGCCGGCGGGCCGTGATCCTCCGGCCCGGACCCGGACCCGGACCCGGACCCGGACCCGGACCCGGTCCCGGACCCGGACGCACCGCCCCGCCTGCTGGTCGGCGTCGGCCGCGATAGGTTCGGACACTGTCGGCGAGCCCTTTCGGCGGGGACCCGGGGGCGTGTGGCCCTCTCCCGCTGACGGGCGGAGTGGGTTCGGTGGTCGGCTCCGGAGGGCCGCGGCCTGCCGGGACGCGGCCGGGTGTTCGGTGGGAGAGCGGCATGAGCGTTGCCCGGGTCGCGGTCGTGACCAGCGAGGTCGGCGTCGCGTACGACGAGGATCTCCCGCTGGTCGTGGACGCCCTGCGCTCCGGCGGGTTGTCGGCGGAGCCGGTGGTGTGGGACTCGGCGACGGCTCCCTGGGCGCGGTTCGACGCGGCGGTCATCCGGTCGACCTGGGACTACGTGGAACGGCTCGACGACTTCCTGGCCTGGGCCGACGCCACGGCGGAGGCCACCCGGCTGTGGAACCCCGCGTCCGTGGTCCGCTGGAACAGCGACAAGCACTACCTGGGAGGGCTCGCCCGGCGCGGGGTCGCGGTCGTGCCGACCGGGTTCCTCGAACCCGGGACGCAGGTCACCCCGGCTCGGCTCGGCGGCGCGGACGGTGTGGTGGTCAAGCCCGCGGTGTCCGCCGGTGCCCTGGACACCGCCCGCTACGAGCCCGGCCGGGAGGCGGATGCCGCCCGCCATGCCCGGATGCTGCTGGAGCAGGGCCGCAGCGTGATGGTCCAGCCGTTCATGCCCCGGGTGGCGGAAGGGGAACGCGCTCTGATCTTCGTCGGCGGCGCTTTCAGCCACGCGATCCGCAAGGACCCCCTGCTGACGGAGCCCGGCGTGATCGACAACGACCGGGTGCCGCATCCGGGCGTCGCACCGTACCGGCCGACCGGGGCGGAGCTCCGTACGGCGTCGGCGGCGCTGGCGGCGGTTCCGTCGCCGGGCGCGCTGCTGTTCGCCAGGGTGGACCTGGTGCTGGACAACGCCGGCGAACCGGTGGTGCTGGAGCTGGAGCTCATCGAACCGAACCTGTTCCTCCGGACCGATCCGGAAGGACCGGGACGTTTCGCCGAAGCGGTGACCGCGCGCGCCGCAGCCCCGCGCTGATCCCGCGGACCGATCTGCGGGCCCCCTGACTCCGGTGGTGGCCCGCCACCCGGCCGTCGGCAGCACCACCGGGGTGCGGGAGGCACACCGGACGGTCACGGGCCGCCCCGCCGCCCCGCCGCCCGGCACGCCCGGCGGTGTGAGGGGTGCCGTTTTCGGGGCAGGCGCGGGCCATGGTGAGAATCGGATACACGATGATGACCGAGCAGCGCGGCCCCCGTGACCTGGTCGCGGACGTGGTGCGTGCCGAGCGGGCAGGCTTCGACTTCTCGGTGACCTCGGACCACTCCTTCCCCTGGCTGGACGAGCAGGGCCACGCCCCTTACGCGTGGGCGGTGCTCGGTGCCGCCGCGCACGCCACCTCGCGGATCCCGCTCATGACCTACGTGACCTGCCCGACCTTCCGCTACCACCCGGTGGTGGTGGCGCAGAAGGCCGCCACGCTGCACCTGCTGTCCGAGGGCCGCTTCCGGCTCGGTCTGGGCAGCGGCGAGAACCTCAACGAGCACGTGGTCGGCCGTGGTTGGCCGGCGGTTCCGGTGCGTCAGGCGATGCTCGACGAGGCGGTGCAGATCATCCGGGCGTTGTTCGACGGCGGGTACGTCACCCGTCACGGCCGGTACTTCGACGTCGAGGGTGCCCGGCTGTGGGACCTCCCGGACCAGCCCCCTCCGATCGGGGTCGCGGTCTCGGGGCCGGAATCCTGCGAACTGGCGGGAAGGCTGGCCGATCTGGTGATCGCCGTCGAGCCGGACGCGTCGTTGATCAGCGGCTTCGCGGAGCACGGCGGCTCGGGGAAGCCGGCGGTGGGCCAGCTGCCGGTGTGCTGGGACCCCGACCGGGACGCCGCCGTTCGGCGGGCCCATGAGCAGTTCCGCTGGTTCGGCGGCGGCTGGAAGGTCAACGCCGAGCTGCCCGGGACGGCGGGTTTCGCCGCCGCGAGCCGGTTCGTCCGCCCCGACGACGTCGCCGAGGTGATCCCGTGCGGCGACCGGGTGGAGGACTTCGTCCAGGCGGTACGGCCGTTCGTCGACGCCGGCTTCGGAGAGGTCGCCCTCGTGCAGATCGGCGGCGACAGCCAGCCCGCGTTCCTCGACTGGGCCGAGGACACGCTGCTGCCGGCACTGCGGACGGCGTTCTGACCCCGGTCCGGTCCGGGAGTGGCCGTCGTCAGCGCCGTCGTCAGCGGTTCACCCGGCCCCGCTGTCGGCGGCGTCCGGCCCGGGCCGCACCGAGGCGAGGCGCTCCAGGCCCTGCCACAGCTCCAGGGCCTGCTCGCGCAGCCCCACCGCGGCGCAGTTGCCGGCCTCCACCGCGCTGAGGTAGGCGTCGATCCCGGTGACCGCGTGGCGTACCTGACGACGCAGTGGCTCGACCCGGCTCGCGTCCGTGCCGTGGTCGCGGGGCGGGCCGATCCGCTCGGTCAACAAGGACGTGAGTCGTTCCAGCCCTGCTCTGCTCATCGGGGCCATGCGCACCGTCTCCCGTCGAGTGGCCGCCGCACGGTTCCGCTGCGGACGCGGGACGGGCAGCTCGCTCCACTTTTCGCCCATCTGCCGGACCTGTCAACCGTTGCACGAATCAGCGGTCGTGTATCGGCAGTCGTGGAACGGACGACCTATCGCGGGGGCACGGAGGACGGCCCGGGCACCGAGCGGCAGTGGACGTTCCTGACCGACCACCCCCGTGTCCTCGTCCGGATCGCCAGGGAAGCGGTCGTGGCCGGGCAAGCGCGAGGCGGCGGAAGGCCTGCCGTCACCGAGCGGTGTCCGGACCGGAGCCCGGCCGCCTGTTGCCCGGTGCGAGGACGGTGGCGCTGACCGCTCGGTGCCAGCCGGTCAACGTCCGCGCCTGCTCGGCCGCCCGCTCGCCGAGGCGGTCCAGCTCCGCACGGTCGAGGCGTTCGTCGGTGTCGGCGATCGCGCGCAGCGCACGCCACACCGCGGCTTTGCCCTCGACCCCCGTGCGCAGCGCTTCCAGCTCGATGAGGTCGCTGAGCGGGGCGCGGCGCACGACGGTCCCGTTGGGCTTGAGCCGGCCGATCCGCTCGCCGGCGAGGCCGAGCCAGGTCCGGTACCGCCGGACGGGCACGCCGAGCCGGTCCATGATCCGGACGAGGTCGTCACGGTCCTGTTCGATGTCGTCGGCCAATCGCCGCAGGTCGTCCGCGCGACGGCCGTCGGGGTGCCGACGGGCCATGCGGTCCGCGAGCGCGGCGCCGCCGAAGGCACCGGTCAGGTGATCGTTCAGGTAGATGTGCAGGGGTTCGGCCAACGGTTGGGGGGTCACGATTCCTCCCTGTCAAGGACTCGACGGACGGAGGTCGCCGAGCGGGCGGGCCCGGCACCGGGTCCGCCCGCCGGGTTCAGGTCTCGACGGTGACGCGCACCGTGGTCAGCTCGGGGTCGGAGCTGTCGGGGATGAGCATGCCCGCGGCGAGGCCGGTGCGCAGGTAGTCGATCACGTCGTCGTTGAGGCGTTCGCCCGGGAGGGCGGCCGGGATGCCGGGCGGGTAGGGGGTGAGCATCTCGGCGGCGATCCGCCCGGCGGCCTTCTCCACGGGTACCTGTTCGGTGGGGCCGAAGAAGGCGTCGCGCGGCAGCAGCTCCTGGACCAGCCGCAGCTCCCGGGGAGCGGGGACGTGGACGCGCGGTGCGGGCCTGAGGTCGGGTGCGATCGCGACCAGCTCGGTCAGGCCGTGGAGGAGGGCGTCGGCGGTGGCGGGGCGGTCGGCGTGGGTGAGCTGCGCGCTGATCCGGCGGTGGTCGCAGATGTGCAGGGTGAGCTGGTGGTGGGAGCGCAGCCAGTCGCCGGCGCGGTAGCCGGTGGTGCCGAGGGCGGAGATGTCGATGATGACCTGGAGGGGGTCCAGGTCGGCTGCGAGGCGGGGCCCGCAGAAGTCGTCGCGGCCGTGGACGTGCAGGCCGTCCAGGGCCTCGATCCGGGCCCGGAGGTCGTCGGCGAGGCCGAGGGTGCGGTCGTAGAGGGCGCGGCCGTGCTGGACCATCTGCCGGCGCCAGCCGTCCAGCGCGGCGTAGACGAGGGTGGAGGGGCTGGTGGTGCCCAGCAGGTCCTCGCGCTGCTTCAGGACGGACGGGTCCAGGAGCCCGCCCTGGAGGTGGAAGACCGAGCTCTGTTCGAGCGCCGAGCCCATCTTGTGGACGGAGGTGACGCACACGTCGGCGCCGGCGTCCATGGCCCAGCGCGGCAGCCGGGGGTGGAAGGGGAGGTGCGCGCCCCAGGCCTCGTCCACGATCAGTGGTCTGCCGTGGTCGTGGCAGGCGACGGCGATCGCTTCGAGGTCGGCGCTGGTCCCGTAGGGGGTGGGCGAGGTGACGAGGGCGCCCCGGGCGTCCGGGTGCCGGGCCAGCGCCGCGCGGACGGAGTCCGCGGAGGGCGGGTGGGCCAGGTGCCGCTCCGCGTCCCACTGGGGCTCGATCCACACCGGACGGATGCCCGCGAGGATCAGACCGGCGACGACGGACTTGTGCGCGTCCCGGCCCACCAGCAGCTCCTCGTGCGGCCCGGCGACGGAGAGCATCGCGGCCTTCACCGACAGGGAACTGCCGCAGGTGGAGAAGAAGGTGTGGTCGGCGCCGACGGCCTCGGCCATCAGCTCCTGCGCCCGCTGCAGGATGCCGCGGGAGTCGAGGCGGTCGTCCAGCCCTCCGGTGGCCAGGACGTCCGCGCGGAAGACGTCCGGGCCGAGGGCCTCGATGACGCGCGGGTCGGCACCGCGCCCCTGTTTGTGGCCGGGCGGGGTGAACGTGGTCATGGGGTTGGCGTGGAAGGCCGCGAGGGCCTCCAGCACCGGAGCTTGGGACTGGTCCATGGCCGTGCGTGTGCCCGGCGGGCGGGACGGAAAACGGTCACCGCTGCCCGGCCGTCCTTCGTGCGGCGCGTCGTTCCGGGCCGGCTCCGGCGTGTCCGTCCGCTCCCGGCGAGGTGGCGGCCTCGTACAGGGCGCGGGTGGCGGAGCCGAAGGAGGCGCTGTAGGAGATCTGGGGAGTGTTGCCGCCGGTGTGGTAGCCGCCGATGATCCCGATCACCGCCCAGCCGCCCGTGCGGGGCACCAGCATGGGCCCGCCGGACGTCCCGCCCACGAAGCCGTCGCAGGCGATCCGTTCGAAGGTGCCCGGATCGGCGGGGTCGTCGCTGACCCACCGGGTGGTGCGGCTCAGGCACTCCAGCGGCTTCCGCGCGCCGGCCGGGTAGCCCGTCATCCGTACCGGTGCGTGGTCGGTGCCGGTGCCGGTGAGCAGTTCGAACCCGCCGACCACGTCCTGGATCCGACGGCCGTCCCGGTCGGGCTCGGTCACCGCGAAGGCGAAGTCGTACGCGGCCCCGGCATGCGGGCCCAGCTCGGCGTACTGCTGCGGGACGTACACGCCGTTCGTCCTGACCGGGAAGATGCCGAAGGGCAGGAGCCCGTCGTGGTACTGCGGGACGAACCCCAGATGCCGTGCGGGGGAGGTCCCGGAGGCCCCGATGAGGCAGTGCCCCGCGCTCAGCACCAGGTCGCGGCCGGGGCTGCGGACCACGGAGCCGCTGCAGGTGCGGTGCGTGCCGGCGGCGTCGGTCCAGAAGAACGTGCCGGCCTGCGGCATGCCGTCGAAGCTCCGGCTCGCGGGGATGAACTCACCGGGCCGGGGGCCGTCCGCGGTGGCGGCCGCGGCCGCCGTGGTCGGTGCAGCCGACGTGGCCGGTGTGGCCGGTGCGGCGACCTCGGGGCCGACCGGCCGTGCGGCCGCCATACGGGTCGGGGTCCAGTACCGGCCGAGCTGCACGGCGTCCGGACTGCCCGTGGACGGCGTCGCCGCCACTGCGGTCGGGGCGAGCCCGGCGCCCACCAACAGGGCGGACGCGAATGCCGCGGCCTGTCTGACGGCCCGCACCCTCCGCGGCACGAGCTCGGGCCCGGAAACGGTGTCGGGTGCGGCGGGGATCGGTGGCCGGGTCGGCGCAGAGGTCGTCATGCCGGTGCAACCCCCGCAGGGCGCGGACGGTCACGGGCTGTCGTCCGGGGTTGCCCCGTACTGGCGGTGCACGTCCAGGTAGGGCAGTCGGGCGTGTTGGCGCCAGTCGGCCGCCTGGGAGTGCGCCGCCGGTCGGACCGCCGCCGCCTCGGCCGCGTCCTCGGTCCAGCCGTACGGGTACGGGCCGCCCAGGGCGGCCGCTGCCGCGGCCAGGTAGCGGGCCATCGCCGCGTCGTCCGGTCGGGAGAGGATCTCGACCTCGCCGCGGTCGATCTCGATGCCGATCTCCCAGCTCCCCTGCGCCGTCCGCCGGGCACCCCAGCCCTGCGCCCAGGACACGTGCTCCGTGGTGACCTCGCCCCCGGGCCTGGGTGCGAGCCCCGCGTCCCGGAGGGCGGGGACCACGGCGGCGGGGGAGCCCCAGGGGATCGGCAGCCCGGCGCTCACCGCCACGCCGAGCACCGTGCGGCACGGGTAGGGCGTGCGGCAGCTCGCGCAGCGCGGCTGCGTCGACCCGGCGCCACCGCCCTCGGCCCGGGCGGGCCGGTGCAGCTCCACCACGGCACCGAGCAGGTACTGGTGCCGGCCGACCGGCTCCCCGGCCTCCTTCAGGTCCCGGAGGAACAGCAGGAGCAACCGGTGGAAGAGCCGGCCGGACTCGTAGCCCTCCAACGGCGGCACCGGTACCCGGACCACGCTGTCACTGCCCTGCCCGTCACGACGCATGGGGGCGAGCCTAGAGCCTCCGGGCGGACGGCGACGGCGGACGGCGACGGCGGACGGCGAGTGCGGTGGCCGTCGGCTCCTCAGGAGGCCGCGCCGAGGGTGTCGTCGAGCCAGTCGTAGATGCGGGCCTGGGTGAGGCGCATGGCGCCGGGGTGGCAGTGGGCGCCGGCGCCCTCCTCGGCGGTGAACACCATCAGGGTCTTGGGGCAGGTGAGGTGCTCGTAGAGCTGTTCGGGCTGGCCCTTGAAGAACATGTCGTCCTCGGCGTCGCAGACCAGGGTGGGGCACTGGATCCGTTCGGCGATGCCGTCGGCGAGGCTGTAGTCGAGGTAGGAGGCGCTGAAGGCCCGGGGGGTGTCGACGCCCATGACGTACATGCCGTGGTTGATCGCCCAGCGGGCGATCGGGTCCGCGGCCATGGCCTGCTGGAAGGCCGCGTCGAGCTCGGGAGCGGAGGGTGCGCGCAGGAGCCGCTCGGCCTCCTCGCGGGTGCCGGCGATGGTGCGGACGGAGGTCTGGCCGAGGTCGTACAGGCCGTCGACGGCGATCAGCGCGGCCAGGCGGTGCTCGAAGGCCGCGGCCCTGGGGGCGAGCACGCCGCCCATGCTGATGCCGAGGAGCGCGATGCGGTCGTTGTCGACTTCGGGGAGGGTCTCGGCGAAGTCCACGACGGGGGTGACGACCTTCTCCCAGTCGGGGCGGAAGACCAGGCCCTGGTGGTGGCGCGGGCCGGGCATGCCCGGCCCGTCGAAGACCAGCACGGTGTAGCCGCGCTCGACGCCCGCCATCGCCCCGAAGAAGTGCAACTCCTCGGCGGTGCCGTCGAATCCGTTGTGCATGATGAGCGTCGGCCGGGGCGTCCCGGAGTCGTCGACCCGGTAGAGGTAGCCCGGCAGGGTGGTGTCCTCGTACGGGATCTCGACCGGCTCGATGATCGGCGTGAACAGCGCGGCGGCCGAGCGGAAGCAGGCCACGCTGCGGTCGTAGGCGTGGTCGTGGCGGGGGTCGCAGGGGTGGCCGTGCAGGAAGAACTCGGCCGAGCGGTAGTAGTTGGAGGCCCGCAGGAACCCGTCCCGGGCGCTCACCTCGTGACCGGCCGCCAGGGCCTTCTCGGCGTCCCCGGACACCCGGTCGGCGGTGGCCAGCCACTCGGTGTACCAGCTGGCGTAGTCGCCCTCGGTGATCCGCTCGGCGGTCGAGACGACCTCGCCGAAGTCCGCGCCGCCGTAGGCGATGTGGCTCATCGACCGCAGGGTCTCGTACCAGAACTGGATGTTGTTCGGGAACAGCAGCTGCTTCATCGCACGTCCTCCTTGAACCCTGCAAGCACAGATTTGTGCTTGCGAGGAAGACTGTAGACCCCTCGGGCGCCAGGAAGCAAATATGTGTGCTTAGGATGGGGGCATGAGCGAGAAGCAAGCGTCCGCACGCGTCCGCAGGAGCCCCGAAGAGGTCCGTTCTGCCGTCCACCAGGCGGTCATCGACCTGCTCTGCGACCCGGAGGGCGAGGACCTCAACATCCCCGCGATCGCGCACCGCGCGGGCGTCAACCACACCAGCGTCTACCGGCGTTGGGGCAGCCTCGACGCGCTCCTGGCCGACATGGTCACCACCCGCCTCGAACGCGACTCGCCGCTGAACGACACCGGCAGCCTGCGCGGCGACCTCCTCGCCTGGGCCGAGGCCAATGTCGTGAGCTTCCGGACACCCGAAGGACGCGCCCTGATGCGCGCCGTCGTCCTCTCCATGCCGAACAGCTCCCGGGCCCGGGCCGAGCGCGCGCCGCAGTTCGAGCGCCGGATGCGCTCCATCGAGCAGATCCGCCGGCGGGCCACGGCCCGGGGCGAGGACCCGCCCCCCGTGGAGCAGATCCTCGACCAGCTGATCGCGCCGTTCTACATCCGGGCGCTGTTCGGCATCGACGTGCCGGCCCACGGCTACGCCGAGCTCCTGGTCGACCGACTGCTCGGCGACGCGTCCGGCCCAAGCGGTGCACCCGGCACGAACCGGCCGGCCTGACGACGCGACGCCCGGACGCCGGATCGGATCACCGCGTGGGCGGCCGTCGCGCTCTCCCCGCCCGGCGGCCGTCGACGGTTGCCGACGACCGACCGGTTGGGGCAGTCTCATGGACGGCACCGACGGAGGACGGAGAGAGCACGAGTGAAGATCGAGACCGATGACCTCTCCGGAGCCGAGATCGCCGCGTTCCTCGAGGCGCACGTCCGGCAGCTGCGGGCCGTCTCGCCGCCGGAGAGCACGCATGCCCTCGATCTCGACGCCCTCCGCAGGCCCGGGATCACCTTCTGGTCGGTGCGGGACGACGGCGTGCTGGTGGGCTGCGGTGCGATCAAGCGCCTGGACGCGGACCACGCCGAACTGAAGTCGATGCGCACCTCGCCGGTGCGGAAGCGAAGCGGCGTCGCGACCCTGCTGCTGGAGCACATCCTCACCGAGGCCAAGGGCATGGGGTACACGAGGCTGAGCCTGGAGACCGGCACGGCCGAGTTCTTCCTGCCCGCCAGGAGGCTGTACGAGAAGTTCGGGTTCACCCGCTGCGAGCCGTTCGCGGACTACCGGCCGGACCCGAACAGCGCGTTCCTGACGAGGCGGCTCTAGTGCCGTGGCCGACAACGTCCACCGGGACGGCGCCGGCGGGACGTGTCAGTGGCGGCGGCTAGGTTGCCGCGTATGACTTCCGTACGCAGCACGGCCGGCCACCCGAGGGCGATCCGGCCGACCACCGCTCCTCGCCGTCCCACCGAGCCCCGCGCGCACGTCGGTGCCGCGGCCGTCGCGGTGGTGCCGCTGTGGGCGGCGCCCTGTGCGCTCGCCCCGCAGGGGGCGGCGAAGCGCTGAGGCGGCCGCACCCGGTCACGGCCGGAGCACGCGGGGCGGGCTCGGACGGTCGGAAGGTCACCTCGTGGCCCGGCGCGGAGCTCCGATCGGCCATCGCGCGCCGGTGTCCGGATCGCCGTGCCACGCCCACTGGGAGTCCGGGGTGACGGTGACCCCGTAGTCGTACAGGTCCGGGCGCCCCAGCGCCTCCCACTGGGACCAGGCGGCGATCAGTTCGTCGCCGATCCGGCGCGGCCCGCCCTGCAGCAGCACCGGCCCGGCGCCGGCCCGGGGGAGGACCTCGGCCCAGGAGCGGTCCCCGTCGTGGATCAGCGCGACCGGGCCGTCCTCTCCCTGGCAGGTGAACAGCACGGCGTCCGGGACGGCGACGCGCAGCGCGAACCGCAGGTGCCAGTCCTCCAGGCCGGCCGGGTCCCGGTCGAGCACCCGGCAGTGCTCGGGCTCGGCGTCACCGCGCACCGCCGTGAAGGCGGAGTACCCGGCGCTCGGCTGCACCGGACCGCTTCGGTCGCCCATGAAGCGGGCCAGGCCGTGGACCCACCCGTGCGCGCGGGCGCCGTCGTCGGCGACCGTGAGGGCCGCGTAGCCCAGGCGCCCCCAGGGGTAGACGATCCGCCCGCCCGGCCGGACCGCCGCCACCCAGGACCACGGGACGGTTTCCACGGCGTACGTCGCGTGGAGCCGGTCGACCTGGCGTCCCTCCGGCACCTCGGCGCTGGTGCCGTCCGCCACCCTGACCTCGACGTCGAGCCCGGCGGCCGCGAGGCGGTCGCGGGCGAACGCCGCCAGCTGGTCGTCGACCTCCGTGGAGACCACCAGGCCGGGCCCGGCGCGCCAGGCCGCGAGCGCCGCCGTCCAGCCCTGTCCGGTCCCGACGTCCCACACCCGGTGACCCGGTTCCAGCCTGAGGCTGTCCAGCATGTCCGCCACCACCGAGGGCGCCGACAACGACGAGGACGGCCGGCCGTCGGTGAGCCGGGTGACGGCCGCCGCGTCGGCGTCGGAGTACAACTCGGCGTACCAGCCGTCCGGATCACCGGCCAGCTCCACCGGACCGTAGGACCGGCCGTTCCACCGCCACAGCCGCTCCGGCGCGAACCGGTGGCGCGGCAGTTCCGCGAACGCCGCGCGCAACCACGGGGAGTCCTCCGGCCACGCCCCGCGCTCCGCCATCAGCGCGTCCAGGCGCGCCCGGTACCCGGCCGGGCCGCCGGCGCCCGCCACGGTCAGCCCTTCTTGTGCTTGCCGTTGCCCGGCGGTGGGTCGACCTTGCCGTCGGCGTTGTCCGGCGGCGGGTTCCCGTCCTTGGGGTCCGGTGGCGGCTTCGAGTGGTCTCCCATGCTGCCCTCCTGCGCACGACGGGTCGGAGACCGACCATCCTGACGCGGCGTCACTTCGGCGGGTAGACGGCGCACGGAAGCCCGCGGGGGGCGCACGCGCCGGCCGCGGCCGGCCGCGGTCGGCGGGCGCGGAGGCGGTCGGGCCGCGCGCGGAGGTGGGCGGCGCGAGCGGAGTCCGTCAGTCGGTGTCGGTGGCGGCCAGGACGGCGATCTCCCGGCCGCCGGGCCGGAGGGCTGCGAGGGCGAGGTCCCAGGCGACGTTGTGGAACCACGGGGACGCGGTACCGACCCGGAACCAGCCCGTCCGCCGGACGCGTTCGGCGACGTCGGCGATCGGGGCGTCCGCGGGACCTCCGGTCAGGCCGGCGAGGGAGCGCCACGCGGCGCGCCGTCCGTATGCGCCGTGCAGGCCCCGGCCGTAGGCGGGTGCGCGCACCGCCGCGGTGAGCAGGATCCGCAGCGCCAGGTCGGCGTCCGCCGGGTGGAGTTGCGCTCCGGCCGCTTCCTCGGGCCAGGCGGTGAGCGGCAGGAGTGGCAGGAGCGCCGGGACGTCCTCCCGCGCCACCGGTTCCAGCAGCCAGAACTCCTGGGCGGCGAGCCTGCCGTTGGACCGGGTGAGCCAGTGGTCGACGGCTGCGCCCATCGCCCCGGCGGTGGCGGGCGGGCCGATCTCGGTGGGGTCGAGTCCGGCCACCCGCCGGCGCATCGCCGCTGAGGCCGGCAGCCGGTGGGCGTCGGCCGTCTCCGGCCAGACGGCGGGCACCGTCCAGGTCCAGTCGTCCGCGGCTCCCGGCGGGCGCCGGAGGCCGTGTTCCTCGGGCAGGAGGCTCAGGGGCAGGACGGAGAGGGGGTGGTCCTCGGCCAGGAGGGTGTCGGCGAAGGCCCGCAGCTCGGGGTACCCGCTCACCCCGTCGTGGACGAGCACCGACTCGTGGAGCAGGCACGCCGCGAACTCGCGTGCGCAGGCGGCCTCGGGCACCCGGCCGAACACCACGCCGGCGATGGTCTCGATCCGGTGGCCGCGGGCCACGACCGCGGCCAGGTAACGCGGGTGGGCGGTCGGGTCGAAGCCGCCGTGGTGCGGCGATTCCAGCACCCGTACCAGGGCGCGGAGGCTTTCCGGCTCCGGGTGGGCGGCCAGGGCGTGGAGGGTCCAGTACAGGACCGCGCCGCAGTTCCCCTGGTGGTCATCGCCGGCGGCGACCGGGGCGGTGAGCTCCACCGCGAGGTCGGCGGCCCAGTCGAACTCGCCGGTGGAGACCCGTGATTCGACCTCGGCGCGGAGTACCGCGACGTCCGCGTGGTCGGCTTCGCACAGGGTGTGCACTGCGCGCTCGATGTTCTTGCCCATGGCGTGATTATTGCCCTGATCGCGCAGGTCAGCCGGGATTAAGCTGTTCCGTCATGCCAGCCCGGCGATCAGGAGGAGCAGCGGAGGTGTGGGGACCACTCAGCGAGGACGTGCGTCGGAGCCTGGAGCTCCTGTTGGCCGGGGACACCGAGGTGGACCGGGCGTACCGGGCGCAGATCCCCCATGCCCGGATGAAGCCCGGCTGTACCTGCGGGTGTCCGACCGTGGACCTCCGCGTGGACCAGGACGCCGTGGCTCCCGGGCCGGTGGTCGAGCGGAGTCCGGTCATCGCTGACGGGACGATCCAGGGCTCCGACGGTCAGTACATCGGCCAGGCGATGGTCTTCGCGTCCGGCGGGTTCCTCTCGACGCTGGAGGTCTGCGTCTGGGAGGACCTGGGAGCCCTGGAGCCGCCCCTCTGCGAACGGTTGAGCGGGTAGGGCCTTCCTCCGGCCCCGGCCCCCCACACCCGCCGGTCGCGCCGCAGCGGTCGTTCGGGGCGGTCAGATCCCGGTGGGCCAGGGCACGCTGGTGCGGACCGGGGCGGTGTAGTCGGTGCCGGGGACGTGCCAGCCGTACAGGCGGCCGACCTCGGTGCGGACCCATTCCGTGTCGGCGAGCCCGGTCAGGGTGTCGGTGGTCGCCGCGGCCCAGCGTTCGTGGACGGCGGCCTGGACCTGCTCGTCGAGCTCCCACTCGTCGAGGCGGATCCGCTGTTCCCGGTCGAGCCGCAGCGGCGCCGCTCCGGTGAGCTGCTGCCAGAGGTCGGTGGCCTGCTCGGCGGGGCTCCGGAAGCCGTCGCCGAGGACGGCACGGAGCAGGCCGGTGTAGAGGGCGATGGACGGGATGGCGGTGGAGGCCTGGGTGACGGCCGCGCCGGCGACCACGGTGTGGGCCTGCCCGCCGAGCGGGGCGAGGTCCCGGTGGAGCCGGCGCGCGGTGTCCTCCAGGTGCTGCTTGGCGGCGCCGATGGTGCCGGCCCGGTAGACCGGTGCGGTCAGCTCGGAGCCCACGTAGGAGAGCGCCACGGTGTGGAAGCCGTCCCGGACGAGGCCGCGGGCGGTCAGGGCGTCGATCCACAGCTCCCAGTCCGCGCCGCCCATGACCTGGACGGTCGCGTCGCGCTCCGCGTCGTCGGCGGGCTGGAGTTCCAGGGAGCCGACGAAGGGGGTGTCGCCGTCGAACTGCAGGGTCTTGGCCCGGTAGGCGGAGCCCAGGGGCTTGAGCGCCGAGTGGTGGACCTCGCCGGTGACGGGGTCGGTGCGACGGGGCGCGGCGACGCTGTAGACGAGGTGGTCGACCCGGCCGTACCGGGCGGCAAGGTGGTCCAGCGCCCGCTCCTTGGCCTCGGCGGAGAAGGCGTCCGCGTTCAGGAAGGCGAAGTCGGCGTCCGGTCCGGCGAGCTCGGCGGTGCGGGCCGTCCGGTACCAGCCGGCGGAGGCGGTGCGCCGCTCGGTCTCGGGGGCTTCGAAGGCGATGCCGAGGCCGCGCATGCCGTGGGTGCGCAGCGCGGCGACGGTGGCGGCGAGGCCGTACCCGGCGCTCGAACCGATGATGAGGGCGACCGGGCCCGCACCGTCGGTGCCGCCGTCGCCGCCGGCGAGGGCCGGTGCGGTGCGGGCCGGGGTGCGCTGCCAGAGGTCGTCGACGACGGCGGCGCAGCCCTCGGGGTGGGAGTTGAGGTAGAGGAAGCCGCGGTTGCCCGGCTTGATCTGGCGGAGGGTCATCGGCGTCACAGGTGGTTCCTTCGGGTTCTCTGACGATCCTTCGTGCCCGTTCCGGGCGGCTGCTCCCCATCCTGGCCGGTCGGTCTGCCGGGGTGATCTGGCGACTTGTGCCAGGGTCCGGCGGGCAATTCTGTCGCTGCCGCCCTCGTGCACCCGGCACCCGCGCTGCCCACGGCAAGGAATTGAACGTGTTCAGATTTTTGGGCTACGCTGGCTCCCGAGACGAGGGGGTACGCATGAAGATCGTCATACCCGGGGGATCCGGCGCGCTCGGCACACTGCTCGACCGCGGCCTGACCGCCGCCGGACACCAGGTGGTCACCCTGAGCCGCCGGCCCGCCCGGCCCCGGCAGGTGGGCTGGGACGGCCGGACCCTCGGTGCGTGGGCCGAGGAGATCGACGGCAGCGACGTCGTGGTCAACCTCGCCGGACGCAGCGTCAACTGCCGCTACACGGAGGAGAACCGGCGGGCCATGATGGACTCCCGGGTCCTCTCCACCCGCGCCGTCGGCCAGGCGATCAGCGCGGCCCGGCGCCCGCCCGCCGTCTGGCTGCAGATGAGCACCGCCACGGTCTACGCCCACCGCCACGACGCCCCGAACGGCGAGCCGGACGGCCTGATCGGCGGCAACGAGCCCGACGCCCCGGCCTCCTGGCGCTACAGCATCGACATCGCCCGCGCCTGGGAGGACGCCCAGACGGCGGCCGACACCCCGCGGACCCGCAAGACGGCGCTGCGCACCGCCGTGGTGCTCGGTCCCGAGCGCGGCGGCGCCCTCGACGCCCTCTCCTGGCTGGCCCGGCTCGGCGCGGGCGGCCCGATCGCGGGCGGCGCCCAGTACGTCTCCTGGATCCACGAGCGCGACTTCGCCCGCGCCGTCGACTTCCTGATCGCCCACGAGGAGCTCACCGGCCCGGTCAACCTCGCCGCCCCGAACCCGCTGCCCCAACGCGAGTTCATGCGCGAGCTGCGCGCCGCCTGGGGCATGCCGCTGGCCCTGCCCGCCACCCGCTGGATGGCCGAACTCGGCGCGTTCGCCCTGCGCTCCGAGTCCGAGCTGCTGCTGAAGAGCCGCCGCGTCGTGCCGACCCGCCTGCTCGACGCGGGATTCACCTTCGAGCACCCGAGCTGGCCGGCCGCCGCCCGCGACCTGGTCCGCCGCCTGCGCGGGAGGTGACGGGCCGCCGCGCCCCGGGTTCGTCACGGGCCCGTCACAGCTCCCGGCCCGCGCTTGTCCGCGCCGCGCGTCGACGGCGAGGCTGGGAGCACACGCGGGGAGGGGCGGGCGGGATGACGACGGTACGGCTGGCGTTCGTGCGGCGCCGGGTGGACATCATCGGGGTCGGCTGCGTGCTCGGCCTGATCACCGCGATCGTGCTGAGCGAGACCGGCGCGGCCGGCGTCGGCACGACCCTGCTGATCGCCGCCGCGGTCGTCGCCGCCACGGTCGCCGGCGCACCGCGCACCTTCTGGCTGCGGGAATCGGAGACCGGCCTCACCGTGGTCCGCCTGCTCGTCCCCACCCACCACACCTGGTCCGAGATCCGGGGCCTGGCCATGCACGTCGACGAGGAACCGGAGACCAGCGCCCACCGGGTCCAGCTCCGGCTGCGCCTCGTCCACCCGCGCGGCCGGTCCTGGGGCCCGTTCCTCGGCCGGCTCACCCTCACGGACGACGACCGCCCGCGCGGCACCGAACCGCGCGCCCTCGCCGAACTCTTCGCCCTCTTCGGCCGGCACGGACTGCCCGTCGACCGGCCCGAGTTCGCGAACGCCGTCCTCTCCGCCCACGGCCTGCCGCCGCTCCCGCCGCCGCCCGTCCGCCCGGTGCCGGTCGGTCCGGTGCCCACCCCCGAGGAGGCGTACGCCGACGCGCCCGCCCTCACGGAGGAGCAGCGGCACCTCGACGCGCACCGGAGCCGGAGCGACGAGCCGCCCCGGCACCGGCGCGTACACCTGCTGCGCCTCGCCGCGCTGCGCGACCGGCTGGCGCTGGGCACGGCGGACGCGGACGCGGAGCAGGTCGCGGCCGCGCTGCTCGCGGCCGGGCGGCTGCTGGAGCACGACGGCGTCACCGCCGAGGACGGCGCGGCCCGCGAGTACGTCCGCCAGCAGTACCGCCTGCAGGACCGCCTGCAGGACCGTCCGCAGGACCGACGGCCGTTCCCGGACCGCCGTCGCTGACCGGTCCGGCGGCCGGCAGGCGCCCCGCGGTCACCGCGGCCCTGCGGCGGGCCGCTTCCGGTGTTGCCGACGCGGGCCCGTGGCGGCGTCCACGCCCGCCTACGCTGCCGAGCTTCCCGCCGGGAGCCGCGTCGGCTGAGCTGTGGCCCTGGAGGTCACTTCGGGTGACGACCCTGCGAGCAGCCGCTCCGTCACCGTCGCACCGCCCGCCCGCGATTCATCGCGGTGGGTCGAGCGCGTGGTGGATGTGGGTGGCGATGTGCAGATTGAGGCGCGTCTCGACCGCGCTGAGGTCGTGGCCGGTGATCTCGCCGATGCGCTGGAGGCGGTAGCGGACCGTGCTGCGGTGGATGAGGAGCAGCTCGGAGGTCGCGTCGTAGCTGCAGCCGCTCTCCAGGTAGCGCGAGAGCGTCATGACCAGCTCGGTGTGGTGCCGGGCGTCGTAGTCCAGCAGCCGGCCCAGCCATTCCTGGACGAAGAGGTCGGCTTCCCGCTCGCCTTCGCCGGTGCCCAACATGCGGCACAGGCCCAGCTCGTCGAAGGCGGTGCTGCCGTACGGGTGTTGGGAACGGCGCCGGACGGCGAGGGCACGGACGGCCTCGTCGTAGGAGTGCGGCAGATCGGCGAGGACCTCGCCCCGGCCGCCGACCCCGATCGCGCCTGCGCCGGTGCCCAGGCCCTCCGAGACGGCCCGGTACAGCTCGTCTCCCGGATCGCGCGGGTCCTCACCGGCCACCAGGACGACCGCTGTGGTGCCACGAGAGCCGATGAGCACGTCGAGGCGCAACCGCTCCGCCGCCCGTGTCACCGCGTCGCAGAGCGCGGCTCCCTCGGGTGCCCCCGGCCACTCCAGTACGGCGACTCTGTGCGGCCGGTGCAGGTCGTGGCCCAGGGCCGCTGCCCGGGTGAAGGCGTCCTCGGTCCCCTCACCCGAGACCAGCCGGTCGACCAGGTCGCGGCGCAGCCGGGGCTCCAGCTCAGCCAGTCTGCGCTCGTGGAAGAGCAGGGGAGCCAGCACCCGAGCGGCCTGTTCGAGCGCCGATCTGTCCGCTTCCGCCGCCCGCTGGTCCGGATCGTCCAGCGCGATGACACCGAGCAGGTCTCCCGCCATCTCCAGGGGCATGACCAGCCGGTCACGGTCCCGGACGGCGCCGGGCTGTCGCCGCGCGCGGTGCATCAGGGCGTTCCGGCGCCGGTTCTCCGACCCGGGGCGGGCGGCGCCGCCGACTCCGTTCCGGGGGACGCCCCCGCGGGGACCCGCCCAGGCCCGCGGGTTGCCGAAGCGGTCCTCGGTGAGGGCCGCGAATCCCGTGTGCTCGTGCAGGGCCTGGAGGATTCCCGCCTCGCCCCTGCCGGAGACGGCGGCGCGGGAGAGCGCGTCATAGGTGGCGAGTCGCGAGGCCAGGGCGGAGGCCGTTCTGTCGCCGGGGTCCACGGTGGGTGAGGCGTCCTCGGGCTCCGGCGGGTTCCCGGTGCCGGACAGGTCCCCGCTCCCCGGCGTGTGCCCCGACCCGGCGGCCGGCTCGCCCCGGCGCCGGGCGAGGCGCGCGAGGACTATCCCGGTCTGCCGCGCGAGCAGATCGGCCAGAGCGGTCTCCTCGGCCGAGGGCGTGGTCAGGGACCGGACGACGAGATATCCGAGGCAGGTCTCCCGGTACCGCAGTGCGATGGCCCGCACCCACAGGCCGCCGGGCCTGTGCAGGTGCCGGCTGCGGCCGTCCAGCGAGTCGATCCGCCGGTCGAGCACGTCGGCGGCCAGTACGTCGACGGCAGCGGCTGCTTCGGCCGGGGCTTCGCCGGCCCGGCCCCCCTCGGGTTCCCGCGCCGCGTCGCCCGGCCGGGCGACGGCGGAGGAAGCCACCCGGAGTGGGGAGCAGCGCCGCGCCAGACCGTTGTGGACGGCATAAGCCGCTTCGGCGATGAAGGGGCCGGTGGCGGCGATCGCCGCCATGCCTCCCCACAGCACCTCGCGCTCGTCCTCACCGTCGAGCATGGCCGTCACCAGGCGGAGCAGTGCGTGCTGCGCGACCGCCGGGTGCGGGACGGGGCGGAGGGGATCGGCGGTCGGAGAAGGCACGGCGTCCATAGCGGGTCCATGTGCGGCTCGGCACTGGCCTTCCTGCCTACCCGCTACGCCGCTCGGCACGCGTCCCACGACGAACCCGTTCCGGCCCCGTCCTCGGGGACCGGAACGGCGGCGCGGATTGGTCCTACCGGGGCGGGGAAGTACGCCGCGTACCGCGCGAGGCTGCTCCTGGGTGGGTGAGGCCGTCCGTTCGCCCGACTGCCCGCCGACCGGTCCCGTGTCGCGACGGAGGAGATTCCCATGGCGAAGGCAGTTGGCATCGATCTCGGCACCACCAATTCGGTCATCGCGGTCTGGGAGGGCGGTGAGCCCGCTGTCGTCCCGAACGCGGAGGGGGCCAGGACGACCCCGTCGGTGGTCGCGTTCTCCGATGACGGCCAGCGGCTGGTCGGACAGCTCGCGCGCCGGCAGTCGATCCTCAACCCCAAGGGCACCATCACCTCCGCGAAGCGGTTCATCGGACGCCGCTACGACGAGATCTCCGACGAGGCCAAGGCGGTCTCCTTCGACGTCGTGGAGGGGCCCGGCGGGGTGGCCCGCTTCGAGGTGAAGGGAAAGCAGTACGCGCCGGAGGAGATCAGCGCGCAGGTGCTGCGCAAGCTCGCCGACGACGCCGGGAAGTCGCTCGGCGAGAAGGTGACCGAGGCGGTCATCACCGTCCCCGCCTACTTCAACGACGCCCAGCGCCAGGCCACCAAGGACGCCGGGAGGATCGCCGGCCTCGACGTGCTGCGGATCATCAACGAGCCGACCGCCGCGGCGCTCGCCTACGGGCTGGACCGGAAGGGCCACGAGACGGTCATGGTCTTCGACCTCGGCGGCGGCACGTTCGACGTCAGCCTGCTGGACGTCGGTGACGGTGTGGTGGAGGTCCGCGCCACGGCGGGCGACTCCCACCTGGGTGGCGACGATTTCGACCGCCGTCTGGTGGACCACTTGGCGGACGGCTTCCAGAAGGCCGAGGGCATCGACCTGCGCAAGGACCCGCAGGCCCTGCAGCGGCTGTTCGAGGCGGCCGAGAAGGCGAAGACCGAGCTGAGTTCGGTCAGCCAGACCCAGGTGAGCCTGCCGTTCATCACGGCGGACGCCTCCGGGCCGAAGCACCTCACCGAGACGGTCCGCCGCTCCACCTTCGAGCAGATCACCTCGGACCTGGTGGAGCGCTGCCTCGAGCCGGTCAGGACCGCGATGGGGGACGCCAAGGTCACCGACAACGACATCGACGAGGTCATCCTCGTCGGCGGCTCGACCCGGATCCCGGCCGTGCAGAACCTGGTCCGCCGGCTGACCGGCGGCAAGGACCCGAACATGAGCGTCAACCCCGACGAGGTCGTGGCGCTGGGCGCCGCCATCCAGGCCGGCGTGCTCAAGGGTGAGGTCAAGGACGTCCTGCTGCTGGACGTCACCCCGCTGTCGCTGGGCGTCGAGACGGCCGGTGGCGTGATGACCAAGATCATCGAACGGAACACCACCATCCCCGCCCGCCGGTCCGAGACCTTCTCGACGGCTGAGGACAACCAGCCGGCCGTGGACATCGTCGTGCTCCAGGGCGAACGCGAACTGGCCGCCGACAACCGGGTGCTGGGCCGCTTCCGGTTGGAGAACCTGCGGCCGGCCCGGCGTGGGGAGACCCGGATCGAGGTCACCTTCGACATCGACGCCAACGGCATCCTCAAGGTCAGCGCCAAGGACCGGGACACCGGTGCCGAGCAGTCGATCACCATCAGTGAGGGCTCCAACCTCGACCCCTCCGAGGTCGAGCGGATGATCAACGAGGCCGAGAGCAACCGCACCAGCGACCTGGCCCTGCGCGAGGCCATCGACGCCCGCAACGAGCTCGACGCCGCCGCGTACCAGGTGGAGCGCCGGTTGGACGAGCTCGGCGACTCCGCTCCGGAGCACGAGCGCGCCCGCGCCCGACTGCTCATCGACGAGGCGCGTTCCGCCGTCAAGGAGGAGGCGCCGACCGAACGGTCCCGGAGCCTGGCCTCCGAACTCCAGCAGATCTACGCGGCGCTGGCCGCCCACGCCGCCGGCCCGGACGGAGCCGGGGGTGGAGCCCGGCCCGGTGCGGCGACGCCCGGCCAGAGTCCCGAGGGCGGCGTTCCGAAGGACGACGACGTCATCGACGCCGATTTCGACCGGAGCTGAGGCGGCGACATGTCCGATCAGGAACAGAGGCGTTCCGCCGAGGACCGCTCCCCTCCCGAGCCCGAGCAGACGCCGCCCGAGCGGACGCCCGCACCGCAGACGATCCCACGGGGCCCCGGAGCCGCGGAGCAGGAGAAGCCGCCCCGCCCCGAGGTCGAGGAGCTGGAGGATCGGTGGCGGCGAGCCCTCGCCGACCGCGACAACCTCCGCAAGCGCTACGCCCGTGAGCTCCCCCGGGAACGGGAGGCCGAGCGGGCCAAAGTGGCCGCGGCGTTCCTCCCGGTCGTCGACAACCTCGAACTGGCCCTCGCCCACGCCGGCGCCGACGACCCCGGCACGATCGTCAGCGGAGTCCGGGCGGTACGCGACCAGGCCGTCGAGGTGCTGCGAAGCCTCGGCTACCCCCGCTACGACGAGACCGGGGTCCCCTTCCACCCCGAGCGGCACGAGGTGGTGTCCGTGGTGGACGAACCGGACACGACCGCGGGCACCGTCGTTCGGGTGCTGCGCCCCGGGTACGGCGAACCCGGCCACCAGCTGCGGCCGGCCGCGGTGGCGGTCAACCGCAAGCAGGGGTGAGGCCGCCATGGCAGACGACTACTACGAGGTGCTGGGCGTCCCCCGCACCGCCGACGCCGCCGAGATCCAGCAGGCGTTCCGTACCCTGGCCCGCCGCTACCACCCGGACGTCAACCGTGATCCGGCCGCAGAGGAGCGCTTCAAGCAGATCAACGAGGCGTACAGCGTGCTGTCCGACCCCGACACCCGGTCCCGCTACGACCGCTTCGGCCCCGACTTCCGGCAGGTTCCGGAGGACTACGACGAGCGTGTCGCGGCCGGCCAGGGCTTCGGCGGCGGAGCCGGCGCATACCGCGGCAGTCCCTTCGGAGGTACCCGGGGAGCCGACCGGGCAGGCACCCGGACCTGGACGGAGACCGGCTTCAACGCCTCCGGCGTGGACTTCGAAGACCTCTTCGGAAGCATGTTCGGCGGCGGGGCGGGCGGCGCCGGACGGGGCAGCCCCATCCCCGGCGCGGACCAGGAGGCCGAACTCACGCTCAGTGTGGAGGAGGCGTACCGCGGCGGCCGGCGGAAGATCACCCTCGGTGGTCCCGGCGGCGGACGCAGCTACGACGTCACCATCCCGGCCGGCGTCGTCGACGGCCAGCGCATCCGGCTCGCGGGGGAGGGCGGCCGGGGCCGCGGCCCGGCTTCCGCCGGGGACCTCTATCTGGTCGTCCGCATCGCCCCCCATCCCCGCTACCGGCTCGTCGGGCGCGACATCCACGTCGAACTGCCGGTCACCGCCTGGGAAGCCGCGCTGGGCGCGACGGTGCCGGTCTCCGGTCCGGGAGGGACGGTCAAGGTGCACGTGCCGCCCGGTACCTCCACCGGCCGCAGGCTGCGGCTGCGCAACGAGGGGATGCCCGACCCCAAGGGTTCCCCCGGTCACCTCTACGCCGAAATCCAGGTGATGGTGCCGCCCTCGCCCAGCCCGCGCGAGCGCGAGCTGTTCGAGGAACTGGCCGCCGTCTCCTCCTTCGACCCGAGGAAGCGGACATGAGAGCCGAACAGCGTCCTCCCGCCGAAGGACAGCCCGGCATCGGGGCCGCCTATCCCCTGGTGAGGGTCTACCGCGGCAGCCCCTATCAGCTCCCCATGGCCGAGGTGGCCGCCAGGAGCGGACTGCCGCCCGAACTCGTCGGCCGCTTCGTCGCCCTCGGGCTGGTGGACGCCGAGCGTGACGCCCGGGGCCGGTTGTGGTTCCGGCCGAGCGCGCCGTCGGCCATCGCCCGGGTGCAGCGGCTGCGGATCGGTCTGGGACTCAACTACGCGGCCATCGGCGTCGTCCTGGACCTGCTCGACCGCATCGAACGCCTGGAAATCGCACTGCGGCGCAGCGAACGAGCCGCCAAGGAGCCCCCACCATGGACATAACCCGCCTCACCCAGAAGTCCCAGGAAGCGCTGCAGGAAGCCCAGAGCGTCGCGGTCCGGATGGGCCAGACCGAGGTCGACGGGGAGCACCTGCTGCTGGCCCTGCTCGATCAGCAGGACGGCCTGACCACCCGTCTGCTGGCCGGTGCCGGCGCAGACCCGGCAGCCCTGCGGGCCGCCGTCGAGGCCGATCTCGCCAAGCGTCCGCGCACGACCGGTCCGGGCGCCGCCCCCGGCCGGGTGACGGTGACCCAGCGGCTGGCCCGACTGCTCGACACCGCGGAGCAGGAGGCCAGGCGGCTCAAGGACGAGTACGTCTCCACCGAGCACCTGGTGCTGGCCCTGGTGGACGAGGGCGCGACCACCGCAGCCGGCCGGCGCCTCGGTGAACAGGGCGTCGACAAGGACTCCTTCCTCGCCGCCCTCACCACGGTGCGCGGGAACCAACGGGTCACCTCCGCCACTCCCGAGGAAGCGTACGAGGCCCTCGAGAAGTACGGCCGCGACCTCGTCGTCGAGGCCCGCGGCGGTCGCCTCGACCCGGTGATCGGGCGCGACGCGGAGATCCGGCGGGTGATCCAGATCCTCAGCCGCAAGACCAAGAACAACCCGGTGCTGATCGGCGAACCGGGCGTCGGCAAGACCGCCATCGTGGAGGGCCTGGCCCAGCGGATCGTGCGCGGCGACGTGCCGGAAGGGCTGCGGGACAAGACGGTGTTCTCGCTCGACATGGGCTCGCTGGTGGCCGGGGCGAAGTACCGCGGCGAGTTCGAGGAACGCCTCAAGGCCGTGCTGTCCGAGGTCAAGGGAGCCGAGGGCCGGATCCTGCTGTTCGTGGACGAGCTGCACACCGTCGTCGGGGCCGGCGCCGCCGAGGGCGCGATGGACGCGGGCAACATGCTCAAGCCGATGCTGGCGCGCGGCGAGCTGCACATGATCGGCGCCACCACGCTGGACGAGTACCGCAAGCACATCGAGTCCGACGCGGCCCTGGAACGCCGCTTCCAGACCGTCCAGGTGGACGAGCCGAGCGTCGAGGACGCGATCTCCATCCTGCGCGGCATCCGGGAACGACTGGAGATCTTCCACGGCGTCAAGATCCAGGACGGCGCGCTGGTCGCCGCCGCCACCCTCAGCCACCGCTACATCAGTGACCGCTTCCTCCCGGACAAGGCCATCGACCTGGTCGACGAGGCCTGCGCGCGCCTGCGGACCGAGATCGACTCCATGCCCGCCGAACTCGACGAACTCACCCGCCGGGCCACCCGGCTGGAGATCGAGGAGGCCGCGCTGGACCTCGAAACCGACCCGGCCAGCCGCGCCCGCCTGGAGGACCTGCGGCGCGAACTGGCCGACCTGCGGGGCGAGGTGGACGCCAAGCACGCCCAGTGGGAGGCCGAGCGCCAGGCCATCCGCAAGGTCCAGGAACTGCGCCAGAAACTGGAACGCGCCCGGCAGGAGGCCGAGGAGGCCGAACGAGCCTACGATCTCAACCGGGCCGCCCAACTGCGCTACGGAACCGTCAGCGAACTGGAGCGCCGACTGGCCGCCGAGGAGGAACAGCTCGCCAACAAGCAGGGCGAGAGCCGGATGCTGCGTGAGGTGGTGACCGCCGAGGAGATCGCCGAGATCGTCTCCGCGTGGACCGGCATCCCCGTCAGCCGGCTCCAGGAGGGCGAGCGGCAGAAGCTGCTCACGTTGGACGGGATCCTGCGCGAGCGGGTCGTGGGCCAGGACGAGGCCGTCCAGCTCGTCGCCGACGCGGTGATCCGGGCCCGCTCCGGGGTGCGCGACCCGCGCCGGCCGATCGGTTCGTTCATCTTCCTCGGCCCGACCGGCGTCGGGAAGACCGAGCTGGCCAAGACGCTGGCCGCCGCGTTGTTCGACAGCGAGAGCAACATGATCCGCCTCGACATGAGCGAGTACCAGGAGCGGCACACCGTCAGCCGACTGGTCGGCGCGCCCCCCGGGTACGTGGGCTACGAGGAAGGCGGTCAGCTGACCGAGGCGGTGCGCCGCAAGCCGTACTCCGTCGTCCTGTTCGACGAGATCGAGAAGGCGCACGCCGACGTCTTCAACACGCTGCTCCAGGTGCTGGACGACGGCAGGATCACCGACGCGCAGGGCCGTACCGTCGACTTCCGCAACACCGTCATCATCATGACCTCGAACCTGGGCTCCCAGTACCTGCTCGACGACGCCACCCAGGCCGGCGAGATCAAGCCCGAGGTGCGGGAGCTGGTGATGGGCGAACTCAACGGTCACTTCCGGCCCGAGTTCCTCAACCGGGTGGACGACATCGTGCTCTTCCGCCCGCTCGGCATCGCGCAGATCGAGCGCATCGTGGACCTGCTGCTGGAGGACCTGCGCCACCGCCTCGCCGAGCAGCGGATCGACCTGGTACTCACCGAGGACGCCCGCCGGCTGATCGCGGCCGAGGGCTACGACCCGGTCTACGGCGCCCGGCCGCTGCGCCGCTTCATCGCGCACGAGGTCGAGACCAGGATCGGCCGCGCGTTGCTCAGCGGCGAGGCACGCGAAGGCGTGACCATCCTGGTCGACGCCAGGGCGGCGGAACTGACCGTCACCCTCCAGGACGAGCTGCAGGAGCCGTGATGACCGCTTCTCCGGAAGGCCGCGCCGCCCGCAGGGGCCGTGACGGCAGAACGGACGGGGCCGGGGCCCCGCTGCCGACGGTCGTCTGCGCCAACTGCGGCCGGACCAACCGCGTACCCGCCGCGGCGGAGGGCAGCCCGCGCTGCGGAAACTGCCGGGCCCCGCTGCCGTGGATCGCCGAAGCGGGCGACGCCGACTTCGGGGAGGTCGCCGAGCGGGCGAGCCTGCCCGTGCTCGTCGACCTCTGGGCCGCCTGGTGCGGTCCCTGCCGCATGGTGAGCCCGGCCCTCGAACAGGTCGCCGAGGACCTGGCCGGCCGGATCAAGCTCGTGAAGGTCGACATCGACACGTCGCCGGCCCTGGCGCGGCGGTTCGAGGTCCAAGCCGTACCCACCCTGCTGATCCTCGACCACGGCAGGCCCGTCGCCCGCCAGACCGGAGCCGCGCCCGCCCACGCGCTGCGCCGGTGGGTGGACGAGTCACTCTCGACGCCCCGCGGACCGGCCGACTCCACCTCCGGGAGACCATGATGACCAGCCTTACCGACCCGCACCTGTCCATGGTCCGGCCCGTGGCGCCCAGAACACCACGGGGTTGCGAGGACTGCCTGCGCACGGGGACTCCGTGGCTGCACCTGCGTCTCTGCCTGACCTGCGGCAAGGTCGGCTGCTGCGACTCCTCGCCGATGCGGCACGCCCGCGCTCACGCGGCGACCGACGGGCACCCGATCGTCCGGTCGTTCGAACCCGGCGAGGACTGGCTGTGGTGTTTCGTGCACGAGGCGATGGTCTGAGCCCGGCGTCCGGACCGGCGTCGCCGCTTCCGCCGCCGCCCCCACCACATCTGTCGTCGCCTCCGTTTCCACCGAAAGGAGTGGACCGTGCCGACGCTCACGCCCACAGCTGACGTCTACGGCGCCTATCCGCTGCTGCCGGACGACCAGATCGCGATCCTGAGACCCTGCGGACAGGTACGGCCGGTCCGCGAGGGGGACCGGCTCTTCCGGGCGGGCGATCCCTGCGAGGAGTTCTTCGTGGTCCTCAGCGGCAGGGTGGCCGTGGTCGAAGGCCACGGCGAACAGCAGCAGGTCGTCCACCTGCACGAGGCGCACAGCTTCCTCGGCGAACTCGGCGTGCTGGAGGGCCAGACCGCCCTCCTCAGCGCGGTGGTGAGCACGCCCGGCGAGGTGCTCGCGGTGGGTCTGGCCGCCCTGCGCGACCTGCTCAGCCGAGAACCCGCGCTCGGCGACGTGATCCTGCGGGCCTACCTGCTGCGCCGCACGATGCTGGCGGGCGCGGGCGCGGGCCTGCGTATCATCGGCTCCGCGTTCTCCCCCGACACGCGCCGGCTGCTGGACTTCGCCGCCCGCAACCGCCTCCCGCACCGCTGGGCCGACCTGGAGAAGGACACCGAGGCCGAGGCGCTGCTGACGCGTCTCGGGGTCGCTCCGGAGGACACTCCGATCGTCGTCTGGCACGAGCACCGGGTGCTGCGCAATCCCTCCAACGCCGAACTCGCCCGGGTGATCGGGCTGCGGACCGAGACCGTGGCGAGGGCCGTCTGCGACCTGATGGTGGTCGGCGCGGGGCCGGGAGGCCTGGCCGCAGCCGTGTACGGCGCCTCCGAGGGGCTCTCCACCGTCGTCCTGGACGCGGTGGCGACCGGCGGGCAGGCCGGTACGTCCTCCCGGATCGAGAACTACCTCGGTTTCCCCGCGGGGATCTCCGGCATGGAACTCGCCGAACGGGCCGTCGTGCAGGCCACCCGGTTCGGCGCCCGGATCACCGTCCCCGCCGAGGCCGCCGGCCTCGAACAGCGCGACGGTGCCAACGTGGTGCGGCTCGCCGACGGCAGCACGGTCGCCGCCAGCAACGTGGTGGTGGCCACCGGCGCTCGCTACCGACGGCTGCCCGCCCGAGGCGTCGAGCGGTTCGAGGGACTGGGGGTCCACTACGCCGCCACCCTCTGGGAGGCACGGACCTGCCGTCTTGACCCGGTGGCCGTCGTCGGCGGTGGCAACTCCGCCGGCCAAGCGGCCCTGTTCCTGGCGCGCGAGTCGCCCGCCGTGCACCTGCTGGTCCGCGGCGATGACCTGGGCCACCACATGTCCCGCTATCTGATCGACCGGATCGAGCAGCACCCACGGATCCACGTCCGGTTGCACACCGAGGTCCAAGAGGTCACCGGCGAGGACCGGGTCGGAGCCGTCGTCGTCCGGGACAACCGCACCCGCGAGCAGCAGGTGCTGGAGGCCCGTGCCCTCTTCGTCTTCATCGGTGCGCGCCCTGCCACCTCCTGGCTCGCCGGCGCCGTCACTCTGGACCCGCGCGGCTTCATACCGACCGGGCAGGACGTGGCCCCTGGGACAGCGGACCTGTGGAAATCCCTGGGCCGCGCCCCACTCGCCCTGGAAACCGGACTGCCGGGGGTCTTCGCCGTCGGGGACGTCCGCAGCGGCTCGGTCAAGCGGGTGGCCTCCGCGGTGGGCGAGGGCGCCATGGCCGTCCGCCTGGCCCACGAGCACCTCGAGGAGGTGAGACCACCCGCCACCCGATGACCTCGGCTCATCCATCGACGCGAGAAAGGACACATGCCATGCCCGCCATGGGTATTCCCAAGTTCGAGCGCTTCTTCCGCACGGCCGCCGGCCTCGATGTCCACAAGAACGACCTCAAGCGCTACAACGAGTTCGTGGACGCCAAGCTCTACGACCTCTTCCTCATCGGCACGGCCAATGCCAAGGCCAACGGCCGGGACGTCATCGAGCCGCAGGACCTCCCCGTCACCAAAGGCCTGCAGGAGAGCATCCACGCCTTCAAGAAGCTGGAGGAGGGCATCGAACTCCGCCCGCTGCTCGACCAGCTCGCCGCCCGCCCAGCCCTCGGCATGGAGGCCGCCGAGGACACCCGGCAGCGGCTGCCCGTCCTGGCCGGCGGCCTCAGCGTCGCCCTCGCCCGCGCCCTCAAAACCATCGCCCGCGACACCCGCCGCCCCTCCACGGACCAGTGGGACGAGGCCTTCGAGCTCTTCGACCTGCTGGTCTGAGCGGGGCACCCACCGGGTGGGGGTCCGCCGGCCCGGCGGACCCCCGCCCTTCGCGCACCGCGCCGGGTGCACGCCCCAGTTCGCCGGACGGCGTCCGGCCTCCGGGGTCAGGGCTGGAAGAGGACCTTGACCACGCCGTCCTGCTTGCGCTGGAACATCTCGTACGCGGCGGGGGCCTCGGTCAGCGGCAGGTGGTGGGTGGCGAAGCCGTCCACCCCGAGGGGGTCGTCGTCGCCGAGCAGGGCCAGCAGGTCGTCCGTCCAGCGCCGGACGTTCGCCTGGCCCATCCGCAGCCGCAACTGCTTGTCGAACATGGTCAGCATCGGCAGGGGGTCCGTCATCCCGCCGTACACCCCGGACAGCGAGACGGTGCCGCCCCGGCGCACCATGTCCACCGCGAGGTGCAGGGCGTGCAGGCGGTCCAGGCCCACCCGGGTCATCAGCCGGGTGGCCAGGGCGTCCGGCAGGAGCGAGGTCATCCGCTGGGCGGCGGTCGCGGCGGGGGAGCCGTGGGCCTCCATGCCGACGGCGTCGATCACGGAGTGCGGGCCGCGGCCGCCGGTGAGCTCCCGGGCGGTGTCGACCACCCGCGAGCCGAGCCGGGCGAGGTCCAGCGCCTCGACGCCGTGCTCCCGGGCGCGTTCCAGCCGCTCGGGCACCAGGTCGACTCCGATGACGGTGCCCGCCCCGCGGTGGCGCGCGATGCGGGTGCACATGTCGCCGATCGGGCCGAGCCCGAGCACGGCCAGGGCGCCGCCGGGCGGCAGCTGCGCGTACTCGACCGCCTGCCAGGCGGTGGGCAGGACGTCGGAGAGCAGCACGTACCGGTCGTCCGGGGGCCCGGGCGGCACCACCACGGGCAGCGTGTTGCCGAACGGAACCCGAAGCAACTCGGCCTGCCCGCCGGGTACTTGGCCGTAGAGCTTGGTGTAGCCGAACAGGGCCGCGCCGGTCCCGTAGGCGTGCACCTGGGTGGTCTCGCACTGGGACTGCAGACCGTTCACGCACATGTAGCAGACGCCGCAGGAGATGTTGAACGGCACCACCACGCGTTCCCCGACGGACACCGCGTGGACGGCGCTGCCCGTCTCGCGGACCACGCCCATCGCCTCGTGGCCGAGGATGTCGCCCTCGTCGAGGAAGGCGCCCAGGACCTCGTAGAGGTGCAGGTCGGATCCGCACAGTCCGGTGGTGGTGACCTCGACCAGGATGTCGGTGGGCTCCCGGATCACCGGGTCGGGGACGGAGTCGACGCGGACGTCCCGGCGTCCGTGCCAGGTGACGGCTTTCACGGGGGTCTCCCTTCGGGACTTCGGTGCCGGGCGCCCGCTCAGGACGCCGTGGGCTCGTGGTGGGCCCGGCTCGCCCGGCGCCCCAGGGCGGTCAGCCGGTGGACCGGGCCGCCGCGCGGGTGCCGGGCCGCGGCCCGCACACCGGGCACGCCGTGTTCCGGCACCGCCCCGGCCGAGGGCAGCAGACGCGCCTGCAGCCCCAGCAGCCGGCCGGTGGTGGCCGGCGCGATCCCGTGGGCGAGGACGGCGGCCTTGGCGAGCGGGGTCAGCACCAGCTCCCGCCGTCCGGACTCGACGGCCCGGACGATCCGCCGGGCAGCCCGCCCGGCGTCCATCGACACCAGTGGCAAGGACGCGGCGGTGGCGAACCAGGCGTACTCGCGCCCGGCCTGCCCCGCGAACTCGGCGGCGGTCTGCGACCCGGTGCGCATCAGCCCGGGCAGCACCGTCGTCACCCGGATCCCGTACGGCGCCAGCTCCGCGCCGAGCCCCTCGGAGAGACCGGTGAGCGCGAACTTGGCCGCCACGTAGGGCAGCAGGTGGGGCGCCGGGATCCGGCCGCCGACCGAGCTGATCATGACGATCGAGCCCGCGCCGCGGGCCCGCATCGAGGGCAGCACCGCCTGGACCAGCCGCAGCGGCGCCATCGTCATCAGCTCGTGCGCCCGCCGGAAGTCCTGTTCCTGCATCGCCGTGACCGGGCCCACCTGGATGAGACCGGCGTTGTTGACCAGGAGGTCGACGTCGGCGCCGAAGCGGTCCCGGACCGCCGCGAGCAGCAAGGCCGGTGCCTCGGGGTCCACCAGGTCGCAGGCGGTCGCGGCGACCTCGCCGGGACGGCCGCGCAGCTCGCGGGCGACCCGTTCCAGACCGAGCTCGTCCCGGGCGGTGAGCATCACCCGGCAGCCGCGGTCCGCGAGTTCGCCCGCGATCAGCAGGCCGAGCCCGCGGGAGGAACCGGTCACCAGGGCGGTGCGTCCGGTCAGGGTGCCGTTGGCGTCCATCGGAGGGCGACCTCCTCGCTCGGGGACGGTCGGATGCCGGGCGTCTGTCCGCCGGTGCAGCGGCCAAACGCGCCGCCGTGCGTACCGCCCGCGCCGCCGCTCGCGGTGCGGCCTCACGTGCCGGCCGACCGGTTCGGACGGGTCCAGGCGAGGAGGCGGTCGCGGGGCCAGGTGGTGACGAGGCGGTCGGGAGTGAGGCCGAGGCGGGCGGCGCGGGCGTAGCCGGAGCGGAACCAGTGGAGCTGCTCGGGGGCGTGGGCGTCGGTGTCGACGGCGAAGAGGCACCCGGCCTCGGCGGCGAGGCGCAGCAGCGGGTCGGGTGGATCGCGGCGCTCGGGGCGGCAGTTGATCTCCACCGCGGTGCCGGCTTCGGCGCAGGCCGCGAAGACCGCCTCGGCGTCGAAGCGGGAGGGCGGGCGGCCGCGACCGGTGACGATCCGGCCGGTGCAGTGGCCGAGGACGTTGGTGCGCGGGTCACGGACCGCGGTGAGCATCCGGGCGGTCATCGGCTCGGGGTCGGCGCGCAGCTTCGAGTGCACGGAGGCCACCACGACGTCGAGCCGGGCGAGCAACTCCGGTTCCTGGTCCAGGGATCCGTCCTCCAGGATGTCGCACTCGATCCCGGTGAGCAGCCGGAAGCCACCGTCCGGCCCGTCGGGCGGTCCGGCGTTCCAGGCCGCGACCGCGTCGAGTTGCCGGCGCAGCCGGTCGGGGCTGAGGCCGTGGGCGATCGTCAGCCGGGGCGAGTGGTCGGTGAGCACGGCCCAGCGGTGCCCCAGGTCGCGGGCGGCCCGGGCCATCGTGTCGATCGGGTGGCCGCCGTCGGACCAGTCGGAGTGCAGGTGGCAGTCGCCCCGGACGGCGGCGAGCAGCTGCCACCCGGCCGTCGCGTCGGGCCCCGCCTCCGCCTCCAGCCGGGCCAGGTAGGGCGGGGTCGCTCCGGTGGAGGCCTGCGCGATCACCTCGGAGGTCACCGGCCCCACGCCCGGCAGCCGCCGGGCCCGGGCGGCGTCCACCGGGCCGGGCGGCAGGTCGTCGACCGCGTCGGCGGCGGCGTGGAAGGCCCGGACCCGGTAGGGCGAGGCGCCGTTCCACTCCAGGAGGAAGGCGATCCGCCGCAGCGCTTCTGCCGGGTGCACGGCCGCGACCCTCCTCAGGGCACCGCGAGGGTGAGTGCCGCGAGCTCGTCGACCACGGCGGTCAGCCGGCCGTGGCGGCGCAGGGAGCGCCGCTGGCGGTCGGCGCCGGTGCCGTGCCGGCGGATCCGGGCGAGGGCCGATTCCACGGTGGCCAGGTCACCGGCGGCGGCCAGGCCGGGGGCGGCCCGTTCGAGGAGGCGGTCGGCCAGCTCGGTCATCGGGGCGTACCGCCCGGTGAGCGGGTCGATCCCGTCCCCGGACAGTCCGCCGCGGGCGGCCTGCCAGTGGGCGGCGCGGACCAGTCCGGCCGGGTGGACGGGGGCCGGCCGGCCGTCGTCGATCTCCGCCAGCAGGACGGCGGCGAGCCCGCGCAGCAGCGCCGCGAGCAGCAGGACGGTCCGCAGGTCGGCGTTGACGTCGGCGACCCGCACCTCCAGCGTGGGGACGTGCTCGGACGGGCGGGCGTACCAGTAGACCATCCGCCGGTCGAGCAGCACGCCGGACCGCACCAGGCCGGCCACCAGCGCGTCGTACTGCTCCTCGTCCAGCACCGGGGCCGGTCCGACGGTCGGCCAGCGCGCCCACCGGACGGTGCGCCAGCTCGCGAAGCCGCTGTCCCGGCCCTCCGTGAAGGGGGAGTTGACCGTGAGCGCCTGGACGACCGGCAGCCAGGGGCGCAGGTGGTTGGCCAGCGCCAGTGCCTGGCCGCGGCTCACCGTGCCCAGGTGGACGTGGCAGCCGCAGAGCGCGCCCCCGTACCCGTCGACCACGCCCCGGTAGCGGGCCGCCATCGCGCGGTAGCGCGGATCGTCGGTGATCCGGCCCGGCCGCCGGTCGCTCAGCACCGCGGTGCCCGAGGCGACCAGCAGGCAGTCCGCCCCGGCGGCCGCGGCGGCGACCGCCGCGCGCAGGCGGGCGAGGTCGGCCTCCAGGTCGGCGAGCCGGGTGGCCGGCCGGGTGCACACCTCGACCTGGACGCGGAAGAACTCGGCCTGCACCTGCTCGCCGAGCTCGGCGGCGGCGTCGGCGATGACCTGGGGCGCCCGTTCGGCGGGCAGCCGGGTGCGCCGGTCGACCAGCAGGAACTCCTCCTCCACTCCGACCGTGGGCAGGGTGGGTGACGGGTCGGGTGCTGGGTCGGGCGGTGGGGCGGCGCCGGGCACGGTGCTCACCGCCCCGGGGAGGGAGGGGCGACGGCCGCGCCCCGGACGTCGTGAGATCCGGGCCCGGGGCGGTGAGCCGCGGCACGGGGGCCCGGAGGCAGGTGGATCCGCATGGCGGGCGTCTTGCCGGGCGGGGGGTGTTGAAACGTCATGTGACGGGCCTTCTCCCGCCACCGTGCTGCCAGGGAGCGCCCGTGACCGTCCCGGACCGGGAGGCCGCCCGGCGTGTGTAGGAGCGGGCCCCCGGGGCACCCGCGCGGTATGGACGATGACCAGGCGGCCTGGCCGACCGCACCGGGGACCCAACCCCCGGCGCTCCCGCCGGAGGGCGCGTCCGCCGTGCCGTTGGCGGCCGGGAGACCGGACCTCGCCGTCGCGGTCGTCGATGAGGGCCGGGTGCGGATCGTCACCGTGGCCGGTGAGATCGACCACGACACCGGGGACGGGCTGCGGGGCGCGCTCGACCGCCCGGTGGCCGACGGCATCGAGCTCATCCTGGTCGACCTCGGTGAGCTGCGGTTCTGCGATTCGACCGGGCTGAACATCCTGCTCGCGGCCCGGCGGCGGGCCGAGGCCTCCGGGCTGCGCCTGGAACTCGTGGGCCCCCAGCGCTCTGTGGAGCGGCTGTTCGTGATCACCGGCGCCGACAGTGTGCTGAGGATCCACCCGGACCTCGGCTCCGCACTGAAGACGCCCGGTCCGACGCCGCCGAGCGGGCCCACCGCGCCGGATCCGGGGTGAGGGGGAGGCATGGAGCGCATCGGACGCACACCGCTGGCGGGGCCCGTCGGAACACCGGACACCGAGGTGACCAGGCGGTACGACTTCCGCGCGGAGGGCGCGGACACCGCCGGTGGCGGCGCCGTGCAGCGCAGCCGCGCCTTCAGCCGGCGGGTGCTGGAGTCCTGGCGCTGGCTGCCGGCCGTCGACGAGAAGCGGCGGCTGGCGGTGGAGGACGTCCTGTTGATGATCTCCGAGCTGGTCACCAACGCCTGTCTGTACGCCCCCGGCGGCCCGCGTGAGCTGCGGCTGCGCTGGAACGGGGACCGGCTCCGGGTGGAGGTCGCGGACGACGGGTCGGAGCGTCCGCAGCTGCGCCCGGACCTCGGCCGCGGCCGCCCCGGCGGGTACGGCCTGAGGGTGGTGCTCCGGCTGGCCAGGGCCTGGGGCTCGCAGCCCGAGGACGGTGGGAAGACGGTCTGGCTGGAGGTACCGTCCCCGCTCGCCCGGGTGAACCACCGAGGTCCGAGCCCGTCGGAGCCGACGTCGCGGGACCCCGGGTGAGCGAAGCGTAGGAGCGAGCGAACCGTCGTTCCGCCGAGGAACCGTCGTTCCGGTGGACCGGTCAGCGGCCGAGGGCGTGGGCCAGTTCGCGCTTGTTCATCTTCGAACGGCCCTTGATGTTGCGGTGTTTCGCCTCGTTGTACAGCTGGTCGAAGGTCGGTCCCTGGGCGCCGCTGTGCGAACGCTTCCCGCCGCGGTGGCCGGAGGAGACGTCCTGGATCGACGTCCGGCTGGCGGTCTCGGACTCGCCGTGCCGGGCGCGTTCCTTGTTCACCGTACGGGCCGCGATCTCCTCGGCCCGCTTCTCGCTCTCGCCGCGGTCGAGCGCGCTCTCCTTGATGTGCTCGTACTGGCGCTCCCGCTTGGGGCTTGATCCTCGGGGCATGACCGCCTCTCCTTCGCGTAGCGGATGGTGTCGCCCGAGCGCGGTTACCCGGCCGATTCGGAAGAAAACGGCCGAAACATGAATTCACTGTCGTATGTCGGGGTAGAACACCCTTACGGCGGTCGAGACCGGATCCGGCCGCCCCAGCACCCGACCGGGTGCCACCGGGACCGCGCTTGAAGAAGCCGGGCACAGGTCCTGGGGGAAGAAGCCCCGAGCGTGCGGCTCGCACCGCACGTGCAACCGGGCGATCACCCCGTTGCCCAGGAGACATCAAGTGTCCATCCGACTGGAGAGCTCCCACCGGGATGCCGTCACACCGCATGACCAACCGCTCGACCTCCCGCCCGATCTTCCGCCCGACATCCCGCCCAGGCCCAGCGAGGCCGAGCTGCGGGCCATGGGCAAGACCGAGGCGCGGGAACTGAGCGACGCGCTGTTCGCGCGCCTGACCGACCTCGCCCGCGAGAGCCACGCCTACAGCTACGTCCGCGGCACGATCATCGAGCTCAACATGCCGCTGGTGCGGTTCATCGCCGCCAGGTTCCGGCACCGGGCCGAGGACATGGAGGACATCCTCCAGGTCGGCACCATCGGTCTGATCAAGGCCGTGGACGGCTACGACCTGGGGCGCGGCGTCGAGTTCGTCACCTACGCGATACCGACCATCACCGGCGAGATCAAACGGTTCTTCCGTGACACCTCCTGGCCGGTGCGGGTGCCGCGCAGCATGCAGGAGCTCTACCTGACCGTCGCACGCGGCTCCGACCGGCTCGAACAGGAGCTCGGGCGGCTGCCGCACCCCGAGGAGATCGCCGAGGGCCTGCACCTCACCGTCGAACAGGCCACCGAGGGCCTGATGGCTGGCCGGGTCTACCGCCCCAACTCCCTGGACGCCCTGCGCGACCAGGACACCGACGAGAGCGGCAGCGCCCTGCTCGACCGGCTCGGCAGCTGCGACCCCGGCATCGAACTCGCCGACTTCCGCACCGCCGTCCGCCCGCTGCTCGCCGAACTGCCGCGCCGGGAACAGGTCGTCCTCAAACTCCGGTTCTGGGACGGCTGCACCCAGTCGCAGATCGCCGAACGGATCGGCGTCTCCCAGATGCACGTCTCCCGGCTGCTCACCGCGACCCTGAACCACCTGCGCGAACAGCTCGACGACGTCGACGCCGCCGGCTGGCACGACGAGGAACCCGAGGAACCGGCGTGATCGGACGGAGCTGATCGCACCCCGATCGCACACCGGCCGGACCGACCGAAGGAGGACCGGGTGACCACCACCGCGACGGCGCTCTTCGACGTCGACGGGACCCTGCTCGACACCTCGTACTTCCACGCCCTCGCCTGGTGGGAGGCCCTGCGCCAGTACGACCGGACGGTTCCGGCCGCCCGGGTCCACCGGGCCGTCGGCATGGGCGCGGACCAACTGCTCGACCACCTGCTCGGCCGCGACCGCGACCGGGACGACGACGAGGCGATCACCGCCGCCCACGACGCGCTCTACGCCGCCCGCTGGCCGGTGATCACGGCGCTGCCCGGCGCGGCCGACCTGCTGCGCGCCTGCGCCGGACGCGGCCACCGGATCGTCCTGGCCAGCTCCGCCTCCGAGCGGGAGCTGACCGCGCTGCGCCGGGTGCTCGACGCCGACGACGTGATCGCGGACGCCACCACCGCGGACGACGTGGCCGCCACCAAGCCCGCGCCGGACCTCGTCCGGGCCGCCCTGGACCGCGCGGGCGCCGAGCCCGCGGACGCCGTGTTCATCGGGGACACCGTCTGGGACGTCGTGGCCGCCGGCCGCGCCGGGGTCCGCTGCGTGGCCGTGGAGAGCGGCGGCTTCTCGGCCCAGGAACTCCTCGGCGCCGGAGCCGCCGAGGTCCACCGCGACACCGCCGAGCTGCTGGCGGACCTGGACCGCAGCCTGCTCGGCCGGCCGCGCCCGGGCTGACGCCCGCCGACCGTGGGCCATCACGCCCGGTGCCGACGCCCCGCCGCGCTGCGTGAACTCCCGCCGGACGGGTAGCCGTCGGGGCGTCGAACCGGACCGCACGGCCGAGGAGCCGCGATGGACCACCTCTCCGAACACCCCATCCCGTCGTCGCGCCCGTACGGGGACGAGGGGCCGCTGGGCGAGCCGAACGGGTGCCTGCCGCCGGACCGGACCCAGGCGATCCTGGAGGCGGCGAAGCGGATCGGCTCGCTGCTCAAGGCCAAGGACCACCCGTTCGCGCTCGCGGGCGGGGTCGCGGCCTACGCGCACGGCGCGGTCGTGCGCCTGCAGCACGACGCCGACTTCTGCATCCGCCGGGAGGACGCGGACGCCGTCACCCGGACCCTGCGCGAGGCCGGACTGGAGGTGTTCCTGCCGCCCGAGGACTGGCTGGTCAAGGCCCGCTGCCTCGGCCAGGACGTCGACCTGATCCTCGAACTGGCCAAACGGCCGGTCACCTCGGAGCTGCTGGACCGCGCCGAGGTGCTGCCGGTGGACTCCGTGCACATGCCGGTGCTCGCCGCCACCGACATGGTCAGCGCCCTGCTCGCCGCGTTCTCCGAGCACCACTGCGACTTCGGGGCGGTGCTCGCCGTCGTCCGGCCGCTGCGGGAGAAGATCGACTGGCGGCGGATCCGGGCCGAGCGGGGCCAGGCGCCCATGCCGGCCGCCTTCCTGTACCTCCTGGAACGCCTCCAGGTGATCGAGCCCGAAGGAGCCGGGTCATGACCGGAATCGCCGACACCGAGTACCGGGTCGCCCACCTGCGCGACCGCCTGGCCGACGACGAGATCGGCGAACTCGGCCTGCGGATCGAGTGCCACGGCGACCACGTCACCGTGCGCGGCACCGTCCCGAGCGAGCAGCGCCGCGCCGCCGTCGAGCGCATCGTGGCCCAGGTCCTGGCGGGCCTGGTGGTGTACACCGACATCACGCTGGCCGACGACCGGCCGCCGGTCGGCGTCGAGGACCTGCGGTGATCCGGGTCGCCGCCGTCGGGGACATCCACCTGGGCCCCGACAGCCGGGGGCTGCTGCGTCCGGCCTTCGCCACCCTGGCCGAGCTGGCGGACCTGCTGCTGCTGGCCGGCGACCTCACCCGGCACGGCACCCCGGAGGAGGCCGCCGTGGTGGCGCGGGAGGTCGCCGGCCTGCCCGTCCCGGTGATCGCCGTCCTGGGCAACCACGACCACGACGCCGGCTGCCCGGACGCCGTCACCGGGATCCTCGCGGCGCACGGCGTCCACGTGCTGGAGCGCTCCTCCGTCACCGTCCCGGTCGACGGTCACCTGGTCGGCGTGGCGGGGACCAAGGGCTTCGGGGGCGGATTCGCGGGCCGCAGCGCCGGCGAGTTCGGCGAGCCCGAGATGAAGGCCTTCGTCCGGCACAGCCGGGAGTGCGCCGACGGCCTGCGGGCGGCCCTCGACGGACTGGCGGCCGAACGCTGCGACCTGCGGATCGCCCTGACCCACTTCGCGCCCGTCCCCGACACCCTCGCCGGGGAGCCGCCGGAGATCCACCCGTTCCTGGGCAGCTACCTGCTCGCCGAGGCGATCGACGGCGCCGGCGCCGACCTCGCCGTCCACGGCCACGCCCACCTCGGCACCGAGCGCGGCCTGACCGCCTGCGGCGTCCGGGTGCGCAACGTGGCACAGCCGGTCATCGGCCGGGCCTTCGCCGTCTACGGGCTGCACGCACGGGCCGGTGACCGCTCCGGTCCGGGGCGTACGGGGCGGGGCCGGGACGGACCGTCGTCGTTTGCCGGGCACGACGCCGGGTAGCCGGTGGGGTCCCCGGCGCCCCGAGCGGGCGCCCCGCCAGCCCCCGGAGGTGGCCACCATGGACCCGCGCGAAGGCTGCGGCCAGGCCGAAGCCGTCCGCCCACCCGAACGGTCCGAGGACGGAGGACCGGCACGCCCCCGCCCCTCGGACGCACCGGACGACCAGAACGGGGAGCACGGCGATGCGGAGACCTACGCCGTCCTCGGCGAGGACTGACCAGACGGGGGCCACCGGCCTCGGCACCCGCACACAGCCTGCGCGGGCCGCCCGACGGCCGGTCCACCACCGGCCCGGCCGCCGCTGGCCGGGCGTCCGCCACGGCGCCCACGCCGCCCACCACGCGGCGCTCGCCGCCCGCCGCCCGGGCCGGGCCTGGGCGCGGGCGGTCGCCTGAGGGCGGGGACGCCGTGGAGCGGGGTGGGCCTAGCCTGGAAGGGGAGCCCGGTGGAGGGGCGGCCGGGCCGAGCGTCGAGGGCGGTCCGATGCACGACTTCGTGGTGGCCAACGGCTGGACGGTGGTACCGCTCAGCGGGGACCTCGACGACTTCGCGGCCCGCGAGGTCCGACGCCTGTTCGAGGCGCTCGCGGACGGCGGCGCCGCCCGGATGGTCGTGGACCTGACCGCCGTCGCCTTCGTGGACTCCACCGGCCTGAACGTGCTGCTGGGCGCCGCCCGGCGGGCCCGCCGCGACCGGGGCGCGCTCCGGCTGGCCGGGGCCGTACCGAGGGTGCGGGACGTGGTGGAGCTGAGCGGGGTGGCGGCGGTGCTGCCGCTCTACCCGGACGTGGCGGCGGCCTGTGCGTGAGCGCCGCGACCCCGAGGCCCGGAGCGCCGAGGACCGGACCGCGGCGGGCCGGGAGGCGCGGGGACCGACCGTCGAGCGCCGGCTCACCGAGCGTCGGAAGGCCGACCGCCGAAACGGCGGCGAGTTCGCCCGGGCCGGCGACACGGCCGTGCTGCGGGAGGCCGTCGACCGGCTGCGCGCCGAGGCCGAGGGACTGCGCCGGGCGATGCGCACCCGGGGCGTCATCGAGCAGGCGAAGGGGATCCTGGCCGAGCGGCTCGGCTGCACGCCGGACGAGGCCTTCGGCCACCTGGTGCGGCTCTCCCAGGACAGCAACCGCCGGCTCGCGGAGATCGCCGCCGGCCTGGTCGGCCTCGCGGCCCCGCTCGGGGAGCCCCGGGGGGAGAGCGACACCGGCGGCGCCCCGGCCGAGGACATCCCGGCTGAGGCCGTCCCGGTCGCGGACGCCTCCGTCGAGGACACCCCCACCGAGGAGCCCGGAACCACCGAAGCGCCCGCGTCCCCGCCCCCGAAGCCGCCCGTCCCCGCTCCCGTCCTGCCCGGGAACGGCCCGGCCGCCCCCGTTCCCGGCCTGTCCGCGCGCTACCACCTGGCGGCCTCCGCCCTGGCCAGCGCCGGCTCGCCCGATGAACTGGCACGGCTCGCGCACGAGGTGGCCCTGGCACCGCTCGGCGTCGTCGCCGTGGTGCTCGGGCGGCTGGAGCCCGACGGCGCGCTCCGGCTGGTCGGCAGTCACGGGGTGGAGCCCCGCCGGGTCAGCCAGTGGCAGCGCATCCCGCCGGAGACCGGCGTGCCGCTGGCCGCTGCCGCCCACGGGGGCGGCCTGGTCTGGGAGTTCGACTCCGACCAGCCGGGCGGCGCCCCCGACACCGGGCGGATCGTGCCGGGCCGCAGCGCCTGCGCCGTACCGCTGCGCCGCGGTGACCGGATCGTCGGAGCGATGAGCCTGGGCTGGGACGCACCACCGGCCCGGGCCCGCGCCGCGACGCGGTTCGTCGACGCCCTGGCCGGGCTGGTGGCCGGGCACCTGCTGCGGTTCTCCGCCCCGGACGGCGACGAGCCGGGGCTGGCCGTCCCCGGCGGCGAGCACTGGTTCCGGGCCGTGCTGGACGCGGTGTTCGACCCCGTCCTGGTGCTCTCCGCCGTGCGTGAGGGCCCGGCCGCCGGCGCGGCGCAGCGCGGCATCACCGACCTGCGGGTCCGCTACGCCAACGCCGCGGCCGGGACGGACCCGCAGGTCGGCCGGCGCCTCAGCGAACTCCACCCCGGGCTGGTCACCACCGGGACCTTCGCCCGGATCGTGACGGCGGTGGCGACCGGGGTCGGCTACCAGGGCCGGTCGGAGGACTTCACCGACGGGGCGCCCGGCCAGGCGCTGGCCGTCCGGGCGGAGCCCTTCCTCGACGGTGTGCTGCTCACCTGGCGGCCCGCGAACGGCGCCGCGGAGCGGGTGGCCCGGCTCGGCGAGGAGCAGCGGATGGCGGGGGTGGGCAGCGTCGCCTGGACGGTCGGGCGGCCACCGGAGCTGTCGGCGGAGGCCCTGCGGCTGCTCGGACTCGACCCCGACCGCACGGACCCGGTCAGCCCGAAGGAGGCCCTGGCCCAAGTGCACCCGGACGACCGCCCGGCCCTGCGCCTGCTGGTCCGCCGCCTGCTGGCCGGGCGGCGGACGGCGGCCCTGGAGTTCGACGTCGGCCGGGCGGGCGGCACCTCCCGGACCGTCCGGCTGATCGCGGAGGCCCCGGACGATCCCGGCGCGGGCCGGCCGGCCGCGGTCCGCGGGGTGCTCCAGGACGTCACCCGGCGGCACCGGACCGAGCAGGCCCTGGCGGAGACCCGGGCGCGGCTGGCCGAGCAGCGGCGCCGGGCCGGTGCCGAGCACCGGACGGCACGGGCCCTGCAGAACGCACTGCTGTCGGTGCCCGGTGAGCCGGAACCGCCCGCCGCCGTGCTGGAGCACGCCGCCCGCTACCTGCCCGCGGCGGAGCGCCCCCGGATCGGCGGCGACTGGTACGACCTGGCGGACCTGCCGGACGGCCGGATCCTGCTGGCCGTCGGCGACGTCAGCGGTCACGGGCTGGCCGCCACCGTGGGCATGGCCGAGCTGCGGCACGCGCTGCGCGGGCTCTGCTACACCGGGACGGGGCCGGCCGAGATGCTCGACCGGCTCAACACGATGCTCTGCCACCAGGGCGGCCACCGGATCGCCAGCGTGCTGTGCGGACTGCTCGACCCGGCGGCCGCGACGCTCACCTGGAGCGCGGCCGGGCACTCGCCGCCCGCCGTGCTGAGGGACGGCACCGCCGTCCTCGCCGAGGGCCCGACCGGTACCGTGCTCGGCGCGCTGCCGGAGACCCGCTGCCGCGAGGCCGTGCTGCCGCTGCGGCCGGGGACCGACACCGTGCTGCTGTGGACCGACGGACTGCTGAACCGCCGCGAGGGCGGTACCGTCCGCCCGGACCGGCTGCTGCGGGCGGCCGCGGAGTGCGGCACCGGCGAGCCGGAGGCCTGCCTCGACCACATCGCCGCCCGCCTCGGCGGCCCCAACCCCGCCGACGACAGCTGTCTGCTGGCCGTCCGGCTCCGGCCGCGTGAGTCGCGTTAGCGGCCGCGTCCTCGGGGCACCCGCCAGGGCGGAACGGGCGGACCGGGTGGATGACGCGGTGGGCCGGACGGGACGACACGGCGAGGAGGAGGAGCGGATGGACGGGCGGGAGCGGAATGACCACGGCCGGCCGGTGGCGACGGCGGAGGGCGGCCTGCCCTCCCCGCGCGGTCCCCTGTCGGCGGCGGTGCTCGGCCTGGTGACGGCCGGGCCGCCGGGCGCCGGGCGCCTGCTCGCGCCGCCCGGCCCCTTCACCCACCCCTGGAGCGGGGACCACCAGCTCGCCCTGTACCTCTGCTACGAGCTCCACGACCGCGGCCTGCCCGGGGTCGCCCCCGACTGGGAGTGGGACCCCGAACTCCTGGCGCTGCGGCGCGGGTTGGAACGTCCCTTCCTCGCCGAGGTGCGGGCGGAGGCGGAGCCCGTCCGGCCGCTCGGCGAGGCACTGGAGCGCCTGCTCACGGAGCCGCCGGACGGCACCGGCCCCTCGCACTTCCTGCTGGCCGAGGGCGAACTCCAGCACGCCCGCGAGTACCTGGTGCACCGCTCGCTCTACCACCTCAAGGAGGCGGACCCGCAGCTGTGGATGCTGCCGAGGATCCACGGCTCCGCGCAGGCCGCGCTGATGGCCATCCTCTACGACGAGTACGGGGCCGGGCGGCCGGAGCGGGCGCACGCCCGGCTGTACGCGCGGATGATGACGGCCTTCGGCCTGGACCCCGGCTACCGGCACTACCTGGACCTGCTGCCGGCACCGACCCTGGCGGTGGTCAACCTGATGACGCTCCTCGGCCTGCACCGGGCGCTGCGCGCCGCCGCGGTCGGGCACTTCGCCACCGTCGAGATCACCTCCTCGCCCGGCTCGGCCCGGCTGGCCGCCGCGCTGGAGCGGCTCGGCGGAGGCCCGGACGGCACCCTCTTCTACCGCGAGCACATCGAGGCGGACGCCGTCCACGAGCAGCTGGTGCGCCGCGGGGTCATCGAGGAACTCCTCGCCGCGGAGCCGGAGTCGGCGAAGGACGTGGCGTTCGGCATCGCCGCCGCCGAGGTCGTGGACGGCCGCTTCGCGGACCACCTGCTCGACTCCTGGCGGGCCGGGCGGACCTCCCTGCGCTCAGCCCTGCCCGTCGGCCCGCTCTGAGTCCGGACCCGGCTCCCGGCCCTGCCCGTCCCGCTCTGAGTCCGGACCCGGCTCCCGGCCGTGCCCGACCTCCCGGTCCGAGCTCCGTGCGGGCCGACCGCGCCGACGGTGGCTGGTGTCGCAGAAGGGGTACGTCCGGCTCCGGCGGCACGCGCACAGCGCCACCACCGGGCGCTCCGAGAGCCGCACCGTGCCGTCCGGCAGGACGACCTCCACCGGGCCCTCGACCAGCAGCGGCCCACCCGGCACGACGACCACCCGGGTCGCCGTCCGGTCAGCGTTCGCGGACACCGCGCACCACCACCAGCTCCTCCTCGCGCTCGCCCGGCCGGATCAGCCCGAGCCGCTCGAAGAGGGCGGCCCGCGCGGTCATCACCGGCCCGAAGGCCTGCCGCCGCCGGGCCGCCACGGCCGTGCGCAGCCCGGCCGCGCGCAGCAGCGCCAGGGTGGCGGGAACGTCGGCGAGCGAGGACTGCACGAGCAGCAGCACCCCGCCGGTGGTGAGCAGACCGGGGGCCGACCGGCAGATCCGGTCGAGCACCAGCCGTCCGTCCCGTCCGGCGTCCCAGGCCAGCGCGGCGCCGCGGCCGGCGGCGCCCGCGCCGGGACCGACCGGCACGTACGGGGGGTTGGCGGTGATCAGGTCGAAGCGCCGGCCGGCCACCGGGGCGAGCAGGTCGCCCCGGCGCAGCCGGATCCGGCGCAGGTGCAGCCGGGTGTTGAGCCAGGCGGTCAGGACGGCGCGGGCGGAGAGGTCGACGGCGGTCACCCGGGCCCCGGTCCGCGCCGCGACCAGGGCGACCGCCCCCGTTCCGGTACAGAGGTCGAGCACCTCGCCGGAGGCGTCCAGCCGCTCCCGGCGTACGCACGAGGCCAGCAACCGGGTGTCCCCCTGCGGCGGGTAGACCCCGGGGGGTCGGAGCAGCAGCATGTCGCTTCCTTCCGGAACGGAGGTCCGCACCGAACCGGCCGGACCGTCAGGCCCGGGCCAGCAGGGCCCGGTAGACGCTGCGGTGGCACATCGCCAGCCACTGCCGTTCGGCACCGCGCCGGACCAGGTCGGCCCGGTGGACGGTGCGGTCGGCGTGCGCGGCGCGGACGGCCCCGGCGAGGGAGTCGGCGTCGAGCCCGGTGCGGTCGAGACGGTAGGTCAGGCAGGGCTGCTGCTCGGCGAAGTGGCCGCAGCTCGGCGCGAGGACGGCGGTGCCGACGTCGAAGCAGGCCTCCAGGCGGCCCGAGTGGGTGCCGAAGCGGTACGGCAGCACGACGAGGTCCAGGTCGAGCAGGGAGTGGGCCCAGCGGGTGCCGTCCCGGTAGGGCTGGCGCCGCACCTCGATCCGGGGGTGGGCGGCCAGAGCGGAGATCCGGCGCAGCACGGCACCGTCGGGGGCGTCCGCGTGCAGGCCGATCCGCAGCCGGGTGTCCGGCAGCTCGACCACGGTCCGTGCGAGGACCTCCACCAGCGGCAGCGGCATGACGTTCGCGGGCAGGTTCTTCAGGTGCACGCCGACGGTGAACCCGGCCCGCGCGGGCCGCGGCCGGACCAGCAGGTGCGGCTCGACCACGTGCGGGTACGGCAGCACCAGGGGCCGGCGCCCCCAGCGTGCGGCGATCTCGGCCGCGGCGCCGGGGGTGAGGGTGATCAGCTGCCCGGCGGCGGGCACCAGGATGTCCAGCCGGGCGAGGTGCCCGGTGGCCGAGGCCTCGTACGGATTGCTGAGGTCGTGCACGGTGAACACCAGCGGCTTGCCGAGCCGGCGCAGCAGCCGGACCAGTTCGGTCAGCCGGGCCGGGGCGGCGTTCTCGTAGCCCTGGTGGAGGTGGAACACGTCGAACTCGTCGTGGTGGCGGCGGACCCAGTCCGGGTCCAGCATGGCCGACGGCCACCAGCCCCATCGGCTGCGCGGCGTGGCGCGCGGGCACGGGTCCGGCAGGTGCCGTACCGGGTCGCGGGCGGTCAGGGCGGTCAGGGCGGCCAGGTGCCGGACGTAGACGTGCCCCGCCGGGACGGCCGCCACCCGGATCCCGGTGCGGTACCGGCGTGCCGGCGCGGCGCTGCGGGGCGGGAGATCGGGGACGACGGCGGTCATGGCTCCTCCTGAGGTGCTCCCGGGCGGCTGCCCCCGGCCGCGGGGGCGAAACGCCGCCCGGGGACGGCCGGAGGACGCTCGCGGTGCGTCTGGTGGCGGCCGGTCAGCCGGCCCCGGGGAGGCGGACCTCCAGGTGGCCCGAGAGCACCCGGGTCTCCAGCACCGGCTGCGGCGCGGTGGCCGGGCCGTGCACCACCTGGCCGTCGCGGAGCCGGAACTCGCTGCCGTGCCACGGACAGCGCAGGCAGCCGTCGACGAGCGTGCCCTCGGACAGCGGCCCGGACAGGTGGGCGCAGCGCTCGGCCAGGACGTCGCAGCGCTCGCCGTCCCGGACCACGACCACGGCCAGCTCGCCGGCCGACCGTCGCACCGCCTGTCCGCTCGGGAAGTCCTCCAGCGCGCCGAGGCCCACCCAGTCGGTCGGTGCCAACCGGGGCACGGCGGCGGCCCGGTCGGGCCCGGCGGCCAGCCGGTAGGCCAGGTGCCCGCCGAGCGCGGCGCCGGCCGAGACGGCGGTCAGCCCGGCCAGGCCGAGCAGCCGGCCCCGGGCGCGGCGCCCCCGGCAGCGGGCCAGCAGCGACCCGCCGTACAGCAGCAGCCCGGTGGTGTTGGCGAGCGCGTGCACCAGCCCGGTGCGGCGGCGCGGGGGATCGAGCCGGGCCCAGTCCACCCAGCCGGTGACCGCGGCGGGCCCGGCGGCCAGCAGCCCGGCCGCCACCAGGGTGCCGGCCGACCGCCGGCCGCCCGGGATGAAGTCCAGCAGGGCGGCGGACGTCCAGCAGCCGAGCGGGAGCTGGACCAGCGCCGGGTGCAGCGGGTGGCCGAGCCACACGCCGTGCAGCGCGTCGCGGTACCGACCGAGCGGGAGGGCCTCCGCCGCGTCGGCGAGCGGCCCGGCCGGGGCGTCCAGGAAGTCCCAGTGCTCGGGTGCCTCCAGGGCGCCGCGCAGCCGGCGGGACCAGCGGTGGGTGTGCAGGGGTGAGGTGTCCATACCGGGCGGCTAGCCGGGTGGCGGCCGACCAAACCCGGTGCGGGGTTGTGGTCCGGCGATCCGGGTAGACGCGCCAGGGTGGACGGCGCAGCGGCCGGCAGACGTCGGGGGCGCCCGGCGCACGACGGTGGTCCGCCTCCCGCCCCGGACACCTATTCCGCGGTGATCACGCAGCGGCTCCTCCCGTGCGGCTGCCGGAACAGGCGGCCGTCGCGCGACGGTGGCAGGAAACGGAAGAATCACGAGGCGCGGAGATGGCCGATCTGACGCGGATCGCGCAGACCGTGGCCGAGGCCGTCAACGGCCCGGGCCGCCACGCGCTGCCCGAGCGGCTCTGCGTCGCCTGCGCCGAGGCGCTGGCCGCGGACGCCGCCGCGATCATCCTGATGGCCGACACCGGGCACCGCGCCGGGATCTGGGCCAGCGACGAACGGGCCCGGCGGATGGAGGAACGGCAGTTCAGCCTCGGCGAGGGCCCGAGCGTGGACGCCTTCCGCAGCCGCGGCCCGGTGGCCGTCACCGACCTGCTGTCCCCGGACGAGGTCCGCTGGCCGGTCCTGGTGGTCGACCTCGCCGGTGCCGACTCCACCCGCCCGGAACTGCGCAGCGTGTACGCGACCCCGCTGCACCTCGGCACCTCCGGCATCGGGGTCCTGAGTCTCTACCGCGTCCGGCCGGGCGTCCCGGACCGTGCCGGGTCCGCCGACATCCAGGTCGCCGCGACCAGCGTGACCCTCGCGATCGTCGGCTCCTTCCTGGCTCCCCCCGCGGACCAGCCGGCCCTGCGGTGGCTGGACGACCCGCCGCTCGACGGCGTCGAGGCGGACCAGGCCGTCGGCATGGTCATGGTGCAACTGGGCCTGTCCGCCGGCGCGGCCCTGGACCGGCTGCGCGCCCACGCCTTCGCCCACGGCCGGGAGATCGACGAGGTCGCGCACGACGTGGTGGAACGGCGACTGCGGTTCACCGAGGGGGACCGATGACGGATGACCGACGCCACACCCCGGGCGTAGCCTTGCCCGTAGGGGAGAGGGAGGCCGTCATGACGCGCGAGGCCCGGATGAACGAGGCGTTCGCCGGGCTCACCGGGACCCTGGTCGCCACCGGCTACGACACCGTCGAGTTCCTGCACCGCCTCACCGAGGTGTGCACGGTGCTCAGCGGTACGGCCGGTGCCGGTCTCGTCGTCGCGGACCGTCGCGGCGAACTGCGTGACGTGGCCTACTCCAGCGACCGGGTGCGCCGACTGGAGGCCCTGCAGATCGACGTGGGCGAGGGTCCCTGCCTGGACTGCCACCGCACCGGCGAGCCGGTGGTCGAGCGCGATCTCGACCGCGCCGGGGCCCGCTGGCCGCGCTTCGCCCCGCAGGCGCTCGCCCTCGGCTTCCGCTCCGTCCGCGCCGTCCCGCTGCGCCTGGACGGCCGGGTCGTGGGGGCGCTCAACGTCTTCGACGTCCGCACCGGCACCGAACCGGGCCACGACGGCCCGGACGTGATCCAGCCGCTGGCGGACCTCGCGGTGATCGCCCTGCTGCAGCACCGGTACGGGCGCGACCGGACCGCCGCCGAGGAGATCGGCGCGGCCCTCGCGGACCGCACGGCGGTCGAACGGGCCAAGGGTGTCCTGGCCGAGTCCGGCGGGCTGGACATGGACACCGCCTTCGAGGTGCTGCGCTCGCACGCCCGCCGCAGCGGCACCGGCGTGGCCGCCGCGGCCCGCGCCCTGGTCGACGGGCGTATCGACCCCGCCGTGCTGCTGGCGGGCTGACCGCGGGCGGGCGGCGCCCGCAGCGGGTGGGTCGCGAGGGGTGGGTTCCGCCGGTTGTTTCCGGTGGCCGCCCCCGGGCAGCCGCCGGGTGTCGGAACCCACTCCTACCCGGGGCGACACCATGACCTCTCCCGATCCCGAACCCGACCGCACCCCCGCGCTCGACGAACACGGCGCGCTGCCCGGCGGGGACACCCCGCCGGCCGAGGGCGGAATCTCCGGCATCTCCCACCCGGAACCGGTCGAAGTGCGCCGGGCCTGGGGGCCCTGGCCCGCCGTGGTCATCGTGCTGCTGTCGCTGGCGGTCTCGGTGATGCTCGTCGCCATGATCGTCGTCCTGGCCTGAGCCTCCCCGCCCCGGCGGTCCCGCCCCGGCCGTCCCGCGCCGGGTCGTGCCCGATCGGCGCCGGGGCGGTTACGCCGCGGCCCACGGGGCAGACGCGCGGTCGGCCGGGAAACACCCGGCTCGGATCCCCAGCGAGGAGGCCCCGGATGAGCATGGTGAAGGAATCCGTCGACGTCGAAGTCCCGCTGCACACCGCGTACAACCAGTGGACCCAGTTCGAGGAGTTCCCCCGCTTCATGGAGGGCGTCGAGTCGGTGACCCAGCTGGACGAGCGCCACAACCACTGGCGCACCAGCATCGGCGGCGTCACCCGCGAGTTCGACACCGAGATCGTCGACCAGCTGCCGGACGAGCGGATCGCCTGGCGGACCATGGACGGCGACGTGCAGCAGAAGGGCGTGGTGACCTTCCAGCGGCTCGACGAGAGCCGTACCCGGATCAACATGGCCATCGACTTCCGGCCCGACGGCATGGTCGAGAAGGTCGGTGACGCGATGGGCATGGTCGACCGGAGGGTGAAGGGCGACCTCAGGCGCTTCAAGGAGTTCATCGAGCACCGAGGCGCGGAGGAGGGCGGCTGGCGCGGGCGGATCAGCCCCAGCTGAGCCCGCCGCCGTGCGTCCGGCGGCCCCGACCCCCACCCGGGTCAGGGCCGCCGGACGCGTGCGCGCGGTGCGGGCGGCGCCCCGGAGCCGTGCCCGGTTGGTCCCGGCCGGGCGGGGTAGGCGCGCGGCATGGAGGACATCGGACCACCTCCGGCGGGCGACCCGACCGGGGACGACGCGGAAGGGCTCGACCTGTGCGACCACTGCGGACGGGCCGTCGCCGACGCCGACCTGCTCGGCGCCCTGGTACCGGACTCCTCCGCGCTGCACCCGACCGACCCCGACCTGGACGGCAAACGGGTGCTCCTGGCCTGCTCCGTCGACCACTTGGCCGCCCTGATCGAGGAATACCGGCACCGCCGCTTCGTCCCCGAGGAACAGTGGGCGGGCAAGGTCTGCCGGGCCCTCGCCGACTGCGACGAGCCCGTCCCGATCAGCGTGGTCGCCCGGCTGAGCGGACTGTCCGAGCACCAGGCCGTCCAGGGCGTGGAGTGGCACAACGCCCGCGCCCGCGAATGGCGCGAACGCTTCGGCGAGCCCGACGGGCACGACCAGGACGAGTACTGACCCGACGAGTACCGACCCGACGAGTACGGACCCGACGAGCACCGACCGGCGGTCAACCACCGGACCGAGGAGGAGCCATGACGACCCCGAAGCGCTACCGGCTGGTCGCGACCGACCCGTACCGGGAGTTCCTGCTCACCGCCACCGGGGCGATGGGCAGCACGGGAACGGAGGTCTACGTGGACGACTCCGGCGCCGTCCGGGTCGAGATCGACGACGCGGGCGAGGTCCGCACCATCACCGCCGCCCTCGACCTCGGCCGCCCGGTCCTCGCCGAGCCCCTGGACTGAGCCCCTGCCATGACCGCCCGGACCGAACGAGGCCCCGGATCGGACCCGGGCGTTCCGCATGGCCCGCCGGCCACCGGGTACCCGCCGGGGTTCGCGGGCGTCGCGCACCCGCGCACGCCGTGGGTGCGCGCCGTCCAGGAACCGACCAGGAACCGACCAGGAGGAGACATGACCCGGCAGACCAAGGTCCTGGCGATCGTGATGAACGACGGCGTCGAACAGGACGAACTCCTCGTCCCCGTACGGCACTTGCGCGACGACGGTGTGGAGGTCGACATCGCCGCGCCCGAACGGGACGACATCCGCACGCTCGTCCGGGACAAGGAGCCCGGCGAGACGGTGCGGCCCACCCTCACCCTCGACGAGATCGACCCCGCCGACTACGACCTGCTGCTGATCCCCGGTGGCACCCTCAACGCCGACAGCCTCCGCATGCGCCAGGAGGCCGTGGACACCGTGCTCGCCTTCACCACCTCGGGCCGCCCGGTCGCCGCGATCTGCCACGGTCCGTGGCTGCTGGCCGAGGCGGGCGTCGCGTACGGCAAGCGGCTCACCTCCTTCCCGTCGCTGCGCACCGACCTCGCGAACGCGGGCGCGACCTGGGCGGACGAGCCGCTGGTCACCGATGACGCCAACGGCTGGCGGCTGGTCACCTCGCGCAACCCGGACGACCTGGAACACTTCCTGCGCGGCATCGACACCGCGCTGCGCAGGGGCGTCGCCGCGGTCGGCTCGCGCTGAGCGGCAGACCCGCGGGAGCGCCGGCGAAGGGCCCGGCGGCAGAACCTGCCGCCGGGCCCTTCGCCGCACGCCCTAACGGGACGGGAAGCGGTGGTGCTCGATCAGGTCGGCGAACTCCTCCCACAGGGCCGGGCCGGGCGGCTCCTCGCCCGAGTGGACGGTCACCCCGGCCAGCCCGCCCGGGTCGCCGAAGCCGGCCGTCCGGGAGAGGGCGACGCCCGAGCCGAGCAGGGCGACCGGTTTCCCGTGCCGCAGCGACTCGGTGAGGAAGCGGACGGCGTCCGGATCGGCCGGCAGGGTCGGCGCGCAGCCGTCCGGGACCACCAGCGCGTCGTACAGCACCGACGCCGTGGTGGGCAGCGCGCGGTCCACCGGCACGTGCGCGCCGTCGGCGGCCAGCACACGGCCGTCCTGAGCCGCCAGCACCTCCACCGTGGCGCCCTGCGCGCCCAGCCGCTCGCGCGCGGCCCGCACCTGGTCGCCGTCCACTCCAGGGGCGGTCAGGACGGCGACCTTGCGGGTGCGGATGCCGGAGGCCCGCAGGTTGTCCAGGCTCAGCGCGGGGGAGACCTGCGGCCCGGCCCCCGGTCGGCTCCCGGCATCGGCACCGGCGCCGGATTCGGCACCGGCATCGGACTCGGCACCGGCATCGGGTACGGCTTCGGGCTCGGGGACGCCGATCCGTCGGGCGACCTCCGCCGCCAGCCCGAGGTCGACCTGCCGTAGGTTGCCGACCATCCGACGGCGCACCTCCGGCTCCTCGACCTTCCCCAGTTCGAACGAGAAGGCCTCGACGATGTGCCGCTGCTCCCAGTCGGCCATGCTGCGCCAGAACAGCGCGGCCTGGCTGTAGTGGTCGGCGAAGCTGGGGCTGCGGCGGCGGATCGCGGCGCCGTCGATCCGCTCCTGGTAGTGCTCGAAGACCCCTTCGGGCAACCGTCCCCCGCCGAGGGCCGCCGGGCAGCCGCCGCCGACGGAGTTCGGCGCGTAGGTGATGCCGGGGTGGACGACCTGCTGGCCGTAGCCGTCGCGGTGGTTGTTCCGCACCTCGGCCAGCGGCCGGTTGACGGGCAGCTGCGGGAAGTTGGGGCCGCCGAGGCGGATCAGCTGGGTGTCGAGGTAGGAGAAGTTGCGGCCCTGCAGCAGCGGGTCGTTGGTGAAGTCGATGCCGGGCACGATGTTGGCGGTGTGGAAGGCGACCTGCTCGGTCTCGGCGAAGAAGTTCTGCGGGTTGCGGTCCAGGACCATCCGGCCGACCGGACGGACCGGCACCAGCTCCTCCGGGACGAGCTTGGTCGGGTCCAGCAGGTCGAAGGGGTAGGCGAACTCGTCCTGCTCCGGGATCAGTTGGACGCCGAGCTCGTACTCGGGGAAGTCCCCGGCCTCGATCGCCTCCCACAGGTCCCGACGGTGGAAGTCCGGGTCCCGGCCCGCCGTGATCTGCGCCTCGTCCCAGACCTGCGAGCAGACCCCGAGCAGCGGCCGCCAGTGGAACTTCACGAAGGTGCCGCGCCCGTCCGCGTTCACCAGGCGGAAGGTGTGCACGCCGAAGCCCTGCATCATCCGGTAGCTGCGCGGGATGCCCCGGTCGGACATCACCCACATCAGCATGTGGGTGGACTCGGGCTGCAGCGAGCAGAAGTCCCAGAAGGTGTCGTGGGCGGAGGCGCCGGTCGGGATCTCGTTCGGCGGCTCGGGCTTGACCGCGTGGACGAAGTCCGGGAACTTGACGGCGTCCTGGATGAAGAACACCGGGATGTTGTTGCCGACCAGGTCGTAGTTGCCGTGCCGGGTGTAGAACTTGGTGGCGAAGCCGCGGACGTCGCGCACGGTGTCGGCGGAGCCGCGCGGGCCCTGCACGGTCGAGAAGCGGACGAACACGGGGGTGCGGCGGCCGGGCTCCTGGAGGAAGTCGGCGCAGGTGAACTCGGCCAGCGAGGCGTACGGTTCGAAGAAGCCGTACGCGCCGGCGCCGCGGGCGTGCACCACCCGCTCAGGGATGCGCTCGTGGTCGAAGCGGGTCAGCTTCTCGCGCAGCTGGAAGTCCTCCAGCAGGGTGGGGCCGCGGTCGCCGACGGTCAGGGAGTTGTCGGTGTCGTCGATCCGCACCCCCTGGTCGGTGGTGAGCGCCCCGGCCGGGTCGGGGGCGCGGAAGGCGTCCAGCGCGCTGTCCTTGGCGTCGCGGTCGCCGGCCTCGGCGGGTTCGCCGGCCTCGGCGGGTTCGCCGGTCTCGCCGGGATCAGGGGCCTCGGTGGCCCGGCCGTCGGTCTCGACGTCCGGGCGGTCGGCCGCGTCGGGCTCGGCTGGCGGGGCGCCGGCGCCCGCCGCGGGACCGAGCCCGTGCGGCTCGGCGGTGGGGGGAGTGTGGGGACGGTACTCGGGGGGTCCGGGGTTCACGGTCATCGTGCGTTCTCCGTCCTGGAGTCGGGTCGGGGGCGGGGTGTCACGGGGAGTTCAGCGGTGGAGCAGCAGATCGGCGGCCTGCTCGGGGCCGTCCGCGGTCCGACAGGTGGTCAGGGTGCAGGGCGGGCAGCCGGTGTTCGTCGGCGGCGCGGGCTCGGGCACCCGGATCACGTGGGCACCGGCCGCCATCGCGGCGGACACCACCTCGTCGCTGCACCCGATCACGGTGACCCGCGAGGCGGGCAGACCGAGCGCCCGGCAGGCGGCCGTCACCAGCGTCGGCGCGGGCATCCGGCAGCCGCAGCCGTCGTGCGGGCCGTGCGGGCAGACCGCCCAGACGTCGAGCGGACCCAACAGCGCCTCGGCGCGGGCCTGGACGGCCTCGACCTGGCCCGGCCCGATCAGGCCGCGGGCCACGCCCGGCTGGTTGCTCACCACGCCGAGCGCGAAGCCGGCCGCGCGCAGTGCCGCGAGCGCGGCCCGGACGCCGGCCATGGGGTGGACCATGGCGGGGTCGCCGTTGCAGGAGACGCCCCGGAGCAGCGTCCCGTCCCGGCCGAACAGCACCGCGCCCGCCGGGGCACCGGCGGAGCCCCTGCCGTCGTGGGTGAACAGCCACGGGCCGGGCCGGTCACGGTGCTCGGACGGCCGGGGCTGCGGGACGGTGGGGACGGGTTCTCCTAGGTACGCCATACTCCTGCGGGTTGCCGACCCGGGGAAGGTCAAACGGCCTGCCGCGCACGGAGCGTGGACCGGACGGCCGCGCGGGTCGCGCGGGTCGCGCCCTCACGGCGAGTGCCGGCCCCGGGAGGTGTCGTGCCCGCTGACGTCGTCCCGCAGGGCGGCGATCGCCCCGGCCCCGGGAGGCAGCCCCCAGACCGGGCCGTCCGGTCGCGGCGCTCGGGCCTCGCGCATCCGCCGTTCGCACCGGCGGAGCTCCTCCGGCGGGCGGCCGGCCCGCAGGGCGGGGAACAACTGCTCCTCCTCGCCGCGCAGATGGGACCGGACCACGACGACCAGCACGGACACCGCGTGGCGCCGTTCGGTGGGGGTCAGACGGCCGTCGTCCGCCCGGTCGAGCAGCCGGCGGATCGCCGCATGGGTGCGGACGGCCGCGTCCGCGAGCGCTTCGCCGTTGGGGAGGGAACGGCGGGCCAGCGGGTACAGGTGCTCCTCCTCGGCCGTGAGGTGGGGGTCGAGGAGCAGCCGCAGCGAGTCCAGCAGGCGCAGTGCCTCGTCGTCGGTGCCGCGGCGGGTGGTGATCCGGTCCAGCTGCCGGAGCAGCGCCTCGATGGCCCGGTGCTCGGCGCACAGCCGGCTCGGGAACCCTTCGGCACCGTTCATGGCGGTCTCCGTCCGACGCCGGGGATGCGGTTGGCCGCAGGCGCCTGCCCGTTTCGTGCCGGGTCAACCATCGGACGGCCTGCGAGCGGCCGTCGGCTCGGCCGACGAGCCCCGCACCGCAGCCGTCGCCGCCCGGAGCACCGTCCGCGTCGGCGGGGCGGCCCGGCCCGGACACCCGACGGGCGCGACGGGCTCAGTCGGTCGAGGCGCGCCCGGGGGCGAACCGCTCGTGGTAGCGGCGCGCCGCCTCGTCGAGGGCGCGGCGGCCCACCCAGGCGAGCGGCAGGGGATCGGCGATGAGCGGCTCGTGGTCGGGCCCGGCACCGACCACCCGGCCGGTCAGCACCCACGGCCGCCGGTCCGGACAACTCTCGTTCAGGTCAGCGTACTTCACCACCCGACGGGCCACCCAGTCGACGGCCGGGCGCGGCCACCAGGGCTCCGGGCGCAGCGGGGTCACCGACAGACCGGGCATCGGGACGTCCGCCTCGTAGTCGCGGCTCCCGCCGGCCCGGTCCGCGTCCGGCCCCTGCGAGTACCGCAGGTAGACGTCGAGGTCGCCGGTGGCGAGGCAGGTCAGCAGGGCCAGGTCCTCGATCCGGCCCATCCCGGCCTCGCCGGAGGATCCGTCGGTCGCGTCGTGCATCGCCGGCCCACCTCGGTGACGTTGGCCGTCCCGGCGGTCGTTCCGGAGCCGGGACGTGCCGGGCGGATGCCCGGGGATCGCACCGGTACACCTGCCGGGCGGGCGCGTTTGGCCGGGGGCCCGCCGGGGAGACGCCCGGGCGTCGGCGAAGCCCGCCGAGAAGGAGACGCGTGATGTCGAACGATGCGATCGTCCTGCTGCGGGAGGACCACAAGGAAGTCCGCCGCCTGTTCCGCGAGTACCGGGGGCTCGCCGAGGGCGACGGCGAGGGCGGCGCCCAGGCGCGTCGCGAGAAGGTCGAGCGGATCGTCGAGGCGCTGACCGTCCACACCTACCTGGAGGACGAGCTGGTCTACCCCAGGATCCGCCGGGAGGTGCCCGGACTCGCCGAGACCATGGACCGCGCCAAGGAGGAGCACCACGTCGCCGACCTGCTCTGCGAGGAACTGAGCCGGATGACCCCCGACGACGAGGGCTACGACGCCAAGGCCGCCGTCCTGATCGATGCCGTCGAACGGCACATCGAAGAGGAGGAGGGCGAATGGTTCCCGCAGGTCCGGGCCGTCCTCGGCCGCAAGGAACTGCAGGAGATCGGCGAACGGATGCGGGCCGTGCGCGAGACCGCGCCGCGCCGGCCGACCGCCGGCGGCATGCTGCACCGCATCGCCGACGCCCTGGAGAGCTGACCCGGCCCCGCCCGGACGGGGCTCCTCCCCGGGAGCCCGCCCGCGCGGTGCCGGCCGGCCCGGAGGAGGAGGTACCACCCGTGCACCACGACGAAGACCTGCTGGACCAGCTCACCGCCGACCACCGTGCGCTGCTGGTCCACTTCAGCGAACTCAGCGGCCTGCCCACCGGGGACCCCCGGCGCAAGGAGCTGGCCGACCTGGTGACCGACCGGCTGGTCCGCCACACCCGGGCCGAGGAGTCACACCTCTACCCGCTGGTCCGCGACCGGCTGCCCGACGGACCGGCCGTGGCCGAACGCGAACGCGCCGACCACCGCGCGGTCGAGGCGCTGCTCGGGGAACTGCGCCTGACCCACGTCACCTCGCCGCACTTCGACCGCCTGGTCGCCCGGCTGACCGAGGAGGTCACCCGGCACGCCGGCGACGAGGAGGCGCGGCTCTTCCCGGCCGTCCGGGCCGTGACCACCGACGCCGAGCTGCACACCCTGGCGGCCCTGGCCCACGCCACCAAGCAGTCCGCCAGGGGCCGGCCCCGCCACCAGCCGCCCACCGAACGCCCCGCCGACCACCTGCCGCCGCCCGAACGCTCGCTCACCGAGCGGATGCGCGACTTCCTGATCCCGGGCGGCCCGCACTGACCGGCGGCCCGCCTCGGAAGGGCCGGCCGGGGCCCGGCGAAGGGGGACGAGCCGGCAACGGGGACCGGGCCGGCGCAGGGGGAACGACGAGAAGGGGCACGACGCGATGACAGAGCGAACCGTCCGGCCGGCCCTCGACGCCCCCGACGCCCCCGACGCCCCCTTCGCCCCCGGCGTCGAGGAGGCCGAGGAGCCCTCCGCCGGCCCCTGCTGCGTCCCCGCCGCGCCCTGCTGGGTGAGCCTGCTCAGCCGGGACCTGCTCGCCGCCGAGGCCTTCTACGGCCCGCTGCTCGGCTGGACGTTCCGCGCCGTGCCCAGCCCGTGGGGGCGCTACCTGTACGGCCTGTCCGGCGGCACGGTCGTCGCCGGCCTCGCCGAGGTCGCCCGCCGCTGGGAGTTCCCCGTCGCCTGGACCACCTACTTCGGCACCGAGGACGCCGACGACGCCGCCGAACGGGTCCGCTCCGGCGGCGGCACCGTCGCCGTCGGCCCCCTCACCTTCGACGGCGGACGGATCGTCCTCGCCGCCGACGCCCAGAACGCCACCTTCGGCATCTGGCAGGCCCGCGCCGGCCCGCCCCGGCGGCTGTGCGGCCCGGGCGCCCCCGTGTGGACGGAGCTGCGCACCTCCGACCCGTTCGCCGCCGCGCTCTTCTACGGGCACGTGTTCGGCTGGGACGGGCGGGACGCCCGGCGCTACGAGGTGCGCTACGAGCACGACCGGGTGGTCCTGCGGATCGACGGCCGGGCCGTGGCGGCGGTGCGCGGCGGCGGCCGGGAAGGCACGCCGGAGCCGCTGCTGCGACCGCGCTGGCACGTGTCCTTCGGAACCGCGGACCTCGACCGGTCCACCGCCGCGGCGGTCCGGCTGGGCGGTCGGGTCGTCTCGCCCCCGACCGACTGGGCGTACGGCCGGATCGCCGCCCTCCAAGACCCGGAGGGCGGCCTGTTCCACCTGGTCACGGGCCTACCGGACGACGTCTGAGGGGCTCCGTCCAAGACTCCCCGCCGCGCCGCACGATGCCCGCGGCAGTGTTTCCCCGCGCCCGTCCCGGGCAGTCGAGCGGTGGTCCGCCGTCGCCCGCCGGATGCCGGACCCGTCCCGACGGATTGCCCCGGCACGGGCCGGGCACGCGCGAAGCAGGCGGCGCACGCGCCCCGAGACGGAACGAGACGGAAGGAGACGGACGTGAACGAGATCCCCCAGGGCGGTGCCGGAGGCGTGCCGCTGCACCACGATCCGCAGGACGACGGCGGCGATCCGCGCGCCCCGGGAGGGGCCGGGCAGGGCGGCACCGGGGAGCACGGGCCGGACGAGTCGGAGGAATCCGCCGAGACCCCCTCGGAGGAGCAGGGGGACGCGACCACCGCGGAGCCCGGCCGGGCCCGCCGGCTCGGCGCGGACGAGCGGAACGGCGACTCCGGGCCGGGCGGCGCCTGATCCGGCGTACCCGGCTGATCCGGCGTACCCGGCGCGGCATACCTTCGCGGAGGCCGGGGATACGCGAGGGCTGCGGTGCCCGGCCCCGGGCCGGGGACGCCGATCCATCCGCGACGCGAACGGACGCGAACGGACGCGAACTGACGAGAACGCGCGAACGGACGAGAACGGACGAGAACGGGAGTAGAGCCCATGGGACACGGCGGCAATGTGATCAACGAGCTGATGACGGACCACCGCGAGGTGGAGGAGATGTTCGCCCGCGTGCAGGCGCTGCCGGCGGGCGACGAGCGACGGCGCGAGGTGGCCGAGCAGTTCACCATCGAACTGGTCCGCCACTCGGTGGCCGAGGAGCAGTACCTGTACCCGGCGGTGCGCGAACACGTCCCCGGCGGTGACGCCCTCGCGGACAAGGAGATCGCCGACCACGCGAGCGTGGAGCGGCTCCTGAAGGACCTCGAAGGCGTGGACAGCGGTGACGCCCGGTTCGGCGTCCTGGTCGAGCGGGTGATCTCCGAGGTCACGGCGCACATCCAGGACGAGGAACGGAACCTGTTCCCGGCGCTGGCCGACGCCTGCCCGCCGGCGCGGCTCGACGAGCTCGGGGAGCAGGTCCGGCGGGCGAAGAAGCTCGCGCCCACCCGGCCCCACCCGAACGCCCCCGACAACAAGCTGGTCGCCGCCGGCACCGGGCTGGTCGACCGCGCGAGGGACTTCGTGACCGGGCGCGGCGGCTCGGACTGACGCCGCCCCGCACGCCCGCACCTCGACGGAAGGACATCGCCATGAGCGTCCACGGAAGGCACGACACCCCGCAGACCCCGCAGCCCGGCACCCCGCAGGTGGAGGCTCCGCAGATCGACGAGGAGACCCGCGAGCGGTCCTCGGAGCAGCGGAACATCACCGCTCCCACGCCCCCGGACGTCCGGGCGAAGGGCGACGACGAGGACGACGGGGAGCCCGAGCCGCCCGCGGCCGACACCTGGGCCCCCTGACCGACCACGGGGCGGGCACGTCGGCCGGCGCGCCCGCCCCGCCGCCGCCCGTTCCGTGACTGCGCGTGATCGCGCGTGATCGCGGTCGGCGGAACCTCCGGTCCTTCCTTCCCCGGAACGGCCCGGGTCGCCATGCTGGCGGGAGTGGGTTCCGGAGCCCGCGCGGCTCCGGAAGGAACCTTGACCCGTTCACCGGGAGCGACGTCTGGTGGGCGTCCCCGCGGGCCCGGCCGGCGTGATCGGCCCGGCGCCGGTGTCCGTGGACCGACCGCCGCCCGGTGGGGGACGTGGTGCCCGTGGGTGACCGGCCGCATACTGTCCGGACACGCTCGGAGGTTGCTATGACCATGGTGGACGTCTCGGCTCTCGGTCGGTTGGTCGCGGAGTACGAGGCCCTGTCCGCGCTGCGTTCGCCGGAGGCCCGGCAGCGACTGCGCGACGTCTGCTACACCATCGGGGTCTACACCGGGGAGACGGACGCGGTCCGCGCCGTCGCCCGGGCCCGCACGCTGCTGGACCTCCAGGCGCCCGTGGCGCCGGTCGGCTCCACGGCCGACGCCCCGGCCGTGGACCGGGCCCGGACCGCCCTGCTGGCCGAGCTCGGCGCACTCGCGGCCCGTGAACGGGCCCTGTCCGGGCCCCCGGCGACGCTGACCGACGTGCTGCGGCTGGCCCAGGTCGCCCTCCCCTCGTGCGTGGGCGTCGCCGTGAGCACCTGGCGCGACGCCGGCTCCGTGGAAACCCTGGCGTCGAGCTCGCCGCAGCTGCTGGTGCTCGAACGGGCGCAGGGGGAGGAGGGCGGCCCGCTGTCCCGGATCCGCCGGCAGGCCGAGGGGCTGGTGGTGGTCCGGCTGGACTCGGGGCCGCCCGGCCGGTTCGCCGACCGGACCCGGCGCTGCGGGGTGCGGACCGTCGTCACGGCGCACCTCCGCACCCTTCCGCACGGCTGCACCGCCTTCAGCGCCTACCTGCGCGATCCGGCGGAACCGGGAGTGACCGTCCTCGGCCTGGTGAAGGTGCTCGCCCTGCAGGCCTCCGCCGCGCTCGACCGCTTGGCGCTGGCCCGGACGGTGGCCGATCTGCTGGACCGCCGGCACGCCACCGGCCTGGCCATCGGCATGACGATGGAGCGGTTCGGCGTGACCCCGCACGCCGCGCTGGAGCTGCTCGCAGGGGTGGCCCAGCGCTCGGGCACGGACCTGGACACGGTGGCCGGCCGCCTGGCCGGCGGCGAGATGTCGCTCCCCGCCGCGGAGGACCGGCCGGCCCCGCACGTCCTGACATCCGTGGACGCCGCGGGGCACGCGGCCGCCCGGGTGCCGGCCCCGACGGTCCGGGGGAGCGGCACCCGCCGGTGCGCGGTGACCATGCCCGGGCCGGTGGGAGGACACGGCCGGCCCGCCGTGGTCGTGGTGCACGCGACGGACGCCGTGGGCCCGCGCGGCGGCCTGGTCTGGGAGAGCGCGGACGGCGCCCTGCGGGTGGAGATCACCGGGGACGTGGCGACCGTCCTCAGCGCGCCGGCCGGGGGTGCCCTACACCCCTGCCTGCACGCGGTCCGGCTGCCCTGAGCCCCGACCCGTCCGGCGGCCGGGGGAGTACGGGCCGGCGCGAACGGTCAGGGCCGGAACGGCCGGTCGCCCTCGGCGTCCCCCTCCGGGGCTTGCTCCTCCGCGGACTCCGGAGTCTCGATGCCGGGCTGATCACCCCGGTCCCCGCCCGGTCCCTCCGGCTCCGACGGGCCGCCGTCGGAGCGGATCCGCACCGCCTCCTCCTCGGCCGACAGCCCGGCGGTGTCGCCGGGCGCGTCGGCCCGCAGGTCGCTGTGCGGGTCCGGGGGGTCGAGTCGGCCGGCGGCCTGCTCGGACGGCTCCGCGACCGACGTCCGCTCGTCCTGCTCCGGCTCCTCCTGGGCCAGCCGGGCGTCCAGCGACTCGCCCTCGGACTGTTCGGCCCCCGTGGTGCCGAAGGACTCGGCGGCCACCGGTGTGTCCCCGGGAACGGACTGGACCTGCGGGTCCTGCGACCACTCCCGCGCGGGGGAGCCGTCCTGGAGGTCGGGGATGCCCTCGTCCTCCGGCTCGGCGGCCGGATCGTGGTGCCCCCGCTCGGGTTCGGGCGGGGCTTCCGTCGGTTCGGCCGGAGCGGCGTGACCACCACGGCCGCCCCGAGGCGGCGGATCGACGGCGGTCGGCTCGCGGCGCGGCGGGTTCGCGTACTCCTCGCCCGGCTGGACGCCCGGCACCGGCCCCTCGGCCGTCTCCGGTTGCTGTTCGCCGCTCCCGGCGACGTTGGGCGTCCCGCCCTTGCCGATCGGTGCGGGGCGGCGCGCCGGGCCGTCGCGGCCCTCCGCGCGGGACCGGGTCCCGGCGGTGTCGGCGGGGCCGGTCGCCCCTCCCATGTCGTGCAGCGGCCGCTCGCGCGGTGATTCGGTCATGGCGTCCTCCTGGCCAGGGTCCGGCCGGTCGGTACGGCGCGGACCAGCGGTTGGGGGTTCGCTCTGCTGACGTCGGCCGGAGCGGAGTCCGGGCCCGGTCCACCGCGAGGGCCGCCGAGCGACACCGAGCGACACCCGGCACCCGCCGGACGTCGTCCGACTCCAGCCGCCGCAGGGCGTGGCGGCGCAGTGACCCGACGGCGTACCCGACCTCGTCGTCGGGGCCGACGCTGACCAGCTTCGGACTGGTCTCCCCTGACGGCGCGCCTGCCCGGTGCGAGCACGGGGAAACCGGGGGCGGTGCGGCCGGCGGGCGGAGCCGCTCCCCTTACCCGGTTCCACCGTCGGGCCGCCGCGCTGACCGCGCGCGGCGGCCACCCGGCGGAGGCCGGCGTACGGCGAGCGCCGGCGGGCCGGCCTCCGGTCGCGGCAGCGCACGCGCCGCACGCGAGGAGGACGCCCCGTGCTCGGAGGTGTCAGGCGGCGGAAAGGACCCGTTCGCACTCCCGGCAGCGGCGGTCGGCCAACTCGGGCGGGTACCAGGGCTCACCGGGCCGGGCGGGTGCGTAGTGGCTGTGCTCCATCGAGCGGGTGTCGCGTTGGCACAGCGTGGTCGGCTGGGGGTCCTCCGGGACGTCCGGGTCGGCGCCGGCCGCGTGCACGGCCAGCACTCCCGGCCCGACGCCCTCGGCGCCGAGAACCTGCTCGGGCTCCAGCTCGAACAGCACGATGATCGAGGCCATGTCTCCGACGGTGCGCCGGGCCGGGCCGCCGCGCACCCCGGGCCGGTCACCCGTGGGACGGGCCCGCGCCGTCCGCGCCGGCGCCGGAATCCGAACCGGATGTCCCGTGCGCTGGGCCCCGCACTGGGTAGGCGCCAGCCCGACGGAGGTGCGACGTGGCGAGCGGCGAGGACGCGGGGCCGGGCGGAGTGCTGGCGCGGCTGCTGGTCCGCAGCCGGGCCGCCGGGCCGGCGGACCTGCCCGCCCTGATCGGGCAGGCGGCCCGTGAACTGGGCGCGGACGGGGCGTGGGTGTTCCTGGCCGACGTCCAGCAGCGGTACCTCGTCCCGCTGCCCGGTCCCGAGAACGGGCACCCGGACGTCGTCGACATCGAGGGGACCCTCGGCGGCCGGGCCTACCGGCTGCAGCAGACCCAGCTGTCCTCCGGATCGCCCGCCGTCGGATGGTTCCCCCTGGTCGACGGGGTCGAGCGGATCGGCGTGCTGCGGGTCGAAGGCGGCGCATGGGGCCGGGACACGGCGGACCGCTGCGAGACGCTGGCGGCGCTGGTCGCCCTGATGGTGGTGTCGAAGAGCACGTACAGCGACGTCATCATCGGCGTCGGACGTCGGCGGCCGATGAGCCTGCAGGCCGAAATGCTGTGGGCCTTTCTGCCGCCGCGCACCATCGGCACCCGGCACGTGACGTCCAGCGCCGTCCTGGAACCGGCCTACGACGTCGGCGGGGACGCCTTCGACCATTCGGTGGCCGGCGGGCGCCTGCACGTGTCGGTGTTCGACGCGATGGGCCACGACCTCGCCTCCGGCGGTGCCAGCTCCGTCGCCCTCGCCGCCTGCCGCTCCACCCGGCGGTCCGGAGGCGGCCTGGCCGACATCGTCCAGGCCATCGACCGCACCCTGGTCCAGTGGATCCCGGACCGGCTGCTCACCGCCGTGGTCGCCGACCTCGACACCGAGACGGGCGAGCTGACCTGGGTGAACTGCGGCCACCCGCCGCCGCTGCTGATCCGGGACGGCCGCGTCGTCACGGACGCCCTGCAGCGGCGGGCCGAGCTGCCGCTCGGCCTCGGCTTCCACGAGCGCGGGGCGCAGCCCGTCCACCGCGCCCGGCTGCAGCCAGGCGACCGGCTGCTGGTCTACACCGACGGCGTCACCGAGGCCCGGTCCAGGTCCGGCGAGTTCTTCGGCGAGCTCCGGCTGGCCGACACCCTCATGCAGCACATGGCCGGCGGGGACCCGGCCCCCGAGGCCCTGCGCCGCCTGATCCACGCCCTGGTCACCCATCAGGACCACGACCTGCGCGACGACGCGACCATCCTGCTGGCGGAGTGGCACCCGCAACGGCCCGGGGAGTGACGGGGACCGGGACCGGGCGGGACCAGGGGGCGGGGAGCGGACGGACGAGTGGCCGGCGTCGGCGTGGGCGTGGGCTACCGCAGCAGTCGGGCCAGCACCCGCCCGAAGACCAGCCGCCCGGCGGCCGCGAGCAGCGGATCGGCGAACCGGGGCAGCCCGGCGATCCGCAGCTCCTCCGCCCAGACCGCCTCGCTGCCGCCCGCCACCGCCCGGACCAGCAGCACCGCCCCGCCGCGCACCGGGCGGCCGCGCTTGACCAGGCGGCAGCGGCCGTCGCGCCCGGGGGCCGGAGCGATCAGCTCGACGATCTCCATCGGGTCGTCGAAGTGAAGCGGGCCGACCGTCGTACGGGCCAGGACGACGTCGCCCACCGCGCGGCCGGTGCCCCGGGCGACGGTGACCCGGGTGAACGGGACCCGCTCGCCGTGCCGGGGCCAGGAGGTGAGCCGCTCCCAGCAGTCGGCGGGCGGCAGCGGCGAACGGCGGGTCAGGACGAAACGGGCCATGGGCGCCACCGTAGTGCCCGGGCGGGGCGGGGGACGGGACCTACGCGTGGCCTCCCAGGAGTTCCGCCACCGCCGTCAGGTCGCCCTCCTGGCCGAGCAGCACCACCAGCGGGTGCGCCGGAGCCCCCAGCCGGGCGATCTCGTACGCGGTCACGCCGAGCCCCGGCGGGGCGACCAGCGCGACCGGCGTACGGGAGTCCAGCAGCGGGCCGAGCAGCGGCCGGTAGGCGGCGGGCGGCGGGTCGGCCGCGACGGGGCGCAGCACGCCGAGGGCCTGCGGGCCGGGCCAGCCGCGGGCGGTGCCCGGGTAGCGGGTGCCCGGTGCGCCGGGCGGGGGCAGCAGCAGGACCCAGCCCGCGCCCGGACGGGTGGCCTGGCGGAGCACGTCCAGCCGGACGGCCGGGCGGTCGTCGTCCGGGCCGTCGTCCGGTCGGCCGTCGTCGGGGGCCGGGTGGTCGGACGGCTCGGACGGATCCGCGGGGCCGGCGCGGTCCGTCGCCCCGGAGGCCGCGGCCGCCGGCTCGCCGAGCCGGGGCGCCGGCTGGCCGGCGAGCGTGGAGCGCAGCACCTCGGTGGTGCTCAGCCCGCTCGGCAGATCCGGGAAGGCGCGCAGCAGGTGGGCGCTCTGGCTGAGGAGTTCGACGGCGTCCTGGTCGGCGAGCAGGGTGCGGTCATGGGTGGTGGTGAGGACCAGACCGCCGGTGGCGTCGTAGTGGGCGGCCAGGGTGATCGGGTACGCGGTGAAGGTGCCGGCCGGGGTCGGGCTCTCCACGTGGATGCCGTGCGCGGCGAGGTCCGTCTCCAGTCGCAGGTGGTGGGCGGGGGCCGGCAGGTGCTCCAGGACGACCAGGCTGTTCGGCCGCGGTCCGCGCGAGCCGGCCGTCCAGCGGTGCGCCTGGCCGGGGGAGACCCACTCGTACCCGGCGAGGTCGAGCACCCCGTCGCGCAGGGCGGCGAGCAGCTGCGGCACGGTGGTGCCCGGGTGCACCCGCACCGAGATCGGCAGCGGGTTGCGCAGCGCGCCGGGCAGCCGGTCGATGCCGTCCAGCGGGATGCCCCGGCCGGAGACGGTCACCGCGAAGCCGACCCGCACCGCCCGGGCCGGGCGGCGGGGGCGGCCGGACTGCGCGGCGCGGTAGAGCAGCAGTGCCCAGGCGGCCTGCAGGGCGCTGCTCTCGCCGGCGCCCCAGGCGGCCGCCCAGCCGCGCAGCCGTACCGCCTCGTACGGGGTGAGCCGGCGCCGGGCCCGGCCGCTGCCCGGCCGGCGCGGGTCGGGGTCGAGCGGCAGGACGGCCGTCGCGGCGGGCCGGGTGGACCAGAACTGCCGTGCGGCGTCGGTGCTCTGGGCCCGCAGCCAGCGGGCGTGGTCGCGCACGTCCGGTCGGCGCTCGCCGCCGGGCAGGACGCCGTCGGTCAGGTAGGCGCGGTAGAAGGACTGCAGCAGCAGGCGGACGCTCCAGCCGTCCAGCATCGCGTGGTGGTAGCTGAGCAGCACCCGGGTGGCCGGGCCCTCCTCGGCGTCCGGCGGGGCGTCGAGCAAGGTGGCGCGCAGCAGGGCGGGGCGGCGCAGGTCGAAGCCGCGCCGGCGGTCGGCGGCGAGCAGCTCCTCCCACTCGGCGGCGCCGTGCGGGTGCCGGGTGACCTCGGGGACGGCGCGCTCGTGCAGCACCATCCACGGGTCGCCGGTGTCGTCCTCGTCCCAGTCGAAGGCCGCGCGCAGCACGGTCTCGTGGTCGATGACGGACTGCCAGGCGGCGGTGAAGCGCTCGGTGTCCAGCGGGCCGTGCCAGTTCCAGGACAGCTGCTCGACGTGCCGGCCGTGGTGGTCCGGCCGGCCGAGCACCTGGCGCAGCATCTCCCGCTGCAGCGCGCTGGTCGGCACGGTGACCGGCTCGGGCGGGTGGGCGAGCGCCTTCCGCAGCTCCTCCAGCAGCTCGACGGCGCGTCCGCGCGCGGCGGGGGCGAAGCCGAGGAAGAGTCGCGGGGGCCGGGGGCGGTCCGGGGTGTTCGGGCGGTCCCGGCCGTCCGAGCCGTCCGGGCCGTCCCCGGGGGTGCCCCGCTCCGCCACCAGGACCGCACGCAGCCGGGGCCCGGCGGCGAGGCTCCGGCCCAGCTCGGCGAGCACCCGGTCGAGCTCAGCCGGTCCGTCGGCCGCCCGCTGCCACAGCAGGTCCTGCCCCGGGTCCTGCCCGTCGGAGGGTGAGCCGGGATCCGCTGCCGAGGCCTGCCGCTGGTCCGCCCCGCCCGGCTCCGGCTCGGAGGCTTCCGGCAGGACGGCCCGCAGTGCCGCGCGCAGCACGTCCGGCCGGTACGCCCGGTGCAGCTCGACCAGCAGGAACTCCTCGGCCCGTGCGGGGTGGGCGGCGGGCTGCCGCGGGTGGGCGGCCGTCCGGGCCAGTGCGGCGGTGACGGCTGCGGCGTCGAGCCGTCTCGGCGGGCGGCCGGTGGGCAGGCAGGGCTCGGGCGCGGAGGCGCCGGACACCAGCAAGGTGACGGGTGCGCTGGAGAACTGACGGTTCGTCATCACTGATCAGCGGGCACCGGAGCCCGAGTCCTTCCCGTGGGCCGGCCTGGATCGCGCCGGGGTTACTGGGTGGCGAGACCGCCGCAGACGTTGAGTGCCTGGGCGGTGATGCTGGCCGCGGTCGGGGTGGTGAGGTAGCCGGCCAGCGAGGCGACCTCCTCGGGGGTGGTGTAGCGGCCGAGCGGGATGTGCGTCTGGAAGTGCTGGTGGATGGTCTCGGGCGTGGTGTTGTAGGCGGTCGCGTACTCGTGGTGGATCCGGGTGGTGTGCGGCGTCTGGACGTAGCCGGGGCAGATCGCGTTGACGGTGGTGCCGGTGGGCGCCAACTCCTTGGCCAGCGCCCGGGTGAAGCCGATCACGGCGTGCTTGCTGGCGGTGTACGGCGCGCCCAGGGTGACGGCCTGCTTCCCGGCCGTGGAGGCGATGTTGATGATGCGCGGATGGGCGGTGCCGGTGAGCTGGCCGTTCCGGAGGGTCTCCCGGGTGACCAGGAAGACGGCGTTGAGATTGGTGTCGATGACGTCGTACCACAGGTCGTCGGTGGTGGTCGCGGTCGGACCGCCGCCGGTCCGCCCGGCGTTGTTGACCAGCACGCTGATCGGGCCGTGCGCGGCCACCGCGTGCCGGATCAGCTCGGCGACCTGGACGGGATCGCGGACGTCGCAGGTGGTGCCGTCGGCCTGGTGGCCCTCGTCGCGCAGGGTGGCCAGTGCCTGGTCGATGTGCTGGGCGGTGCGGGCGCAGATGAAGACACGGTGGCCGCGGCTGCCGAGTTCGCGGGCGATGGCGAGACCGATGCCGCGGGTGCCGCCGGTGATCAGGGCGAGGGGTTTCTCGGGTGCGGTGGTCATGACGCGTCCTGTGGGTGAGGGCTGGGAGAGGTCGGCGGGGACGGCCGGGCGGACGGGGCTCAGGCCGAGTACAGGTTGTAGGTGGTCGGGTGGGCGGTGGTCGGCGTGTTGAGGGTCGGGTCCAGGGTGAGGATGGCGTGCTGCAGGTGCTGCAGGTGCGGCGAGGGCTGGATGCCGAGTTCGGTGGTCAGCCGGTGCCGCAGGTGGTGGTAGGTGGTGAGGGCGCTGGTCTGCCGGCCCGCCCGGTAGAGGGCGACCATGGCCTGGGCGTGCAGCCCCTCGTGGTGCGGGTGCTGGTGGGTCAGGTGGGTGAGTTCGGGGATCAGCTCGTTGTGCCGGCCGAGCCGCAGGTCGGAGTCGATCCGCCGTTCCAGGGTGATCAGCCGGCTCTCCTCCAGTCGCATGATCTCGATGGTGAGGATCGGGCCGGGGCGCACGTCGACCAGGGCGGGCCCGTGCCAGAGCGCGAGCGCCTGGCGGAACTGGGTGGCGGCCTGGCTGTCGTGGCCGTGGTTGAAGGAGTGCTGGCCCTGGGTGATCAGCAGGTTGTAGGTGTGGACGTCCAGGTTGTCCGGGTGCGCGGTGAGCTGGTAGCCGCCGTGGCGGGTGGTGAGGATGTCCTTGGCGGTGGTGTGCGGGGTCGGCCCGAGGGCTTGGGTGATGCGGCGGCGCAGCTGCAGGATGTACGTCTGCATCGTGGTGAGCGCCTGTCTGGGCGGGTCGTCGCCCCAGATCTCCTCGATCAGGGTGGCCGTGGGCAGGATCCGGTTCGGGTAGAGCGCGAGGAGGGCGAGGATCTGGCGCTGCTTGGCGGCGGTGGGGACGACGGAGATGCCGTTGAGGTCGGCGGTGAGGGGGCCGAGGACCTTGAGCTGCATGGCGGTTCTCCTTTCGCGTGCGGGACGGTTGGCCGCGGTGCGGGACGGAAGTCCGGTCGTACGGACGTGAGTTCGAGTCAGCGGAATGGTGGGGTGGATGCGTCGCACCCTAGTTGCGCCGAAGGGTGGGGGACGGATTCCTCTAGTGCACGTCGAGTGCGGTTCCGGGCGCCTTGATGGGGGTTTCCGGGCAGGCCGGAGCGACGGGGCCGCCACCCGGGTGCGGACGGCGCCCCGCCGGACGGGGCCGGAGTTGCGGGGGTGAAGGGCTGGGTCTCCGCTACCTCTTCCGCAGATCGCCCGAGAAGCCGCCGACCAGCAGGTGCAGACTGCCGTCCGGATTGCGGGTGTACACCTGGTCGTGCGGGTCGGCAGCGCAGCCGCTGAGCGAGTTCATCGGGGCGGTGCGCAGCACCACCCGGTCGGCGGTGGCCTGGACCAGATTGGCGACGGCGTCGCAGTAACGGGTGCCGATGCCCTCGTTGTTGTGGATCTGGGCGACCGGGTCGTTCGGGCGGCCCTGGCTCAGCGTGATCGTGAAGTCGGGCTTCAGGAAGGTCTGTTCGCTGCCGAGCGTGCCCTGCCAGGTGCCCAGGAAGGCCGCGGGGATCGCGCCGTCGGCCGTCGCCGCGGTGGTGGGCGCCGACGGGGTCGGCTGCCCCTGGTCGCGGGTGGACGTCCCGGTGGCGCGGGTGGCGAGGAACACCGCGGCGCCGGCCACCGCGGCGGCCAGGACGGCGGCGAGGAGCAGGGTGCCCGGTCCGGTACGGCGGGGAGCGGTCGGCGCCGGGGCGGCGGTCGCCGCCGAGGGCGGGGGCGGGGCGGTCCAGGGCACCGGCGGGCCGAACCGGCCCTGCGGGGCGGGCGGCGCGGGCGGGACGGAGGCCGTCGGCGGTCCGAGCTGCGCGGGTGGTCCGAACCGGCCCGACGGAGTCGCCGGTCGGGGAGCCGGCGGCGCGGGCGAGTCGCCGTCCAGGTCCAGCAGTTCGACCGCGAGGGCGGCCAGCGTGGCGGCGACCGCGGGCGGCAGCCAGTCCCGCCGCCCCAAGCGCTCGCCCGCGTCCGGGTCCTGGGCCGTCAGCCGATCGCGTAGCTGCTCGGGGGTGGGACGGCGGTCCGGGTCCTTGGCCAGGCAGTCCGCTACGAGGGACTTCAACTCCTGGTCGGCGATCGCCAGTTCGGGCTCCTGGTGCAGCACCCGGTAGAGCATCACGGCCGCGCTGACGCCGGAGCCGAACGGCGGGGTACCGGTGGCCGCGTGGGCCAGCACGGCGCCGAGCGAGAAGACGTCCGAGGCGGGCCCGACGCTGCGGCCCTCGGCCTGCTCGGGGGAGAGGTAGCCGGGGGAGCCGACCATGAACCCGGAGCGGGTGAGCGCGGTCGCCGCGTCGAGTGCCCGGGTGATCCCGAAGTCGATCAGCCGTGGTCCGTCCAGCGCCAGCAGCACGTTCGACGGCTTGACGTCCCGGTGCACCAATCCCCGTGCGTGCACGGCCCGCAGGGCCTCGGCCAGCCCCACCCCGAGCGAGCGGACGGCGGCCTCGGGCAGCGGGCCGAAGTCCCGTACGGCGGTGCTCAGCGAGGGGCCGGCCACGTACCCGGTGGCCACCCACGGCCGGGCGCCCTCGGTGTCCGCGTCCAGGACCGGGGCCGTCCACCGCCCGCCGACCCGCCGGGCGGCGGCCACCTCGTTGCGGAAGCGCACCCGGAACTCCCGGTCCGCCGCGTACTCGTCGTGCACCAGCTTGACGGCCACCGTGCGCCCGCCCGCCGTGCGGCCCAGGTACACCCGGCCCATCCCGCCCGCACCGAGTCTGCGCAGCAGGCGGTACTCGCCCACCTGCCGCGGATCCCCGTCCTCCAGTGCCTCCATGCCGACTCCCCTCCACGCCCGCCCCGTACTGCACGCCAGACGGTACCGTCCGGTGCGCCGTACGGGGGTCGGGCAGGGGCCGCTCAGCGCCGCTCAGCGCCCTTCGCCGCCGTTCAGCCTCGGGCGACGCCGGCGGCCGTGCCACCGGGGGTGCCGTTGACGGTGTCGCCGGCGGGGCCGTCGGCCGTGCCGTCGGGGACGCCGTCCGTCCGTCCGTCCGACCCGCCGTTCGCGGCGGCCGGGCCCGGTCCGGGGAGGTGCGCCCGCTGGTCCGGCGGGTAGAACTGCCGGGCCCAGTGCCGCATCGCGCCGATCGGCCCGTCGCCGGCGGCGAGCCGGGGCGGGGACTGGTACGTCTTGGTGGACCAGATCGGGAAGTCGGCCGAGGTGAACTCGAGGTTGCGCTTGAACATCGGGCCCGCGAGCAGCGCCGTCACCGCGCGGCTGACCGTCCGGGCGACGGCCGGGGTGAGGCCGGCCGGCTCGCGCATGACGAAGCGGCCGGCCTGCCGCAACTGCATCCGGGCGGGGGCGACCTGGGTGGCCATCACCAGCGAGCAGATCTCCAGGCCGAGCGAGGGCGTGCGCACGTCGGTGTGCAGGGCGGTCAGGCCGTACCCGTCCACTTCGACGTCGACCTGCCGCATCCCGAGCAGCGGGAAGGTCTCCTGGACCCGCATGGAGATGTGGAAGCGGGGGCCGTCGAACTCCACCGGGGCCGCCAACTCGCCCTGCGGCCAACCGTGCAGGGTGACGAAGTGGCCCAGGTCGAAGGAGTTCTCCATGACGTCCTGGGCGTAGCCGGGCATCTCGAAGGAGGCGTACCGCAGTGGTTGCCGCCCGTCGCCGAGCACGTGCCAGGACGGGATCTCCCAGTCCGGCTCCCGGCCGTCGTGGTGGCGCCAGACGAAGACGGCCTCGTTCACCTCGCGCACCGGCAGGTGCGTCAGTGCGGCCCTGGGCGGCGGGGTGCCGTAGCCGGTCCGCACGCAGCGGCCCTCGGCGTCGAAGGCGAAGCGGTGGAAGGGGCAGACCAGGTCGTCGCCCTCGACCGCCGCCAGGCCGAGGTGGGCGCCGAGGTGCGGGCAGTACGGGCGGACGGCGCGCAGCCGCCCGTTCCGCAGCCGGTACAACACGACGTCCTCGCCGGCCAGTTGGCGGGTGACGACGGTGCCGGGCTTGAGTTCGGCGGAGAAGGCGAGGGCGGACCAGCCGTCCGGGTAGGGCAGGGCGGGTGGCAGGGCGAGGTCGGCCGCGGTGGGGCGGTCGCTGACGGGGTGGACGTGCTTGTGGGACACGTGCAAGGGAGTCTCCTGTCGGGGTCCCGCCCGGCGCCGCCCCTCCCAGGCGATTAGCGCTCGAACGGAATGCGTTCCCGATGCTAGCCACGGATCGTGAGTGCCCGCACGGACAACCTGCCTGGAGGGTTGAAAGTCTGATGATCTATCAGACTGATGTGGTCAAAGCTTGGTAAATTCCGGTCAGCCCCCTGGATGTGCCATTGCACATGTCACATCATGCTCCCCATGAGAAAAGCCATCGCCCTGCTCGCGGCCGTCACGGCCGTCGCCGCCCTCGGCGGAACCTCCGCCTCCGCCGCCGGGCCGGACGGCGCCGACCTGGCTGACACCGGCCAGGGGAAGCTGGTCTGGAGCTCCTGCGACGACGCCACCACCCCCGCGCTGCAGTGCGCCATGCTCGACGTGCCGGTGGACTACGCCGACCCGCACGGGCGCAAGATCGCCGTCAAGCTGAACCGGCTCCCCGCGACCGCGCCCAAGGACAAGCAGCAGGGCCCGATCCTGCTCAATCCCGGCGGCCCCGGCGACTCCGGGCTCTGGATGCCGGTCTCGATCGCGAGCAAGCTCCCGGCCGACGTCGCCTCGACCTACGACTGGATCGGCTTCGACCCGCGCGGGACCAACGGCAGCGACCCCCATGTGGTCTGCGACGCCCACTACTTCGACGCCGAGCGCCCCGACTACCAGGTCGGCCAGGGCACGGCCAAGGCGTGGCTGAAGAAGGCGGCCGGCTACGCCGCCGACTGCGCGGCGGACTGGTCCTGGCTGCTGCCGCACATGACCACCGTCGACAACGCGCGCGACATGGACAGCATCCGGCGGGCGCTCGGCGTCCAGAAGATCAACTTCTACGGCGGGTCCTGGGGCACCTCGCTGGGCTCCACCTACGGCCAGCTGTTCCCCTCGCACGTGCGCCGGATGGTGCTGGACAGCATCGTCGGACCGACCATCAGCTGGTACGACCACAACATCCTGCAGGACAAGGAGCACCAGCGCCGCTTCGAGGCCTTCGCGGCCTGGACCGCCAAGGCCGATTCGGTCTACCACCTGGGCACCGACGCGGCCGCCGTCGAGCGGGCCTACCACCAGGTCGAGGACGCCTTGCGCAAGGACCCGGTGGACGCCGCCCCGGCCCCCGGCAGGATCGGCCCGGCCGAGTTCGAGGACACCTTCTACGGCGGCGGTTACAACTTCCTGCGCTGGCCCCGGATGGCCACCGTGCTCTCCGCGTACCTCACCCAGCACGACAGCCGCCCGCTGAACATCGCCTACAACCGGTACGCGGCCCCGGGTCCGGACGACGGCGCCTTCCCGGCGTACAACGCGGCGCAGTGCACCGAGAACGCCTGGCCGCGCGACTGGGAGGTCTGGAAGAAGGACCAGGCCAAGGTGGACGCCGTCGCCCCCTTCTACACCTATAACAACATGTGGTACAATGCCGCCTGCATGTTCTGGCCGTACCAGGGCAACCCGGCCGGCCGACTGAAGATCACCGGCAAGGGCCTGCCCCCGGTCCTGCTCTTCCAGGCCACCGAGGACGCCGCCACCCCGTACGAGGGCGGGCTGGCCATGCACGACGCGCTGCCCGGTTCCAAGCTGGTCGTCCAGAACGGCGGCAGCTTCCACGAGATCCTCTTCCACGGCAACGCCTGCCTGGACGACACCTTCACCGCCTACCTGCGCGACGGCAGCCTGCCCCAGGGCAAGGGGCGGATCGCCAAGACCTGCGCCCCCGAGGCCGACCCCGACCCGGTGTACGTGACCCCGCCGCCCGCCACCGCCAAGGCCGCACCCGCGACCGGCACCTCCGCCCGCCTGTCCCCGACCGACCCGGAGGCCGTCCACGGCGTCCTGCGGTAAGAGCGGCGGCCGGCCGGAGCCCGGACTGCCCGCCGACGCGGCGGGCAGTCCGGCGTTCCGGTGGGCCGCGGTCCGGTGACGGTGCGGTCCGGTCACCCCGGTCGCGTCCGCCGAGTCACCCCCGCCACTCCTCGGCGAGCAGGCCGAGCACCACCTGGTCGAGGAACTCCCCGTTCGCCCAGGCGGATCGGCGCAGTCGTCCCTCCACGGTGAAGCCCGCGGTGGCCGCGGCGCGGAGCATCGGCGCGTTGTCCGCGAGCGTCTCCAGCTGCAGTCGCCGCAGGCCGAGCACGGGGAAGGCGTAGCGGCAGAGCACCCGCAGGACGTCGGCCGCGAACCCGCGCCCCCGGTGGCCGGGCCGCAGCGCGAGGCCGACGTGGGCGGCGCGGTTGTGGGTGTCGATGCCCCACAGCAGCGCCTCCCCGGCGAGCTCCCCGGTGGCCGTCTCGACCACGGAGAAGCAGGCGGCCTCCTCGGAGGGCTCGGCGACCGCGTACGGGGAGTGTGCCGCGCCGGGCGGAAGGGGCCGCCAGGGGCGGGAGTCGGCCCGGGAGCGGGTCGCCACGTCGTCGTACAGCTCGGCCTGGAGGACGGGGACGTCGGCCTCGTGCCGGGCCCGGAGGGTGAGGTGGGTGCCTTGTAGCATGTCACATTGCTAACACCCTCGGGGTCTCGCATCCACCGGTTTTCCGCCGTCGAGGGAGGCCGCCGAGCGGGAGTGCGGGCGCCGGGTCAGCCGGCCGTCGCGCGGGTGCCGGACGGCCGGGGCCAGCGGTGGTGGTGCTGGTCGATGACGTAGTGGTGGTCGTGCTGCCAGCCGCCGGCCAGGGCCGGGTGCGCGCCCCGGAGGTGGGGGTGGCCGGCGGGCAAGTCGGTGTGCCGGTGCTCCAGTGCGTCGGGGTCGCGGGCGGGCCACAGGGCGAGGGCTCCGCCGGCGGCGGCGAGCGCGAGCGCGCCGAGGACGGCGGCGGTGACGGGCAGTCCGGCGGCCGCCGCCAGCCAGCCGGCCAGCGGGTAGGTGAGCAGCCAGCAGGCGTGGGAGAGCGAGAACTGGGCGGCGAACGCGGCGGGCAGGTCGGCGTCGGCGGCCGAGCGGCGGATCAGCCGCCCACCCGGGGTGAGGACGGCGGAGCTGCCCGCGCCGACCAGGGCCCAGGCGGCGAGCAGGGCCGGCCACGTCCCCGCCCCGGCCGGGGCGGCGGCGATCGCGCTGACGGCGGCGAGCACGGCCGGCAGGGCGAAGGCGGCGGGCAGCATCACCGCGCGGTCGCCGACCCGGCCCAGCAGGCGGGGCAGCAGCAGCGCGGTGAGCATCGAGCCGACACCGTAGGCGCCGAGGGCGAGCGAGACGGCCCCGGCGGTCCGGTGGAAGTGGTCGCGGACGAGGTTGACGGTGTCGACGAACACGATGGCCCCGGCGGCGGCGACCGCGAGGTCGAGGGCGAGCAGCGCCCGCAGCCGGGGCGTGGCCCGGAACAGGCGGGTGCCGAAGGCCGACCTGGCGCGGATGCCCCCGGTGCGCCCGACCGGGACGGGCTTGGGCAGGGCGGCCGAGACGACCAGCGCGGCCGAGGCGAGGAAGCCGACCGTCGTCCCGGCGAACAGCCAGCCGTACGAGACGACCGAGAGCAGGAGCGCGGCGAGCGCCGGGCTGAACAGCGACTCCAGGTCGTAGGCGAGCCGGGACAGCGACAGCGCGTCGGTGTAGTCGCGCTCGGCGGGCAGCACGTCCGGGATGACGGCCTGAAAGGTCGGGGTGAAGGCGGCGGAGGCCGCCTGGAGCAGGAAGACCAGCGCGTAGACCTGCCAGACCCGGTCGACGAACGGCAGGGTGAGCGCCACCCCGGCCCGGGTGAGGTCCATCCCGACCAGCAGGGCCCGCCGGGGTACCCGCCCGGCGAGCGCACCGGCGACGGGGGCGACGGTCACGTAGGCGACCATCTTGATCGCCAGCGCGGTGCCGAGCACCGCCGAGGCGTCGCTCCCCGCGATCCGGTACGCCAGCAGGGACAGCGCGACGGTGGCCAGGCCGGTGCCCACGAGGGCGACGACCTGGGCGGTGAAGAGGTGGCGATAGGCGCGGTTGCGCAGCACGGACAGCATGGGCCCCGTCCCGATCCGCAGTGGCGTGGTCGGCCCATTCTATTCAATATGTGCGTACCTGTGCACCTATGGAGGACGCCGCCCCCGAGCCCGTCCGGCGGGGGAGGGGCGGGCACGCGGAGGGCCAGGCGCGGGAGGCGTCAGTCGTGCGGCGGCAGGTGCCCGATCTGGTGGTCGGCGACGTTCAGCGCCTCGTCGACCAGCCGGCGCAGGTGCCCGTGGTGCAGCGAGTACACCACCCGCCGCCCCTCCTTGCGGGTGGCCACCAGCCCCGCGAGGCGCAGCTTGGCCAGGTGCTGGCTGACCGACGGCCGGGCGGCGCCGGTGGCCTCGGTCAGCGTGGTGACGTCCGCCTCGCCCCGGCCGAGCCGCTCCAGCAGCGCGAGCCGGGTGCGGTCGGCCAGCAGCGCCAGCACGGACGCCGCGACGTCCAGGCGCTCCTCGGACCGCTGCTGCGAGCGGTGTGCATCTGCCAGATCGGTGCCGGTGCTCATCCGCCCATCGTAGGACCCATCCGTGCGCACATGCTCACCCGTTGCGGGCGGGGACACGGCGCTCCGTCAGCGGGGACCGCGGCCCGGTCGACCGGGCCACGGACCTGTCGACGCGTCCAGGGCGCCCGGTCGCGGTGATTCCGACCGCGACCGGGGCGCCCGCACGGCAGTCGGCCGCCCGGCTCGACGGTGCCGACCTGGAAGGCCGCCCGGGAAGGGGAGGGGCGGGTGATGTCCGTCTACGTTCCCCGGCGGGCCGTCAGTTCACCAGGGCGGGGGAGAAGTAGTCGCGCAGCCGGGCGATCCTGCCGTCGCGGACGCGGAAGATCTGGACCAGCGAGACGACGGCGTCCTCGCCGTCGCCGTCCCCGTCGTCGAAGGCCGTGTCGATCTCGGCGATGAACACCTCCGGGTCGGCGGTGGTGTGCAGCACGTACCGGGACTTCTGGAGGTTCGGAGTCCGCTTCTCCGCCGGCTGGTACGCGTAGTGCGCGGCCATCGCGGTGCGGATCGCCTCGCGGCCCACGACGCGCCGGGGGAGGGAGGTGCCCTCGGGCAGCAGCGGTGCCTCGAAGACGCCGTCCTCGGTGAAGAGTTCGGCGAGGGCGTCGGCGTCGCGGGTCAGCGGTCCGGCGTGGACGTAGCGCTGGAAGATCTCCTGCGGGGTCGGGGACATGACGGCCTCCCAGGGCTGGGTGGGGAGTGGGATCAGTGGCGAAGGGCTCATCCCATCACACGGCGGCACCCGGGCGGCGGGGGTTTCGCAGACCCGCCTCCCGGGCGCCGGTGTGCCGGATCAGAGCTCCGCGCACTGCCCGGAGTGCGGGCCGGTGACGTGTCGGGGAGGCCGGCGTCGGTGGGCGGCGGAGTCTCGCGGGTGCAGACCGGCGAGCCGTCGATCCGGGCGGCCGAGACCTGGGTGCCGACAACATCCGCAACCACTAGGGCGGGTCTGACAATTCGCGTCGGATCAGCCTGCGGCGTTGGGGTGCGTGCATCGCAAGGCGGAGGAGGGAGCCACTGCGGTGGGGGCACCTCCCGGCCGAAGGCTGGGGGCCATCGGCGACCGACGACAACGCGGCGAGGTGCGTGCCCCGGCGTCGCGCGCCCGGCGGGAATTGTCAGACCCGCCCTACGGCTGACCCGGACCCCGGAAGCCGTACCACCGCCCCCTCGCGTCCACCGACCCGAGGGGGCGGCTGCCGTCCGGTCGGTGCCCAGCGGCCGGCCCTCCTGCGGCGAGGGTCTCCGTCGACCACGTCGGGGTTTCCGCTGCGCGCCGCCGGGTAGCCGGAGGGGTCCGGGAGGCTTCCCCCGTCGGTGACCACGGACGGCCGCGCACGGAGGCGGCAGCCACGGCGCGCGCTACGCACGGAGGAGTACCGATGATGGACGACATCCCGCAGGGAGGAGCCGGAGGCGTTCCGCTGCACCACGACACGGGCCGGCAGGACACGGGCCGGCACGACACGAGGCGGCACGGTACGGGCCGACACCGCACGGACCGACACGACACGGACCAGCCCGAGGAGCGGAAGCCGGCTGAGCGGTCGGCGGCGGAGGCCGCCACCGTGAAGACGGTCAGGGCGGGCACACCGGTCGCCGAGCAGAAGGCACCGCGGGAGCCCGACCAGCCCGTCGAGGACTGACGCCCGCCCCCGGGGAAGCCGACATCCATGTCCTTCCGGCATCCCGCCGAACGTGCGACCGCCGGCCGCGGGCGCTTCGAACGCGTGGCCGAGCACGCCTCGAACCTCACCAGCTCACCGGCGTTCTTCCTGCTGTGCCTGCTCCTGGTCGCCGCCTTCGTGGCCGTCCATGCCGCGGGCCTGTCGCTCGGGTGGCAGCTGCTGGTCGGCGATCTGATGACGGCCGTCACGCTGCTGCTGCTCGCCCTGCTGAAGAACGCCGAACGGCGGGCCGAACACGCCATCCAGCGCAAGCTCGACGCCATCGCCGCCGCCCTGCTGGAGCAGCGGAGCGGGCACACCGACAAGGCGGTCGAGTCGCTGGAGGAGGCGATTCGCCTGGAGGACGAGAACTGAACCCGCCTGCCCCTTCGCTGACCGGGGTTCGCCGGCCGGCGGGGCGGGCGGGTCAGTCGACGTGCTCGTGCAGGCCGGCCCGGGCGAAGTGCAGGAAGTCGGCGACGGTGAGCGCGGTGAGGCCCGAGCAGGCCAGTCTGGTCGCCCTGGGGGCGAACACCTGAGCACCGGTCACCGCGGTGGCGACCCACAGGCCGACGCAGAACGGGCAGGTGACGAGTTCGCCGACGGTACGGCGCACTCCCGAACCCCGGACGTCCTCATCCAGTTCGGCGGGGCCCGCCTGGCCGCGGAAGCGGGTGAACGGCAGCCGGAACGGGCTGGTGACGGGATCCTTGGCGAGGACGCGGGAGAGGCGGTGGACGGCGCCGGCCGTCAGCAGGACGTCCCACGGCCCGGGCGCGGGGAGCGGCCGGCCGCTGCGCCGTACGACGGCGGTGAGGGCGGAGATCCCGCCGACGTACGTGGCCATGACGGCGACGTAGCCGCCGATCGGCCGGTCACCGCCGGGATCGTAGGCCTCGCGTTCCCGGCGCAGGGCGGCTCCGAGGCGCTGGACCACGGGCTGACCCGCGCCGGGGCCGGTCACCATCGGTACCAGCGGGCGTGGCGGTTGCGGCCTCCCCCGGCGACGAAGAACCCGACGACCCAGAGGACCAGGACGGCCAGGGCGAGCCACCACAGGACGTGGATGGCGAAGCCGGCGCCGGCCAGGACCAGGGCCAGCAGCAGAACGAGGACGAGTATCAGCATGGGACGGCTCCCTTGTGGAAGGGCGTCCGGGCACGGCGCGTGCCCGGCTCGGTGCCGCACTCCGTTCGCGGAGGCGGGTTGCACTTCGGCGTGTGCCCGGTGTCGGGGTGTCCACGCCTGTGACGAGGGGATTCGTACGGCGCGGATCGGCGTGGTGGGTCAGTCGGGGGCGAGGAGGGGGCCGAGCGGGCCGAGATCGATGTTGAGGTCCTCTGGGGTGAGGCCGAAGTGCTCGCGCAGGTCGTCGATGCGCTGTTCCAGGGCCATCAGGGTCAGGCCCAGTGCTTCGATCCGGTCGTCGTCGAGGTCTCCCTGCTCGATCCGGCGCAGGGCTTGGCGCTCCATCAGCTGGTGGACGAGCTCGACCAGGGCCAGGACCAGGCAGGTGAGGTCGCGGGCGACGGTCTCGGGCTCCAGCGGCACGCGGCGGCCGCTGGTCGGGCGCGGTGCCACCGCGTGTGGCGGGGGATCAGGCGGCCTCACGTCGGCTCCCCGTCCTCGGCGCCCGGGGCGTCGGGTTGGAGGGCGGCCCGCACCGAGGCGATCATGGCGCGCAGGCTGATGCGGACCAGGTCGACGTCGGCGATGGACAGCGTGATCTCACCGGCGATCACCACGCCGCCGGCCAGGAGGCGGTCGAGCAGGTCGACCAGGGCCACGTTCCGCTCGGGCACGGCGGGCGACAGGCCGGACGGCGCGGACGGCGCGGACGGCGCGGACGAGAGGTCGGGCCACGGGGCGGAGGGCGGGGGACGGGCGGTCATCGCGGCTCCTCCTCCCGGGGCGTGGTGGTGAAGGAGTAGGGCGGCCAGGGGCCGGTCGTCTCCAGGAGCAGGCCCGGGAAGCGGGCGGACAACGCCTCGACGGCCTCGTGGAAGGCGGCCGTGCGGGCCTGCTCGACGAGGTAGGCGCCGTTGAGGACCATCTGCTCGGCGCGGCCGGTGGCCTCGGGCGGCTGGAGCGGGTGGTGCACGGCCTCGACGGCCGACCGTGCGAGCGCGGCGTGGACGCGCACGGCGTCGTCCGCGGCCTGGCGGAGGGCCTGCTCCTGCAGGCGGCGGTGGGCCCGGCGGCGCAGCAGGTAGGCCGTGCCCGGGCGGTCCGCGGGATCCGGTGGCGTGCCCCCACCTGCGGCGTCGGTACTCCCGGCGTCGGCGTTCCCGGCGTCGGTACTCCCGGCGTCGGCACCTCCGGCGGAGGCGCCGGTCGGTGGACCGGTCGGCGCGAGGTAGGCCTTGACGCCCCATTCGACGCGGTCCGCCGTGCGCCGGAGTGAGGCCAGCAGCTCGTCGCGGTGTTCGTCGAGCATGGCGGCGGCCCGCCGGTCGTCGCGGTAGAGGGTGGCGAAGCGCAGCGGCAGCACCGGGGCGGTGCGGGCGAGGGTGTCGACCACGTGGTGGTGGGTGCGGACGGCGCGCTCCAGCCAGGCGGCGTCCTCCAGCCGCGCCCGCAGGGGCTCCTCGTCGAAGTCCGTGCGGGGCACCGCGCCGGCCAGCGCGCTCAGCCCCGTCGCGGCGACGACGTGCAGCGCTTCGCCGGCCACACCGGTCAGGCCGGGCGGCACGGGGTGGTCGGCACCGGTGACGGTGACCGCGTAGAGCCAGGTGTAGGTGGGCGGCTGGGTGCTCATGAGGAGTTCCGGGGGGTGCGCCGGGTACGAGCGGCCTTGCGGGCCGGCGGGCGGTCCGTCTCGTCGTCCGGTTCCGGCTCCACCGCGTGCTCTCCGTCGGCGGTCTCCGCGCGGGCGGGAAGGCCGTGGGCGGCTTCGAGCCGGCCGAGGCGCTCACGCAGGAGCCGGTTCTCGGCGGCGAGGTCGCGCTGGCCGGAGGAGAGGCTCGGGTCGTGCTCCCACCAGTCGATGCCCATCTCGCGGGCCCGGTCGACGGAGGCGATGAGCAGGCGGATCTTGATCGTGAGCAGCTCGATGTCGAGGAGGTTGATCCGGATGTCCCCGGCGATGACGATGCCCTTGTCCAGGACGCGTTCGAGCAGATCGGCCAGATTCGCGGACTGCGGCGCCGCGGACGTCCTCGGCAGGTGCGACAGCGGGCCGGCGCCGCCGTATCCGCTCAACTCGGTCATGACAGCTCCTCGTTGGCCCGTCCCCGGTGGTACCGGCGGTTCCGCCGGTAGGAGACGAGTTCGCCGTCCGCATCCAGCACGACCCCGTATTCGGCCAGGATGTCGGTCGAGTCGGGAATGCGACGGGCCTCCAGGACCTCCACCCCCACCTGCCAGCCGTCCTCGGTGCGCTTGAGCGACGTGATGCCCTCCGCGCTGCGCCCGGTGAGTTCCTGGACGCAGTCGGCCGCTCGCGCGGCGGCGCCGCGGGCGGTGAGCCGTTCCGGCTCGGCCCGGCGGGTGCCGGTGGCCGCGTGGTGCCGGCGCTCGGCCGGCGGTTCGCTTCCCTCCGACGATTCGGGGCGGCGACGGTGCGCGGTGCGCGGCGGTGCATCGGGCGGGCGACGGCGACGCGGGGCCGGAGCCTCGTCCTCCTGCTCGGGCGGCGGCGGTGGACGCCGCCGGGGCCGGTCGGGATCGGCGCGCGCCGTGGTGCGGCGCGGCGGGCGCTCGTCGGCGTCCCGCGGCGGTGCCGGGCGGCGGGGGCGCGGCTCGTGTTCGGGCACGGTCCTACACCTCCAGCCCCCCGGTGGGGCCCTTGGCCTGCCACAGGCGCCGGACGAGTTCCTCCTCCTGCGCGGTGGCATCCTCGTCGCTGATCGTGCCGCTCGCGCGGGCGGCCTCCACCTCCCCCAGCCGGGCGCGGATGACGGCCGGATCGGTCAGCTCCCGACGGGCCTGCTCGGAGAGCCGCTCCGCCACCCAGATGACCCCGCGCACGGGGGCCAGCGGAAGGGTGAGCAGCCCGCTGATCAGGCCCATGACGAGTCTCCCCGCTCCGCCGACCGGGCGCCGGCCCCGCTGGGCCGGCTGTCGGCTACGGCGTCGACGGCGTCGACGGCGTCGGAGGCGAAGTCGTAGGGGGCGAGCGGGCCCAGCAACCGCATCGTGGTGCGCTCCGCCCAGTCCCGGGCCAGCTCCTCGGCGGCCGCCTCGAACGCGGTCCAGCTGGTTTTGGCGACGAGGAACGAGGCGCTGACCGCCTGGTCACCGGCCGCGTCGGCGGCCGATGCCGCACGGACCGCGACGGCGAGCGGCGACAGGCGTTCCAGGGCGTCCGCGGTGTCGGACTCGCGGCGGGCGGCGATCTCCCCCGCGATCAACTCGCCGAGCCGGACCCGTTGGTAGTAGGTGGCCTCCTCCGGGAGAGCCGCCACCTCCTCGCGCAGTCCGGCGATGTCCTCGCGGTCGGCGAGCACCTCGCGCAGCACGCGCTCCTGCCGGTAGGTGGCGCGCAAGGTGAACTGGGCTGTGTCACGCAGCTCCTGCAGCGCGTCCAGGAACGCCTCCTCGTTCGGGGCGAGCAGTTCGTCGGTGACGGCTTCCGCGTCGCGGACCACCGCGCCGAAGCGCAGCGGCAGCACGGCGCCGCGGGCGGCCAGGGTGTCCAGCACCCGGGCGTGGCCGCGGAGGTCGGCCGCCGTACCCAGCGGGCCGTCGACCACCACCTCGCTGACGAGTGCCGCGAGGCCCCGGTGCCGCAGCGGTCTCACCGGCGCGGGCGGGTCGCCGATCCCCTCCAGCCCCGAGGTGTCGGCGTCCGCCGGCACGATCCCGTACACGTAGCAGGCCCGCCCGTCGGTGGGGGTGCGGCCGTTCATCACTCACGCTCCCTGCGCTGGGTGCGCGAGCGGGGCCGGGGCCGCTCCCGGGGCTCGGGCTCCTCCTCGTCGTCCCCCCCGACCCGGCCGATCACGTCGCCCACCGATTCCTTGACGCCTTCGAGCGCGCCCTTCGTCTTGTGCCGTGCGCCGCCCCGGGTCATGTCCTGCATCAGTTCGGGCAGGCCCTCGCTCTTGTCCTCCTTCAGGTCCAGGCGGTTGACCGCCTCGGCGAACCGCAGGTACGTGTCGACGCTCGCGACGACGATGCGCGCGTCGATGGTCAGTAGCTCGATGCCGACCAGGGAGACGCGGATGTAGATGTCGATGACCAGGCCCTTGTCGAGGATCAGGTCGATGACGTCGACCAGACCGCTCGACGAAGGCCGGTCCAGGTAGTGGCCGGTGTGCGGGGCGACGGTCATGACGGATCACCGCGCCCCTGCCGGTACGCGCCTGCGGGACCGCCGGCCGGTCCGTTCGCCGTCGGGCGAGGGGCCGGGCTCCTGGTCGTCCTCGTCCTCGGCGTCGTCCTCTTCGTAGGCGTCCTGGTCCTCGTCCTCGTCGTACTCGTCGTCGGCGCCGTCGCCCTCCTCGTCGTACTCCTCGGGTTCCTCTTCCTCGTCGTAGTCCTGCGGCTCTTCCTCGTCCTCGTACGCGTCCTCGTCGTCGGAGCCGTCCTCGGGCTCCTCGTCGTCGTACTCGTCCTCCGGCGGTTCGTCCTCCCAGTCCTCGTCCTCGGGTTCGTCCTCGCCTTCGGTTTCGTCCTCGGGTTCGTCGTCGGGCTCGTCCTCGTCGTAGGCCTCGGACTCCTCCTCGTCCTGCGGCTCCTCGTCGGCCTCGTCGGCCTCGTCGGCCTCGTCGTCCGGCTCGTTCCGCTCGTCGTCTTCGTCGTACTCCTCGTCGGCGCGCTCCTCCTCCAGGGCGTCCTCGTGGGAGCGGACGACGTCGCCGTCGCGGATCTCCCCGCGCCAGCCCTCGACCGAGTCCGGGTCGAGGATGGTGTGGGTCATGACGTGGCGGCGGAAGTGCTTGAGCTCCAGGCGTGTCCGCCGGCCCTGGGCCCGCCAGATGTTGCCCACGCGCTCGAACAGGCCCTGCGGGTGGTACTCCAGCACGAGGAGGATCCTGGTCAGGTTCGGCGCCAGCTCGTGGAAGGTGACCGCGCCGTCGACGTGGCCCTTCTCGCCTTTGGAGCGCCAGACGATCAATTCGTCCGGTACCTGTTCGATGATCGTCGACTCCCACCTGCGGTGGGACAGGAAGATCCCGGCCTTCCACGCGATCTTCTGGTCGGACTCCTGCTCGACGTTCTCCAGCCGTTTGGTGAAGCGGGGGAAGTCCTGGAACTGGGTCCACTGGTTGTAGGCCACGCGCACGGGGACCCCGACGTCGATCTCCTCGACGATGTTGGTGATCTTGAGCTTTCCGCCCTTTCCACCCTTTCCGCCGCCACCCCCGGTGAGCTTGTTGCCGACCACCTGCTTCAACCCCGCGGCGCCGGCCCCCAGCAGCATCCGCATCGGAGACGACCCTCCACCTCCGCCGCCGTCACCGCCGCCGCCCAGCAGGCTGCCGCCGTTCTCCGCGAAGTCGGTCAGGCGACCGGTGAGGTCGGTGACCTTGTCGCTCACCGCCGCCACGGCCCGTTCGCCCGCAGCGGCCGCGAACTCGCGGGCCTGCTCCTTCAACTCGTCGGTGGGAAGGGCCTCCAGGACGTCCCCCAGTCCCGTCGGGCCCTGGTCCTTCTTGGTCTGCTCAGCCATCGTCGTCACCCCTTCTTGCGCGCCGACGAGGCACGGGTGCTCGTGGTCTTGCGAGCCGCGGGGGCACTGGCCTTCTTCGCCGTCGACGCCGCGGTGCTCTTGCGCGCGGACGTCGAGGAAGCCGCGGTCTTGCGGGGCGTGGCCGAAGCCGTCTTCTTCGCAGCCGTCGTCTTGCGCGGGGCGGCGGCCTTCTTCGCGGGAGCCTTCGACTCACCCGACTTGCCCGTCGGCCGCCGCGAGGAGGCCGTGCTCTTGCGCGTGGTGCCGCCGCTATCGGCGGTGCGGGAACGTGACGGGGTGGCCTTCTTCGTCGAGGACGCGGACGCTCTCGTCGAGGACGCTCTCGTCGAGGACGCGGACGCCCGTGGCTTGGTCGCCGCCGGGGTCGCGCGGCGCGTGGACGAGGTCCTTGAGCGGGACGCGGGCTGCCGGGAGCGGGACGGCCGCGGTTTCTCCTCGGCCTCGTCGCCGTTGCTCTCCTGGTCCTGGTCCTGGTCCTGGTCCTGGTCCTGTTCCTGCTCCTGGTCCTGGTCCTCCCGGGACTCTTCCCCGGACGGATCCTCGGCGTCGTGCTCCTCCGATTCCTCCCTGCGGCGGTCGGTTCCCGCCCGCAGGTCCTCGGTCCGCTGCTGCAACTGGTCGGTCAGCGCGCTGACCCGGTTGCTCGCTGCGGCGATGGCGGCCTTCTTCCCGGCTTTGGTGAGTTCGCCGCGCACGTCGCCGGCCAGCTTACGAAGCTGGGGCGACGATTCCAGCACGTCACCGAAGAGCACCCCGGGGTTGGCGCTCAGACGTTTCCCCGCCGCCATGCCCGCGAGAGCCAGCGCCCATCGGGCCTTGTGCAGGCGCCCGAGGAGGTAGCCCCCGCCGAGAGCGACGGCAAGCTTGGCGTTGTTCATGGTCGATGTCCCTGGCAGAGTCCCTGAACGGCCCCGGCCCTCTCCCGCAGGAGAGCCGCTCCTCGGCCCCGCCGCCTACCCCCACCCGGCCCGGACAAACAACGGAGTGTCACTGTTTCCGGGCCGACCGGGATCGGCTCACCGTCGAACTCCCCTGGTCCAGAATGTTGTTGGATCGTACGGACAACCCTGAACATTCCGTCCGGCGGCAGAGAGTAATCGGTCGGTCGCCCTCCGCCGGGACGGACCGCTGGTATGACGTCCGTGCGAGGAGCGGGACAACCTGCCCCACCCCCCGGGAGGCGTCGCCGAGTTCATCAGTCTGCTCGCGCCCGGCGACGCCCGACGGTTGCTCCGGTCAGGCCGTACGGGAGCGGGTCGAAGTGATCACGACGGATGTGTAGGGCATGGTGGCGTGGCCGCCGAGCTTGTCGATCGCGGTTCCGACGCTGTCCAGGACTTCCGCCATGGTGTCTGCGGCGAGTCGGGTGAGGCCGCCGAAGGTGGGGATCTGGTCGAGCCACTCGTCTCGGGTGTAGGTGCGTTCCCAGGCGAAGCGCCACTGTTCCGGCTCACTGAAGCCGCCGGTCCGGCGGATCCCGTCGGCGATTTTCGCGAACAGTGGCTGGTAGGCGTCCAGGGCCGATCCTCTCAGCAGGCCGGGGTTGAACGGGGAATCGGGGGCGACCCGTCGGAGTGCTTCGGCGAGGGCGTCGATCACCTCGACCGGGAGCTGGGGGACGTGGTGGAACGGGGCCAGTCGGCCTCCGGGCCGGAGCACCTGGGCTGCCTTGGTCGCGCCGGCGACCGGGTCCACCCAGTGCCAGGCGGTGCCGGCGATGACCGCGTCGAACTGTCGCCCGGCCGGCTGCCAGTCCTCGAACCTGGCGACCTCGACCTCGACACGGCTGCGTCGCGCAAAGGCCGCCATCCGCTCGTCGGGTTCGACGCCGAGCACCGTGCAGCCGGCTGCCTGGAACTGCCGGGCCTCGATACCGGTCCCGGCTCCGACGTCGAGGACGTGTCGGCCGGGGCTTGCCTCGATGATCCTGTCGACCAGGGCCCGGGGATACGGCGGTCGGGCGCGGTCGTAGCGTTCGGCGTCCACGCCGAAGGACTCGGCTGTCTGCCGGTGGCGGTGGGGCTCGGGGCCGGACTCGTCCGGCTGTCCCTGCGATAAAGTGGGCATGCGCCCACACTAATGGGCGGTCGCCCACTTGTTAAGGCGGGCGGCGCGGAAAGGGGAGACGATGCCGTCAGGGGTGCACATCCACAACGTGCGCGGCCAGTTGTTCGAAGCCGCCGAGCGTGTCCTGCTCCGGGGCGGGCCCGACGCGTTGACCAGCCGGGCGGTCACGGAGGAGGCGAACTGTGCCAAGGGTGTGCTGCACCGGCACTTCACCGACTTCGACGCTTTCCTGGCGGAACTGGTCCTCGACCGCGTCCGCGGCATCGAGGACCGCACCACGACTCTGCGTGCCGCCGCCGGCACCGGGAGCGTGGTGGACAACCTCGCCGACGCCCTGCGGGACCTGTTCGGTCCGGTCACGGTGGCGACCCTCGCGCTCATCACCTTCCGCGACGGCCTCCGCGCCCGGCTGCGCGAGGCCGGTCTGACCGGCATCCCACTGGCCGTGCAAGGCACCGCCATGATCGCCGCATACCTCACCGCCGAGCGGGAGCTGGGACGCCTGGCCGGCGACGCCGACGTCGACACACTCGCCCCCACCCTCGTCGGGGCCGGGCACCTGTTGTTCGCCGACCGGACAAGCGCCCCGCCGCAGACCGCCGCCGTCCGCAAGATGGTGGCCACCGTCATCGCCGGCGCCCTGCGGCCACCCCGGTCGTAGGCCGAGCCGTCCTGGTGACGGAGGATCGCACTGTGTGCGAGAGGCGCCGGATGATCGAGGGGCTCCCGGGACTGGTCGCCACCGACGGCAGGGGCTGCTGACGCGTTTCGGAAGGCTGCTACTCGACTGCTGGAGATCAACCGACAGTGCCGACGCAGCCGTGGAGCCCAGTGCCGCCGGGAAACCGATTTCGCGTTCGGGCCGTCATCGCCTAAGCTGATCTCACCGACGCGGGGTGGAGCAGCTCGGTAGCTCGCTGGGCTCATAACCCAGAGGTCGCAGGTTCAAATCCTGTCCCCGCTACTGCTGGAGCCGGGGTCGACGCGTGAACGCGTCGGCCCCGGCTCTTTTTCGTTCCTCCGGACGGCCCGGGGCGCCCGCCCGGGCCGTCCGTCATTCACCGCAGGCAATCCGCATTCCGCCGCAGATCTCCTCCGTACGGAATTCGCGGCCGTTTCCGAAGGCGGTCGAGGAGGGGTCGAGGGGGCCTGGAAAGAACTTCCGGGCCGGGGTGGGGTGTGTTGTGGTGGGTGGCGGTGGACCTCGGCCGCGAGTACGACGGCAGCCGTGGGTGGGCGGATCGCCGCAGGTGAGCGGCGGTGTAGACGCTCGCGCATGGAGCTGAGTGCGGTGGCTATGGTCCGCCCGACCCGGGGGGATTTGAATGGTGCCACGACGACGAACCGATCGGACGCCAGGAGCGCGGCGAACGCGAACGGTGCCCCGGTCCGTCGGACTCCTGTGATTCCTCCGTGTCTTCGAATGAGGGTGATCGTGATGGCTGGTGTGGTGGATCTGGCGACGGATGCCGGTGTCGTGCTGGTGGTCGGTGGGACGGGTAAGACGGGTCGGCGGGTGG